>JAFDYE010000425.1 GCA_018267585.1 Bacteroidota bacterium
CCGTCTCGGTCGTAACCTTCGCTATCGCTCGGTTATTTTTCAATTAGCTGGCCTGTAGCTCGCTATTTTTTTCGGGAGTGGGTGAGGGGCCAGCTAATTGAAGACGAACTCCGGATAAATGAGATCCAGCGCATTCTTCTTTTCATTCGAGCAATTATGCATCAGATAGCTGACAGTGGATTCCGTCGAGTAGTCCAGGTGGAGTGTCGGTCTTCTCTTTTGGTCCATCCAGGGTCTGAAGACCTGTTCGAAACCGGCGTCCAGCGTACGCAGCACGGGGACCCCCATTTTTTTCAGCGCTGCGGCATTGCAGAATTGTTCGTATTGGCCCCGGATGGGGATGACCATGAGCTTTTTGCCGAGATAGAGCGCTTCGGCCGGGGTTTCGAAGCCTGCACCGGTGAGGATGGCCTTGCAGCTGATGAGGCTCTTATTAAAGGCGCTCCTGTTGACGGGCATGAAGAGGATGTTCCCGTCCTGAACGGGCTGTTTGACCTCTTTGGAGAATACCTGGAAGCGGAATTCCTTCAGCGACTGCAGGTGTTGGCGTACCGTGGAATCGTTATAGGAGGACAGATAGACGGTAATATGACCTTTGTCCTGCGGTTCCGCCTGGAGGATGTCCTTTTTGATCACAGGGGGAAGGATAAAGTCGTCGTATTGTTTGAAATGGAGGCCTATATATTGTGTAGCGCGGGCGTAGTGGCGGAGGATCCATTCGCCCATGGGATCTTTTTTCTCCGGGCGGGGAACTTTTGGCGAGATAAAGCTGGCCTGGTGGCCAAAGTTTACGGACGGGACTTTTTTGAAGGCGCAGGCCAGGGAAGTAATGCATTCAAAGTCGTTGATGACCAGGTCGTATTTTTCGACCGGGAGGTCGCGGACCTCTCTCCAGATACGCAGGGGGGCGATCTGGCGGGCTATTTCCCAGTAGTTGAGACCGCCGCTGTTGGTGTAGAAAAGGCTGAGGCCTTTGCTGCGGTACCTGACCGAAGAGTCCAGCTGAAGACTGTTGTTGGCGCCGCTCAGGAAGATGTCGACCTTGCCATACCGTTCAAGGTAAGGGAGTAATTCCATTGCCCTGCTGATATGGCCGTTGCCTGTTGCCTGAACTGCGTAAAAGATCTTCATAGTCCTTTAGATAGCTGCGAGTGAATTGATATAGAAATTTATTTCGTCTGTGATAACGTTCACGTTGGGTTTCATCTCGATCGTCTGGGTCACCGGGAAATCTTTTTCGTTGTATTCGAAGATGGTCCATTCGTTCTGCTGGTATTCCAGTGCGGTGAGGTGCTCAACCCAGTCTCCGGAGTTCAGGTACGTGACTTTGCCGTCTTTTGTCTCAACGACCTTTTTCTGGGGTTGGTGAATATGCCCGCAGATAACGTAATCGTATTTCTTTTCAATAGCGAGCTCGGCGGCGATCGTCTCAAATTCGTTGACCTTGCTGAGGGCGTTGACCCCTGCCATTACTTTCTTGGAGATAGATACTCTCTCGCGGCCCAGGGATTTCAGTATAAAGTTAATGAATCTGTTGAAACGGATCAGGAGATTGTATCCGCTGCTGCCCAGCTTCGCCAGGATTTTGGCGCTCCCCTTGGTGGTATTGTCAAAGACGTCCCCGTGAAAGATCCAGGTCATCTTGTTGTCGATCTCGAGAACCAGCTTGTCGGTCAGGGTGAAATTGCCCATCTGGATATCGGTATAGCGCCGCATCATCTCGTCGTGGTTGCCGGTGATATAGAAGACCCGGGTCCCGTTGGTGATGAACTGGATGATCTCTTTTATGACCATCATATGCGCGACGGGGAAATAGCGTTTGGTAAACTGCCATCCGTCGATTATATCTCCATTGAGAATGAGTATGTTAGGCGTAATGCTCTTCAGGTAGTTGACTAGCTCTTTGGCCCGGCATCCGTATGTCCCCAGGTGAACGTCCGATAAAACAACTACATCTACGGGTCGCTTTTCCATTTCTGTGGTTTTCCAAAGTTCTATATCACATATTACTGCTATTTTACCCAGAAGTTAAGAAATTGTAACTTTACGGGTTTCTGGCCGTAGCCGGAAGGGATATCCGAAATTTGCATCCGTTTGATAAAAAAATTTTTACACCGGAAAATGGCCCCAGGCCTTACAACCATGAAGAAATGGTCCTTCGCTCCCCTGATCGTTGCAGTTTGTTTGTGCGTGACCGTAAGTTCGCTCAGGGCGCAGTCCGCGGGGATTGGCGGCACCGGTAAATCCGCGGTTGATGCTGTGGCCGCGCCTGGCGCCGCCGCCGGCTTTCCCGGCTGGCTGATGACAGGAAAAGAGCGGTATTCTGTCGCGAATACGCATTCTCATAACGACTATGAACAGGCCGTTCCTTTCTGGCTGGCCTGGCAGGCTGGTTTTGGCTCTATCGAGGCCGATATCTGGCTGCAGGAAGGCCGGGTGCTCGTCGGGCACAGCAGGGAGGAGATCAAGGCCGGGCGTACCCTGGAAGAATACTATATCAAGCCTTTGCTGTCCTGTCTGGAGAAGAACAACGGTCATCCCTATTCTGACACGACGCGCCGGCTGCAAATGCTGATCGACGTAAAGGAGGACTCTGTCGCTGCGCTTGCCGCGCTGATAGCGCTGCTGGACAAATACCCGGCGCTCGAGCAGTGTCCGGATATCAGGTGGGTGATCAGTGGTAACCGCCCCGCCCCTGAGCTGTATAATTCCTATCCCACTTTTATCGCTTTTGACGGGATCCTTGGCCGTGCGTATACGCCGGAGGCGTTGTCCAGGATCGTTATGATGAGCGATGATCTGCGCAGGCTCACGCGTTGGAATGGCCTGACCGAACTGCCGGATGCAGACAAGCGACTGATCGAAGCTGCTATCAGGGACGCGCACGAGCACCATCTGCCCGTGCGCTTCTGGGACGCACCGGATACGCCGGCCGCCTGGAAGCAGCTGATGGACCTGCACGCAGACTATATCAATACGGATCATATCAGAGAACTGGCCGCTTATTTGAATGAGCGTGTATCTTTATGATATAGTTTAAACCATGAACGAAGAACTTCTCCTTCTCATCGGGGATAAGATAAAGGCCAAACGAACCCAAAAGAATATTACTCTCGAACAGCTGGCGACCCGCGCGGGTGTCAGCAAAGGCCTGATCTCCCAGATCGAGAATAATCGTACCGTCCCTTCCCTGCCCGTACTATTCAACATCATCCATTCCCTGGAAGAAGATCTCCGCACCTTTTTCGAGGACATGCAGGACAGTTTTAACAACAACCATATCCTCATCATCCGGAAGGGGCAGGAAAAGCTGTTCAGCAAAGAGCCGGTAAAAGGATTTTCTTACAAACGTATCCTCACCAGGACCGTCACCTCGCAGGCGACCGACGTGGTATTGCTCGAGCTCAGGAAAAAGTCGGGCCGCAAACAGATGATCCGGACCGACGCGTTTGAATGTAAGTATATCTTAAAAGGCGATATCGAGTACCAGGTCGATAAGGAGGTCTTTACGCTCCATGAAGGCGATACCCTTTTTTTTGACGGGCGCGCTCCTCACAGGCTCAGGAACATCGGCGAGACCGAGGCGCTCATCCTCATCGTCTACCTTTTCTAGCGGTCATCTGCTGTCCCGGTCGTCTACCTTCTCCCCTCATCCGGCTATCACCTTGCCGCGCGATGAAAGGCCCGCCATGACTATGATGTGGCCTACCGTCGGCTTGTAATCAAGTGTTTACCCCTATTTACAAATACTTAACATCCGTTTAGTATTTATAAACTCTTAACATTTACTTAAATCCTCGCTAACCTTCCAGTCACATTGTCCGGATAATTTAGCTGCATTGTTTTTCCTACCGCATTGTAAGGAGTTCAGTATCCAACAGTGGCGGTATCGGACCGAAAGAATGTTTTTCCCGGGTCGTTCTTTGGGTTCCGGCTTTTCACATATTTAATAAACACACTGTATTTATGAGTAAGAAAACGAACTGCTCAAGGGGGATTCTCTTGCTAATCCTCCTGTTCCCTCTATTTACATTTGCGCAAAAGGCCATTACGGGTCACGTCCTCTCAAAGGCAGACCAGTCGCCGATTGCCGGCGTTTCAGTAGTTATCAAAGGGACGCGTATCGGCACTTCCACAGCAGTGGATGGGAGCTTTGCCATCAAAGCCAAAGAAGGGGATGTCCTGGTGGTATCGGGTGTCGGTGTAGCCAGCACCGAGGCGCCTGTTAACGGCGGTGATCTGACGATTGCGGTAGCGGCCGATGCCAAAGAGCTGAACCAGGTGGTGGTCACTGCCACTGGTATCAGGAAAGAGGCCAAGCGCCTTGGATATGCGATCCAGGCCATCGATGCTTCTCAGCTGACCGCTGCCCGGGAGCCCAACCCTGTAAACTCGCTGAAGGGTAATGCGGCCGGGCTTGCGGTGAACATCAATTCGGAGATCGGCCATTCGCCGGACGTGATCATCCGCGGTGAGAACAATCCCGAGGATCGTCCTTTATTCGTGGTTGACGGCGTGCCTATTGCGTCGGACACCTATAATATCAATCCCGACGATATCGAGACCTTTACGATACTGAAGGGACCGAATGCGGCGGCTTTGTATGGTTTCCAGGGTAAGAACGGGGCCATTATCATTTCGACCAAGAAGGGTTCGAAGGCAAAGGCCAGGACGCTGGTGACTGTCAATTCGAGCACGCAGATCAACAGTGGGTTTATTGCCCTGCCAAAGTACCAGGACACTTATGGTCCCGGAGACAATGGCAAATACGCGTTTGGCGGCGGGGGATCGAGCCCTGCTTCCTATTTCGGAACGGGCGCCGTGGGTGTCGGCGTAAATGACTATGACTATGACGTCTGGGGCCCGCAGTTCAGGGGCCAGTTGCTGCCTCAGTATGATGGCACTTATACGCCAGGCCAGACCTATAAGACGACGTTTGCCGACGGAAAGTCGTTCACTGGTCACGTTCAGCCTACACCGTGGGTCGCGCGCGGTAAGGACAACCTGAGGAAGTTCATCCAGACAGGTGTTCTATCTACCAACAGCATTGCGGTCAGCTCTTCTACGGAGAAAACAGATATTCGTATCTCGGCCGGAAATACGTACCAGCAGGGTGTCGTTCCTAACACGAAGCTGAACAATGCGAATTTTACCGCCAGCGTCATCCAGCGTTTCAATCCGAAGCTAAGTCTTACGACCTATTTTAACTTCAGCCGGCAATCGACACCAAACGTGCCGGACGTTCAATACGGTCCGAATAGCATCATCTACAATATCATATTGTGGGGTGGCGCAGACTGGTCTATGAACGATATGAAAGACTACTGGCAGCCAGGCAAGGCAGGCATCCAGCAGAAATATGCAGAGTACTACCGGTATAACAACCCTTATTTCATGTCGTACGAGTGGCTGCGCGGGCACTACCAGAACAACGAGTACGGCTATCTCTCGCTGAACTACAAGCTCAACAACAGCGTGGACTTTCAATTTCGTCCCAGCATGACGGCATACGACATGATGAACAATGAGAAGCTGCCCTACTCGGCCGGGGTATACGGTCGCGAGCTTCGGCAGGGTGATTACCGGGAGGACAGGAGGTCATTGTTCGAGACCAACGAAGACCTGCAGGTAAGGTATCATCGCAATGAGATCGCCGGTTTCCTCGATCTGCAGGCGCTTGCCGGCGGCACCGTCAGGAATCAGACGTTCAATTCCGATTTCACGTCGACGAACTACCTGAACGTTCCCGGTATCTATAATTTCGCCAACTCGCTGAATCCCGTGACGGGTATCAGCTACCGGTCGAGCATGCTGGTGCTGAGCGCCTACTACTCGCTGGATCTCGGGTACAGGTCGTATATAACGGCGAATATCACGGGCCGCGTGGATAAGTCTTCGACCCTGCCGTCGAATACAAACAGCTATTTCTATCCTTCCTTCAACCTGGCTTCGGTCATTTCGGAGTATGTGCACCTGCCCAGCGCGATCTCCTTCCTGAAGGTCAGAGGCTCATATGCATCCAGTAAGAGCGGTGGCACCAGCGCCTCGTTTTCACCTGATATCACCGGCACTCCTGCCAGCGGGTATGGGTATTACTGGGCTTCTCCTTACAACGGTCCTGCTTATCTGTTCTCGAAGACCTATACGCTCAGCCCAACCTATAACAACCAGGTCAGCGCGGCTTACACTGATGTCGTGATCAGCAATAATATCCAAACCTCTGAACGGAAGGCCTTTGAAGCCGGTCTGGACATTCGCTTCCTAAACAACAGGCTGGGTTTGGACGTCACCCGCTATCATTACAAGAATACGGGTATCGTTCAACAGCTGACGTCGCAGGCCTCGGGTTATTCGGGTTACCGGACCAATGGCGACGGGTATACCAACGATGGCTGGGAGGCGGTGGTCAACGGTACGCCGATCTCTCACCGGGACGGCTTCAGCTGGAATGTAACGGCCAATTTCTTCACGTTCAAGAGGAAGTGGACCAATTATGTCAGCAAACCCGACAACTATGAAAAGGACGGTGCAAGGACAGACCTGGTCTATGACGATGCGTTTGTGCGTACGCCGGACGGCAAAATGGTCATCGATCCCCAGTCGGGCGTCTATCTGAGGTATTCGGATGTGGGCAGTTCCGCCAGGAAGGTATACGGGCACAGTGATCCGGACTGGCAGTGGGGATTGGTCAATACCCTCAGCTATAAAGGCTTTGCGCTGCGCTTCCAATTTGACGGTATGGTGGGAGGCGTTGTGGAAGACTATGTAAGAAAGAAGACCCTGCAGGCTGGCCGGCATACCGAGAGTGCGGCCGGCGCGCTGGGTGCAGCGAGGCCTTCCGACGAAGCGAATGTAGCTGCGTTTACGGGGGATGGGGTGATCCTGACGGGCACCAACGGCATTCAGCTGGATCCCGTCAAGGGGAATATCGTCAACATGAAGGATCTGAATGAAACGAAGAATACGGTCAAGAGCCAGGTGCAGCCGTTCGTAACGCGTGCGGCTTCCATTCCCGATCTGGACATCGTTAAGAAGACCTATGCCAAGCTGAGGGAAGTCGCCATTACTTATAAGATACCGTCCACTGTATTTGGCAAGCGGAGCATTATCAGCGATGCAAGCGTCTCGCTGGTAGGAAGGAACCTGCTGTATTTCTTCCCGGATAAATATAAGGACCTGGATGTGGACCAATACAGTCAGGGTGTTTATTCTGTTGGCAATAACGGGAAATACAGCGCTACTCCTTCCAGTTCGTCCGGCCTGCAGACGCCGACGACGCGGAGCTATGGTATTAACCTCAATTTCTCCTTCTAATCTTACAAAGATCAAAATATGCAAAAGGGAAAATATTTATTTCTGCTGCTTATGGCCGGTCTCGTGGCTGCGTCGTGCAACAAGCAGATCAATGAAAAGCAAGTCGACCCGAACAATCCTTCCAGCGTGCCGCCCAAGCTGATCCTGGGAACCGTGCTGAACGACATGTCGGGTATGGTAAAACCAGGTGCGCTCAGCGTCACGGGGTCGTCGGAAGGAATTAAATCCTGGGACGGCGCTCACCGCTGGAACCAGTATCACTGCAGCAACTACGATTATTATGACAACAATATCTATTCCTGGACCAACGGATCATTTGATTCTTACACAGTGCTGAAGCAGGTCGTGCAGATGGAGAGCGAGGCTGCCAAACTGCTGCCGGCGGTCAACCCGTACAAGGCAGTAGGCAGATTTGTCCGGGCCTATTATTACTATAATATGACCATGCTGTTCGGCGATATTCCTTTGGGCAACGACCTGGAGGGACTCTCTAACCTAACGCCTTCCTATACATCGCAGCAGAAGGTCTTCCAGTATGTGCTGAACGTGCTGGACACGGCCAATACCGAGCTGGCGTCGTTGATCGCGGCGGGCGACATCAATAACCTGCTGGACAAGAACCAGGACATCTATTACGGCGGGCAGACGAATAACCTGGTCAACTGGCAGCGGCTGGTCAACAGCTTCCGGCTGCGGGTGCTGATCAGCCTGAGTGGCAAGACTTCCGACGCTACGCTGAATGTGGCCTCGCAGTTTGGCAATATCATCAACAATCCGGGCAAGTATCCGATATTCCAGAGTCAGGACGACGACCTGAAGTTCAACTTCAACCCGGGGGGCACAAATACGTATAGCCTTTATCCTTTCAATCCGAGTAACTTCGGTTCGATCGCAACGCGGTTCAACATGGCGAAGACCTATATCAGCGCGATGACGACGCTGAACGACGCTCGTGTATTTGTTACTTCCGAGCCGGCATGGGCGCTGGTTGGCAACGATTCTCTTCATCCGGCGCAGTACAAGTATTTTGCCGGGGCCAGCACGGGTGAGCCGCTGGCGACGATGTACAATAACGCGAACGGGGGTTTGTATTCTTTCATCAACCGGAAGCGTTACTACTCCAACTTTACGGGCGAGCCGAACGTTCTGGTCGGTTATAAGGAGATGTGTTTTAATATCGCTGAGGCTATAGTGCGCGGGTGGATTGCCGGTAATGCCGAAGACTGGTACAGGAAGGGCATCACCAATTCCTTTGCTTTCTATGGTATCGATGTGGCGCAGCCCGGATTCACTGCTTATTTTCTGCCACCCAGCGGAACCTCCACTTCCGACGTGCAGCCATATCCGGTGACGTTTGATTTTGCAGCATATTATGCCCAACCGACCGTAAAGCTTTCAACTACGCCGGGTATAGCGATCAACCAGATAGTGCTGCAGAAATATATCGCCTCTTTCGAAAACTCGGGCTACGAGTCGTATTACAACTGGCGCAGGACGGGTGTTCCGTCCTTTGACGGCGGCAGTGGCGTAGGCAACAACGGTATAGTTCCTGTGCGTTGGGCGTATCCTGTTGCCGAGCAGACGGTAAATGCTGCGAACTACCGTGCGGCCCTGTCGAATCAGGGTTTCGCTTCGGACGACCTGAACCAGAAGATGTGGATACTGAAATAAATTAAATGTTATCATTTCGGTGCGGCCACATACGGGCCGCACTTTTTATTTAAATTTATCCACTTATGACTACAGAGCAAGCACAACGGATCACCCATGAGATAATGGGTCTTTACGAAGGCTACGGCGCCGCGGAATATGCCGGAGAGAAAGGTTCGC
>JAFDYE010000426.1 GCA_018267585.1 Bacteroidota bacterium
ATCAAGGAGAAGATCTTCAACTACGAACAGGATCTCTGGTCGTATTAAGATCATAAAATAATTGTAAAAAAGGGCGCCGTCAACTGACAGCGCCCTTTTTTATTGTGCGTCAAATAAGTAACTATAAATTAATTAGTTATTACAAAATATTTTTTTAAAAATACCCAAAAGCGGGTATTGCTGAATAAAATTCTTTTACTACTTTTACAATGGTTTTTCATAGGATATTGGATTTTAAAAACGGGGCTGGATGTCTATCCGGGCCCCTTTTTTTTGCCCCAACCGCAGGCCTGAATACTTCCCCTTACCTGGTCTGTGGAGCAAAATGATCGTAGATCAACTTCGCTTTTGCCGGCCCCACAGCAGCCGACAGCTCGTCGAGGCTCAGCTGTTTTATCTTGTTGACGGATCGATACTGCTTCAGGAGCTGATCGGCTGTTCTCTTGCCGATACCCTCTATTTTATCCAGCTCATTGGTGAACGTTCCCTTGCTCCTTTTCTGCCGGTGGAAGGTGATACCGAAGCGATGCACTTCGTCGCGGATGCGGCGTACGAGATGCAGACTATCGCTGTTATAAGGCAGTTTGATGGACTCGGTATCTCCGGGAAAGAATATCTCTTCTTCATTCTTCGCCAGCCCCACAACGGTCATCATGCCCGTCAGCCCGAGCTCTGTGATGCTTTCCATTGCTGCGCTCAGCTGCCCCTTGCCTCCGTCTATGATCACGAGCTGCGGCAATGACTGCTGTTCATCCAGCAGCCGCCGGTAGCGTCGGTGGACGACTTCTTTCATGGTTGCAAAGTCGTTGATACCAACCACTGTTTTTACATTGAAGTGCCTGTAGTCTTTTTTACTCTCCACGCCGTCGCGAAAACAGACCATTGCCGATACCGGATAGCTGCCCTGGAAGTTTGAGTTGTCAAAGCATTCGATATGCACCGGAAGCTCGGCCAGCTGCAGGTCCTCCATCAGCTGATAGAGCACCTGTTTGCGTTCGTCCAGGGTCTTTCCTTCCAGCTGCAATATCTTTTTCTTCCGCAGCTCTTCCCTGAAATAGCCGACGTTCTTCTCCGACAGGTCGAGCAGCTTTTTTTTGTCTCCTCCCTTTGGTATTGTCTGAATGACGCCATCTTCGGGGTAGTCGATGTTAAAGGGCAGTATCAGCTCTTTCGACATACTGTTGAAGGTCTCGCGCAGCTGCGCTACGGTAAAGGCAAGGACCTCTTCGTCCGACTCTTCCAAATGGGTCTCGACCTGCGTGGTATGGGTCTGGACGATGGTACCTGTCTCGATCATAAGATAGTTGACATAGGCCAGGTCGCCGTCGCGGGCGATAGAGAAGACGTCGGCATTGCTGAGATGTCTGCTGACGATGACCGACCGGGCCTCGTAGCTCTCGAGATGGAGCAGCTTCTTGCGGAGCTGTTCGGCTTTTTCGAAGTCGAGCTTTTCGGAGTGATCCCTCATCTCTTTTTTGAACGCCTGCATCAGCGGACCCAGGTTCCCTTTCAGGATGTTCTTCAGCTGCAGGAGCCCTTCCTGGTAGTCTTCGCGGGTCTGCAGGCCTTCGCAGGGGCCCTTGCAGTTGCCGAGATGGTATTCGAGACAGACCTTGTACTTGCCCTTTTTTATCTGGGCGTCGGAGAGATTGAGCTGGCAGGTCCTCAGTTGTATATTGCTTTTCACAAGGTCGAGGAGCTCGCGGACGCGTCCCACGGAGGTAAAAGGTCCCAGGTATTCCGAGCCGTCGTTGATCTTGCGGCGCGTGAGAAACACGCGGGGAAAGGGTTCGTTCTTGATGACGATAAAGGGGTAGCTCTTGTCATCTTTGAGGTTGATATTGAACTTTGGCTGGAACTGCTTGATCAGCGAGTTCTCGAGCAGGAATGCGTCCTGTTCGGAATTGACGATCGTGAATTCGATGCGGCGGATGCGCTGTACGAGCTCGTATGTCTTATAGCTGGTAAAGGTTTTGGAGAAATAGGAGCTCACCCGTTTGCGAAGGCTTTTTGCTTTTCCTACGTATACGAGCTCGTCCTTTTCGTCGAAATATTTGTAGATGCCCGGACTAAGCGGGATAGTATGGGCGATCTGGCTGAATTGTTCTGCTGTCATGTTTATTCGTCTTCTTCTTCGTCCCAGACCACCTTGAGCAGCTGGTCAACGGAGGGCTTGCCCCTCAGGGTGGTCCGGGTGGCTATCTGAAAGCTTTTCCCGGCGCGCCAGTACATCTTCTGGGTGATCAGGCTGTCGCCGGAGCTGTAATTCTTTTCGAGGTAGATGCTCTTTACCCGTTGCGATCCGTTATGGGGGATCGTTTGTACGTCTACGCGTTTGAGCGGTAGTTCTTCGGCCGTCGTCGAATACGTAAAGGTGACGGATTCAGTAGACTTATCCCTGAACGAGCTTTCGGTGTAGTCCTTTTCAAAACGGCCGTCGTGCAGCTCCTGCGGAAGGAATTGTTTGGCCAGCGTGTTGAATTCGGGCACCTGGATGAATTCGGAGTCTGTCCTGTTGTTGACGGTCGTGTATTTCTTTAAGGCCAGGGGGACGGAGTCGACGTGCAGGATCTCCGTTTCCAGGTATTCGGCTACCGGGAAGAAGGCATTGGTCGTGTCGTTCGGGGGTATCGAGTCCTGGCCGGAGGACGCGGTCTGTCGGGGGTTCTTGCATGCTACGATGGTCAGGCCGAGGATCAGCGCAACGGGATATTTCATTTGGCAAAATTACGGGGAAAATCCGAGTGGCGGCTAAGGGAGCTTCCGGGGCTAGGGCAGCTCTTTCACGATACCGAGCTTAAACCCATACCCTTTCAGGTTTTCGGTGAGAGGGTACTGGCTGTTGTACGTGGAGAGCAGCTGGTAGCGGAACTCCGGACCTGCCTGCAGGCGGACGCCTTCCAGTTTGTAGGTCATGAAGGCTTCGACCCCGCCATTGATATTCCAGCGTCTGAACAGCATCGGCGCCTTTAGATAGTTCTGGTAGTCGGAGCTGAGCATATAGGAGTTCGTATTGAGCAGGTAGCTTGGCTGTATAGTGGCGCCTATGTTAAACTGCAGTCTTTCGTTGCCGAGTACTCTCAGCTCAAAGCCGATGGGTGCGGACAGCTGGTAGTAGTCGTTGCTGAAAGATACCTGCGTTCTTCCGCCAAAGTTACCCATTCTTGTAAGGCTGGTAAGGGAGTCCATGACATAGCCGTAATAAGAGCTCAGGGTGATGGTGGCGGGCTGTGCGTCGTTGGTGGTATAGGCCTTGATCATGTAGCGGCTGAAATTGAACTGCAGACCTCCTTTGATGGAGAGGTTGCGTGTGACGCGGTAGAGGATGCTGCCGCCGACCTGGAAGCCCAGCGCAGGCGAGTGGTCGACATAGCGCTGCACGTCGCCGGGGTGCGCCAATGCGTTGGGACCGTTGAATTTGCTGAGACCGTAGTCTCCGCCGGACAGCGAACGGTAGTTGACTGTCGGGGACAGGGTCAGCTGCAAATAGGTCCTGGGCTGGCGTTGGGAGACGGCTAAAGTATATAGAGCATAGTCATGGAGCCAGTTGATGCGTGCGCGGTCTTCGGATTCGGCGATGGAGGTGGCGGAGGCTTTACCGGCGGAAGAGGCGGAGTCGACCAGTCTCCTTTTTGCCAGGGTGGAGCTGCCTGCTTTGATATGGGCCAGGTCGCGTCCCTGGTGGTTATAGCGGGCCTGTGCGGCTCTTCCGCTAAGGCTTTCAAGGACGCTTTGGGCCGTGATGCCATCCGTCTCTTCTGTCGTCTCGCCGGTCATGCCGCGCTGTTCAGATTCGGCCGGGTTGCGGGTGAGGCGGGCCGCAACGGCATCGGGTGTACCGGCTGCAGAGGAGGAGCCTGTCCTGGCTGCGATGACGGGCAGAGCCGGTGCGTGGTCAGGAAGCGCGACGGCGTGGCTCAGGAACTCGGAGAGATCGGGTTGGCTGATGACCAGGTGGCTGAGCGTTATGGTAATTCCTTTTGGGGACTGGCTGTCTTCGTCGCCGGTGGCGTCGGAGCCGTTATAGTGGCGGGCGGCCGGTGTCGTATTATTTGGAGCGTGGAGGGCGGCGAGTGCAGGATGGCGATGGGTAGCGGAGGGCAATGCGAGTCTCGACAGGGCTGCTCCAGAGTCGCTGGCGGCAAGACCTTTCGTAGCCAATACAGGATGAGCAGAGGGGGCTATCAGTTCTCTGCCGGCCAGGAAAAGGATCCCTCCAACCAGCAGAGCCATGCTTCCAATGAACCACTTTCTTTTAGTGTGCAATGATCCGTGAACCCCTTTCCATACTTTTTCAGAAGGGTACATTTTGTATTGCTCTGTCTTTTCCCTGATCAGCTGCTCAAAATCGTCACTATAGAAGTTGCTCTCCTTCATTTGTCAATCAGTTTTAGGGATGTTTTCATGGATTTGGATTCAGTTAACGGATTGCGACGAGCCATTCGGACTTCTCCCGTGGTTTTGGTAGTATCTTCTTTTTGATCAGGATATCTTCCAGCATTTGTTTTGCCCTGGTATATTGCGATCGGCTGGTGCTTTCTTCGATGTCCAGCATGTCTGCAATTTCCTTGTGTGAATAGCCTTCGATCGCATACAGGTTCAGGACGGTCCGGTAGCCAATGGGCAGTAGCCGGATACACTCAACTACCTGTTTGGCCTGTACGATGGAAGGGACACTCTCTTCGCGAACCTGAACGCCGTGCGCATGCACGATATCCAGGCTCTCGTTGAATCGTTTGTTCTTTTTGAGGTTGTTGATACAGGTGTGGACGATGATGCGCCTGATCCAGCCCTCAAAAGCACCCTTGTTCTGAAAGGTGTGCATTTGGGAAAATACTTTTATAAATCCTTCCTGCAGCATATCCTCAGCATCTTCCCGGTTGTGGGCGAACCGATAGCAGACGGCCAGCATCTTCGGGCTGTACCTGTTGTACAGTTC
>JAFDYE010000427.1 GCA_018267585.1 Bacteroidota bacterium
CCGGTAACGAAAACGCGCATACTTTTATCCTTTTGTTATCACAAAGTTGCGCGTATTTGCCCGGCCGGATTTATCCAAAACTGCGTTTGGTTTAGTCAAAACCCGCCGACCTTCATCGCGCTCGCGGCGTGCCCTAAAAGGGGCCAGACGACACCGATTTCCTGCTGATGGTCAAATTTCCCCCCGGATCCCCCCCGCTCTTTCTATCTTTTGTCTATTAAACCGAAACACCTCCTCTATATCCTCGCGCTGGTCAAACTGGCCCTGCCCTTCTTCCTTCAGGACCCCTCCTGGGGTCCGCACAGGGACGAGTTCCTTTACCTGGCAGAGGCCCGGCATATGGCCTGGGGCTATATGGAGGCGCCGCCATTGCTCTCTGTCTTCGCCTGGCTGACCAATCTCCTGGGCGGCGCGATGTGGGCGATCAGGATATGGCCTTCTTTCATAGGTGCGTTAACCTATGTTCTCGTGGGCCGGCTGACGCTTCATCTGGGCGGTCGCTGGTTCGCCCTGGTCCTGGCCTGGATGCCCTTTGTAGCGGGCGCCTGGCTCAGGATGCAATTCCTCTTTATGCCGAACTTCCTGGATATATTCTGCTGGACCGCGATGGCTTACGGGCTGATCAGGTACCAGCAGACCGGAAAGCCCATGCACCTCTACGTTGCCGGCATCAGCTTTGGCATCGGCCTGCTCGCCAAATACACAATGGCCTTCTGGGCCACCGGCCTGCTCGCCGGCCTTCTCCTCACCAGGGACCGAAAGGTGCTTGCCAACCGTCATTTCTATCTTGCCATCGGCCTTGGCGTCCTGCTCTTCCTGCCGAACCTTCTCTGGGAGGCCCGGCACGGCTTCCCGGTCGTCTACCATATGAAGACCCTCGAGAACAGCCAGCTCCAATACCTAAATCCCTGGGCTTTTCTGACGGACCAGCTGCTGTACAATGTGGCTACTATCTTTACCTGGGTGACCGGTCTTGTCTGGGCGGCACGGATCAGACAGTACCGTTTCATAGCCTGGGCGTTCGTCGTCACGCTCGCACTACTGATGGCAGGGCATGGAAAAAGCTACTATTCGCAAGGCGCCTATCCGGTGCTGTTTGCGTTCGGCGCTCCGCGGCTGGAGGAATGGGCAAACAAATGGTGGAAACTGGCGATGCTTGCCTTCAGCCTTTTCATAGGCATCCGGCTGGTCCCCCTTCTGCTCCCCTTCAGGGCCCCGGCTCCGCTGGCTGAATACTACGTCCGGCACCCCCTGGCGCGTACCGTGGGAGCCCTCCGATGGGAGGACCAGCAGCACCATTCCCTGCCGCAGGATTTCGCGGATATGTTGTCCTGGGAGGAGATGACCCAAAAGGTGGCCAGGGCCTACGCGTCTCTCGACGACACGGAGAAGGCCCACACGCTATTGTTCTGCGACAACTACGGAGAGGCCGGGGCCGTCAACTACTATGGCCCGAAGTACCGGCTGCCACCGGCATACAGCGACAATGCCAGCTTTCTTTACTGGATGCCGCGGGACTACGACCGGTTCGATGTACTCCTGCTCGTCACCGACGACACACAGGAGATGCAGCATCGCTTCATCAAGGAGTTCAGATCGGCCCGGCTGGTCGACAGCATCGCGACGCCCTTTGCGCGCGAATACGGCACGCTGATCATCCTGCTGAAGGGGCCAACCGAGGCATTCCGCCAGGCATTCAGGGACAAGATCAATCTTGATGAGCTGAAGACCACGGCCCATGGAGCTGTCCAGACCCTGGGCCCGAATCCCCTGGACAAAGGGGGGGCCATGCACTAGCTATGCATCCGGGATCACCGGCTCTACTAATTTCATCAGTTTCTCCAGCGACTCCTGCCAACCGAGATAGCACATTTCCGCAGGTATAACGGAAGGTATTCCTTCCTGTATTATCTTCAGCTCTGTGCCGCAGACAACCTGTTTTAGCCAAACGCTGGTCGTCATCTCGCCAGGCAGACCAGGGGTGTCGAATTTGTCCGAATATTTCAGGAACTCGTTGGGCTTTATCTCCAGGTATTCCCCTCCAAAAGAGTGGCTGTTGCCGGTAGAGAAATTGGTAAATGACATCTTGTGTTGGCCGCCTGTTTTAAAATCAAATTTATGGACAGTACACAAAAACCCATAAGGCGGTATCCAGGATGCGATAGCGTTAGCCTCGGAAAATGCACGGAAAACTTTTTCAGGAGATGCCTTTATAACCCGGTGTAATGATACGCTGTTGTTTGACATGGCGATTTTTTTAATTGTTAAAATGATTTTGGAATAGTCGCGCGCTTACGGATACAAAGATGACTTATAAAAGCCAACTATCAAGGGTGTATACGCGACAATAACCGGGTGGAATCTGCCATTGAAACTATAAAATCTCGAAAAATTTTCCAATAATCAGGGTTTAGTCGATTTCAGCTTATTTTAACACCACTATTTTCTCCGCGAATAGCTTGCCGGGTCCAAAAGCATCCGGTATCTGTACGACATAAGTTCCGGGTCGCAGTCCCGTCACGGGCAGCGCCTCATTCCCCATGAGCAGCATGCTCTTCAGTATCGCCCCCTTTTCGTCAACGATCCGTACATAGTGTTGTGTTCCGGCGGCCCCATCCATCCGGATGCTGAACTGCCCCTGGCTGGGGTTGGGATAGAGCAGAACGGAAACGCCGGCAGCGCCGTCACCGGATACGGCCTTCACGAGCGTATAGGTATAATGACCATCGAGGTCCGTCTGCTTAAGCCGGTAATAGGTGACCCCATGATAGGCGTTTGCGTCCGTATAGGTGTAGAATAACACTACGCTGCTATTTCCTCCCGGTGCGGCGGACGGTACGAAGCCGGAGGAAGAGAAGGAAGTGTCGTTGTCCTGCCTTTTTTCTACGTTGAAGCCCCTGTTATTGACTTCGGTCAGGGTCTGCCATTCCAGACCCACCTTCGCCGGATCGATCCTGTAGGCCTTAAGATCAGTCAGGGTCACGGGAAGAGGGGTCGAGGTCATGCCGATACCGTATTGGCTAAAACTGCTCATGCTGTTTCTTTTTGCATACCCTCCTGCGACCGTACGACCGGGTGTTCCTGCAGCTGGCAGCGCGCTTTTTTCCGGTACTTCCCAGTCGGATGCCGTCTTTGAGCTGTCGGGTCTTCTCAGGATCGTGAACGAATTGTCGACAAGACCGGTGAATCCATCCAGGTAGAGCAGCAGGTCATAGCTGCCCGCCGTAGGCTCCTTATCCGGTGTTACATACCATACACCGGCATCGTTGATCATCGTATAGGGGGTACCGTTCTCCTGGAGGATCAGCCCGGCATCTGTTCCCGGCTTGGGGCCGAAAGACGCATCCAGATAGCTGATATTGTTCAATGGGGCGGTCTTCAGACCATCCATTACCAGCAGGTGGGATAGATTTGGATCGCCGAGCGGAAAAAAGAAGGTATTCGCCGAATTGCTGCTAAATCTGCGCCGAAGACCACCATCGAACCAGCTCTTTGTAAAATTGGTATTGCTGTTGTCCGCTGCTACCGCCGTATCGGAAGAGGATAGAACGACGCCTTTGAACCGTCCCGTGCTGATCCTGCCGTTGATAAGGTACCACTGGTCTGCGGCGATATCCGTTGCCAAATGTATGCTGCCTGCGTCAACCTCGATGCGGTGAAAGCTATCGACCGATAGCAGCTTCTGGTCGCCGCTGCTGTTGAATACGACTACTCCACTTCCGTAAGAATAGGACATATCCGAGCTGTCTATCCAGTCGGCTTGTCCGCCGACGGCATTCCTTAACAAGGTGATCTTGCCATTGTTTGTCAGACCGCTTCCTTTTTCCAGCGCCATTCCGCCGGCAATGGTCAGAAGGGCGCCATTTTCAACCGTAAACTTCGCTCCTTTCTGCACGCGGACGACTTCCTGGGCCATGCTATCCATTGCCGCCAGGAGGAAGAGGGTAATAATAATCTGTCTCATCGGCTGTATCGGTTTAATGCTCTTTGATCTTCTCATTGAGCCGTTCTATCCTTTTATTTATATCGCTGTTTCCTTTTTGGAGCGTTTCGATCTGGTGCTGCTGTTCCTGAACGGCCTTTATCAGCGGCACGACAAAGTCTTCATATCGCAATCCGTAGAGGCCATTTTCCGAGGACGGCCTGTCTACGCCGCTGAAATTGAAACCTGCGTCCAGGGCTGCTTTTTCGACGTCCTGGGCAACAAACCCCGAATGGACCATGCGCCCGCTGGCGATCATCGCCGTTCTCATCGCCGCATTCGGTGCGTCGGAGACCTTTGCGACTGCAGTCATCGTTGCCGGTCCTTTTGAGCCCGTCGTCGGCGTCCCCGGTTCTTTGGCGACTGCCGCCAGCTTGCCTGGACCATCAGCAGCCCCGGCCAGCGCGCCGACTCCCTTTGGATGAAGCCTGTCATTGATCATATCGATATCCAGATTGTAGGTGATCGGCTTCAGTCGGAGGATGAAATCGAGACCTTTTACATTTTCACGGATGTTCTTTTTAAATCTGCCGTCGCTGAGCGTCGACCATCCTACCTGCCCTCCGATGGAATTGGTAGCCAGATTGCCGATCCTTACCTGGTTATTGTCCGTGCAGGCCACATCCTGGCCAATGACTATGCAATTGGTCAACCCGTCGGTGCTAAAGTCGCAGTTGGCGCCCAGTATGACATTGGCGTGGCTCAGATAATGCTGTGATCCGGCAAGAGCGCCGATCGCGGTATTGTATTTTGAAGACTGCAGGATATACAGGGAGGCAAAGCCCGCAGCCGTATTGTAGTCGCCGCCAGCGCTATACGTTAAGGCATAATTGCCATAGGCGGTATTTCCCACATCGTTGACGACTACCCGCATTAGCGTATAGGCGCCGAAGGCCGTATTGTCGTCCCCATTCTGGCCTGTTCCCGACAGCGCATAATAGCCGGTGGCGGTATTCGCCTTGCCTGAATTATAATATAGCGCATTGGCGCCGACGGCCGTGGAAAGCACGCCGGCTGCATTGTTGCGAAGGGAGTAGGCGCCGACGCTGGTGGTCTTGCCTTCCGGCCCCGGTCCTCCGTTCTGCTGGGAATAGGCTCCGATAGCGGTCCCCGAGCTGCCATTGGCCGACGCGAGGGCACTGTCACCAGTAGCGGTGTTGCTGCCTCCGGTGATGTTGTAAAGGAGCGCTGCATTGCCGGTGGCCGTGTTGTATCCTCCTGTCCTGTTGTTCGCCAAAGCATTATAGCCGCTCGCTGTATTGGAGCCTCCGCTCTCGTTCGCATATAGCGCATTCATCCCAGCCGCGGTATTCTGATACGACCCGTAGTCGGATGAATAAGAACCAAGAGCGTTCAGGCCAAATGCGGTATTATTGCCCCCCAGGATATTCTGGCCAAGCGTACCGAATCCTTTTGCCGTATTTCCGGACTGGGTATTTTGGAAAAGGGAATACGCTCCGGTGGCCGTGTTGTAAGTTCCGGACGCGGTGTTTAGCGAGTAGCTGCCAACAGCAGTGTTGTTGAGACTGTAGGGTGTCCCGGCGAGAGTATAATAGCCCACTGCCACCGAACCGGTGCTCTGATTGGAACTGCTCAGCGCGCTGTCCCCCACGGCAACGAGCGCAATGCCCGTCGAATCCATGGCCAGCGCGTTCTTCCCCGCTGCAACACTTCCATATCCGGAAGAGCCGGTATGGCCCGCCCCATACCCCAAAAATGTCTTTGCCTTCAATGAGTCCAGATAACCTGCTGTAACATTGTTGATCCGGAAGAGAAAGGGTTTGTTGTCTGCGGTTCCTACAAAATCGGTGGCAGCGTCCGTCCCGCCGTTCCCTGTAAGTTTCCAGTCCGTTGGACCGGCGGCGGATGAGACGGGCTGCCAGGACGGCGCCGCCGGTGTCCCGGCATTATAATAAAATCCCGGGGTATGGTCGGTCTGAAAGAGCAACAGGCCGGTGGCGGGAGCCGGGATGGCGTATACCTGCGACTGGGTCATGGATGGGATCAGCAGCCCCCTGGCAGTGCTTTGAATGTCCAGCTTTGCTGAATTATCCGGTGCGGTGGTGCCGATACCCACATTTTGCGCGAAAGAGACCATAAAGCAGCAGCAGACACAACAAATGAGTACTATTCTTTTCATACATTCTTTTAAAAAAATTAAATAGGGGATGGCCTACTGCCCTACCC
>JAFDYE010000428.1 GCA_018267585.1 Bacteroidota bacterium
AAGTCGATGTCGAAGTCGGGCGGGCTCGACCGATGGGGGTTGAGGAACCGTTCGAAGTATAGATCGAGTTCTATAGGATCGACGTCGGTGATGCGAAGGCAGTAGGCTACCAGGGAGTTGGCGCCGCTGCCCCGACCGACGTGGTAGAAGCCCCGGCCCTGGGCGTAGCGGATCATGTCCCAGGTGATCAGGAAATAGGCCGTGAAGCCCATCTCGTCGATGATGCGGAGCTCTTTGATGAGCCGGTCCCGGTGTTTCTTTGTGAGGCCGTAGCGCTGGCGGAAGCCTTCCCAGGCTAATTTCTCCAGCAGTACCTTGTCGTCTTCGCGGCTGGCGGAGAAGAGCCGTTTGTTCTTGTATACGCCGAAGTCCATGGTGATCTGACAGGATTCGGTGAGGCGGGAGGTATTGGTCATAATAAAAGGGTATTGCCGGAAGGCGGAAAGCAGCTCTAACGGGGGAAGGAATGTCTCGTGTTCGGCGGCGAGGTCTTCGGATTTAAGTTTCGACAGCAGGGTATTTCCGTCGACGGCCCGTAGCAGGCGGTGGAGGTTGTAGTAGGTGCGGTTCTGAAAGGATACTGGTTGGCGGATGATCAGCTTGTCCTTACCGGTCTGGAGTCGGATGAGTCGGTTGACTTCTGTGGGTTGTATGCCGATGCGTTCGTTTGCCTTCAGATCCCCGGGGGCCTTGTTGTCCAGGGGGTAGATGATGAAGCCGTCGGCGGGGTCGTCGAAGACGGGGATGAGGTCTTTGGGTTCGGGGAAGGGTTTTTGTTCGAGGAGGTATTGGGACAGGAACTCGTTGATCTGCCGGAAGCCGGTGTTGTTGGCGGCGAGCAGGGTATAGAGCAGGCGGTTGTCGTTGCGGATCTCGGCGCCTAAGATAGGTTTGATGCCTTTTTCCTGGCAGAGCTGGACGAAGTCCCAGGCGTCGCAGGTGGAGTTGATATTGGTCAGGGCGAGGGAAGTGATGCCTTGTTCTGCGGCGGAGGCAACCAGGTCCCGGGTGGAGAACGTTCCGTATTTGAAGCTGAAATATGTTTTGGCGAAATACATGGGACAAAGCTATAAAAACTAAAAAATTTAGTATTTCGATTTTGAGCGTTTTGGCGGCATTTTGAAGCCGGCATGTTTTTTGAAACTGCTTGTCCCTATTGGGTTTGGGGGCGCGGCAAGGGAATATTTTGGAGCTGGAAAGGGAAAAATCGGTAGTAAGAAAAGGAAGAATTGGAAGTAAAAAAGGGAAAAGTGGGGACCAGCCGACTTCCGATATAGCTTTAATCCTTTTCTTTGAGCATGATTAAGCGTGATGAGCGTTATAACCTTATCAAATTGCTGCATGCCAACGGACATATACAGATACTGAGTGACATTTTCAAGTATGTGCCAAAGACTGTGGTGGCGACTGATCTGGGAAAGAAGGTCACGGATTTCAATGTGTTACTGGCCCGGCCGGACAATTTTGAGTTGAGGGAGATCTACCGGATCGGGAGTCTTTGCGGGCTGAGTGACAGGGAGGCGTATCTGCTGGTAGAGGCGCAGTATTTAAAACTCAAGAAGTCGAATAAACCTAGTGATCCATAGCCGTTATCTATCCTATTTAACATGAGCCTGTCCTTTACGCAGACCAATCCTTTCTAACCTTTACGCGGCCGTTTCTGATAGTAGTCAGGACGGCCTTTTTTTCATTACCCCTAAATAGCTGGTATGATACAGGAAAGATTTGATGAAACGATTGGTCTGGTTCGGAAGCACGCTGCCGCCTATCCCGTGGTGGAGCAATTGCTCGAGTTATATGGTAGCTCGATACTGGTGTTTTCTTTTTTTGGTAGGCCGGCCGTTGGGAATAGCCGGCAGCGGATATTGGAGGAATATCAGTTGCGGATGAGCCTTGCGCGGAGCAATGGGGAGGCGTTGCCGTTATCGCCGAGGCTGCTCGATGGGCTGCGCGGGGCGAAGCATGACCATATTTGTATTTCGACGTTTGTGACGGGGATTGGGGTGTTCCGGGTTTTTAGTGATTTTGCGCGGGAGGAGCTGGTAGGAGTGTTGTTTTCGAAGCGGCAGAAGGAGGAGGTGGCGTGGCGCAGTCATGTGTTTATGAATGGGGTGTTGTTGGGGAGGGGGGGTAGTTAGAAAAGACCTTTGTAACTTAT
>JAFDYE010000429.1 GCA_018267585.1 Bacteroidota bacterium
CAAAAAAATTACCAACCTTAGTGTACTATTTCACTAGGACACCATGATAGACATCGTCGATCTTTACTTCTCCTATGGTCAAAAACCCGTCTTCACCGGACTCAACCTCCGGCTCGGGGCGGGAACGATCTGCGGACTCCTCGGCCGCAACGGCACAGGAAAATCCAGCCTCCTCCGCAACATCGGCGGCTTCCTCTTCCCGCACAAAGGACAGATCACCACCCTGGGCTTTCAGCCCGGACGACGACAGCCAGCCTTCCTCGAACAGGTCATCCTCCTGCCGGAAACTTTCCAGTTGCCACCCGTCACCATGCGCCAATGGCTAAAAAATAACGCCCCCTTCTATTCCCGGTTCGATACCGAAGCCTTCCACCGCTATGCAAAAGACTTCGACATCCCTACCACTCCCCGCCTGACCGAACTCAGCTACGGCCAGCAAAAAAAAGCAATGATCAGCTTTGCCCTCGCAACCAACGCGCCCCTGCTGCTGATGGACGAACCCACCAACGGCCTCGACATCGCCGGCAAAAGCCAGTTCCGCAAGATCATCGCCGGAGCCATCGACGAATCCCGCGCCATCCTCATCAGCACCCACCAGGTAAAGGACCTCGAACAGCTGATCGACCGGATCCTCATCATCGACGAAGGACAGCTCATCTTCGACCAGCCTCTCGCATCCATCGCCGACAAGCTCCTTTTCAAACTCTCCTTCGACCCCGCGGAGGAAGCAAGCTCCCTCTACTGCGAAACCTCCTTCAAAGGCAGCGCGCTGATCCTCCCAAATACAGAACAAAAGGAAAGCCGACCCGACCTCGAAATGCTCTATAAAGCCGTTACCACAAATCCCCTCACCATAAACGCCCGGTTCAAATGAATAGCCATTCCGATATATTCAGCTTTCACCGCTGGTGGCTGCTCGTCACCAAACACTGGTCAGAGAACTACCGGCGCTACCTGCTCTTCCTGCTCGCCATAGGCGGACTCCTCCTGGCCTGGTTCTCCTTTATCCTCATGGTAAGCCAGCTGATCCTGATCGACACCTTCATGCAGTTCGCAGCATACTTCGCCGGCCTCTACCTCGTCGGCTGTTTCTATGCCAGCTGGCTGTTCGCAGACCTCAGCTCCACACAGGGCGGCATCGGCTTCCTCTCCCTGCCCGCATCACACCTGGAAAAGCTGCTCTGCGCCCTCTTCTTCGGCGTCATCCTCTTCTTTATCGGGTATACCCTCGTCTTTTACCTGGTAGACATTCCCATACTGCACCTCAGCAACAGCATACTCGTTAAATATCCCCGCAATTACCAAAACACTACCCTCCCGATTCAGCCCGCCCCACTATACAATGTGTTCAGCAACCAAGCCTTCATCCCCGAGACAAGGACATTCCTGGCCGGCTTCTTCTCCGCCCAGGCGCTCTTTTTTCTCGGCTCAGTCTATTTCACCCGCTGGACCTTCATCAGATCCGTCATAGTCGGCCTGCTCTGCCTGCTGACATTCGTCGTTATCGATGCCAAACTGATCAACTTCTTTCTTCCCTCCGGCTGGCACGACGTCTTCTTCCTATGGGTTTACAACGACGCCGATCAGCATCCGGTCCGATATGTCCGGCTGCCCCATACGACGGGAAAAATACTGAACATATTCATCGCTGTCTGCGCCCCGCTTTTCCTCTGGATCATCACCTGGCAACGGCTCAAAGAAAAAGAAGTATAGCATGGAATTCAGAGAATCACAGCCCATCTACCTGCAGATCGCCGACTTCGTCTGCGAGAAGATACTGCTGCAACAGTGGCTGCCGGGCCAGCGCATCCCTTCCGTCCGCGAATTTGCCGTACAGCTGGAGGTCAACCCCAACACCGTCCTCCGTACCTACGAATTTCTCCAGCAGGAATCCATCATCTTCAACCAGCGCGGCATCGGCCTGTTCACCACAGAAGACGCCATCACCCAGGCTACCCGCTACCGGAAGACACAGTTCGTCGAAAAAGACCTGCCCCAGCTGCTGCGCAGCCTCTACCTGCTGGACATGGACACCGAAGAGCTGAAACCTATTTATGAGAAGTTCAAAAAACAAATGCTCCGTCAACGGTCATAAAACAGGAAGCAAATGAAAAGAAGCAATCAATTACTAATCGCTTTATTGCTGCTGGCGCTCCTGGTCATCAGCTTCGCCAACCTTTCCCTCTACAGCGAATACCGCAAAGGACATTTCACACCCCGCGATCAGCTGATGGTCGCCAACTGGAATACCGCGCAGCTCCCGCCTCTCCATACCGTCTCCCTCACCGGGGTCGTGTGGGCCAATTTCATTCCCTCCGATTCCAACTACATAGAATACCCGACTGTGGCCGACAAAACCACCGGCAACTACGTCCGCGAACTGCATCGGTCCGGCGACACACTCTATATCTCCGGCCCCTACGGAATGCCCAACCACCGCGTCTGGGCCGACTGGGTCTACCGGCACAGCTTCGCACCCATCAATATATACCTGGAAGACCTCCGGTCGATCGACATCACCAATAGCCAGATCTATGTCGCAGGCAAGCCCGCACCCGCACACAAGACGACCCATATCAGCGCAAACGGCTCCTCGATATGGATAGGCGAATACAACGAAAGCCAGAAGAGACAGCCCCTGCCAAAAGAATATTTCGACTCGCTCGATCTCCGGCTGGACAACACCCTGCTGCTGCTCAACAGTCCGGCCGTGATCAGAACGCTCCACGCCAGACTAGACAACTTCTCGGAGATCGGCGACAGGATAGCTACACTGGGCTCCGCAGATATCAGCCCCGGACCCGATTCGCGCGTATCTATTACCGGTACCAACATTCCAAAAACAACTATTAACGTCCACTAACTAAACTACATCCCATGCAACTCACCATTGATAGGTTGTCAAAGACCTATCCCAACGGCGTGCGCGCCCTGCACAACGTATCCCTCACCCTCAGCAACGGCATGTTCGGCCTCCTCGGCCCCAACGGCGCGGGAAAATCATCCCTCATGCGAACCATCGCGACACTACAGGAACCCGACTCCGGCAGCATCCGCCTCGACGACCCCGACGCAGACTACAATCTCGACGTGCTCACGAACAAGACCGGCGTCCGCCAGTTGCTCGGCTACCTCCCCCAGGAGTTCGGCGTCTACCCCCGCATCTCCGCCCGCCGGATGCTCGACCACGTCGCCCGCCTCAAAGGCATCGAACGCAGCAACGAGCGGAAAGACCTCGTCCTCGCCCTCCTCGATAAAGTAAACCTCTATAAAGACCGGGACCGGAAATTAGGCACCTTCTCCGGCGGCATGAAACAACGCTGGGGCATTGCGCAGGCCCTCGTCGGTAACCCGAGACTGATCATCGTCGACGAACCCACCGCAGGACTCGACCCCGCAGAACGCAACCGCTTTTACAACCTCCTCAGCCAGCTCGGCGAACAGACGATCGTGATCCTCTCCACCCATATCGTCGAAGACGTTAACACCCTCTGCTCACAGTTCGCCATCATCTGCCACGGAGAGGTTCTCTACCACGGAGAGCCCGAAAACGCCGTCAAAAGCCTCGAAGGAAAAATATACAGCAAACGCATCCCGCAGAATGAAATAGAAAAATATCGCGCCGGCTATCCCATCATCAGCACACAGCTGAAAGCCGGACAGCTTTATATCCGTGTCAAATCCGACGAACACCTCGCCAACGGCTTCAGCCCCGCAGCCCCCGACCTGGAAGACGTCTACTTCACCCATATCTCCACAAAAATGGATATCAACACCATCTAATACCCTTCCTATGTTCAAAGAAATTTTTGCCTTCGAGATCCGCTATCGGCTCCGCAGACCCGCAGTCTATATCTACTTCTTCCTCGTCCTCCTCTTCTCCGCCTTTACCTTCGCAAAAGGCAACGTCCCCATGGGGGAAAAGGAATGGATCAACTCCCCCGTCGTCCTCGCACAGTTCTCCGCAATAATGTCTATCTTCCTCATGGTCGCCAGCGCCTCGATCATGGGCATGGCGATTTATAGAGATCTCGAATATGGAACAAAAGAATATTATCTCTCCTACCCAATCACCAAACCCGGCTATTTCTGGGGACGTTTCCTCGGCTCATTTATATTTGTCGCCGCCATTGGAGCCGCGACCATGCTAGGCGCCTGGCTGGGAACCCGCCTCGGCCCCGCCTTCGGCTGGCAGCCAAAGGACCGTTATGGGAATAAGCAGCTGATAAAATACCTGTACCCCTATCTCACCCTGACCCTACCCTCCCTCCTCTTTACCTCCTCCTTCTTCTTCGGACTGGTCTCCGCCTTCCGCAACGTAAAGGTCATCTACAGCAGCGGCACCCTCCTCTTCCTGGGCTATATGATCAGCAGCTTCTTCCTCCATAACTCCCATAACCAGTACGTTATCTACCTGAGCGATCCCTTCAGCTTCAATGGACTGAGGGCCGAGGTCGCCGCCTGGTCACCCGACCAGCACAACCACTCCCTGGTCAGAATGCAGGGACTGCTCCTCCGGAACCGCATCCTCTGGACGGCCATAGCACTTACAGGCCTGGCGATCACCTGGTTCCGCTTCAGCTTCGAACGCTTCTTCAGCGGCCGTCAGCAACGCAGGACAGCCAAACCGCTCGAACATACAAGAACCCAGCCACCCCACCATCCGTTTATCAACCTCAAGGGTAGCCGCTACAACCAAAAAAGCCTCTCCAACCTCACCCGCATCGAGCTGCTCAATATCGTCCGTGACAGCTACCTCTGGATCATCCTCTCCGGTGGACTGATCTTCATGTTCTTTATCTTCTGGATGGGCCCCGGACGCTACGGCGTACCCGACTATCCCCGCACCTCCTTCTTTATGGGCGTCTTCATGGAGACCTTCCCGTTCTTCCTCTTCCTCATCATCGTCTTCTACACCGGCGAGACCGTACACCGCGAAAAACATACCCGCTACAACCTCATCAACGACACACTCCCTCCCCCGACCTGGGTCTTCAACACCGCAAAGCTGCTCAGCCTCCTCATCCTCGCCACCGGCCTCGCCCTGGCGCCCACGCTGATCGGCATTTCCGTACAGCTTCTCAAAGGCTATCCCTATCTCAACCTCACCCAATACGCCTCATCCGAGCTGGTAGCCATCCTGCCCAAATTGATAGCAACCGTCCTCTTCTGCTACGCCATACATATCTCCATCGACAATAAATTTGCTGCCCATGGTGTCGCCATCACCATCTGGTCCACACTCTTCGCCGTCACCAGCCTCAACTATTTTGACTATCACCTGCTGCTCTACTCCTATACACCCCAGTTCTGGGCAACAGACATCGACGGCATCGGCCATATGGTCCGCCCCGTACTATGGTACCAGGCCTATTGGACCCTGGCAGGCCTCCTCCTGGTCCTCTTCGGCTCGCTTTTCTACGCTAGAGGGACAAGAACCGCCCTCCGGGAAAAGACGGTCCTCGCCCGCCAGCGCTGGCGGGGACGGACAAGCGCCGGCATCATCACTACCACGCTGCTCTTCCTTACCGTCGGAGGATACATCTATTATAATGTGAGCTATCTCAACGAATACCTCACCACCTGGGAAAAAGAAGAGAGAGCAGCGCTCACCGAACGACAGCTGCGACGCTTCGCCGATATCCCTCAACCCAAAACCACCCATATCAGCATGCAGCTGGATATCTACCCCGACGTCCAGCAGGAGACAACAAGAGCCCTCGTCACCCTCGCTAACAAGACCAACTCAACCATCGACAGCCTCCTCGTCGACGGAGACGGCCTGGACTTCGAGGTCTACTCCGACGGCACCAAACTTCCCTACACCTGTCCCCTCTACTTTCCCCGGGGACGCTTCAGCATCTTCCGCCCAGGACAGGAAGCCTCCGACTATCGCTGGTACAAGCTCGACAGTCCGCTTAGGCCGGGCGACTCCACCCGGCTGGAAGTCCGCTCCTCCCTCTCCCACCCGGGCTTCGAGAACTCGCTCTACAACTCCAACACCCTCCACAACTTCCAGTTCACAGGCGGCAACCTGCCCGGCCTCGGATATGACAAAGGAGACGAATTGGGAAGAGCAGATGTCCGAAGAGAGCACGGCCTTCCAAAAAAAGATCCCAACGAGCTCACCCACGACAACCCCAACCCCATCACCTTCGATATCACCGTCAGCACCTCCTCCGAAGAGACCGCCCTCGTTCCCGGCCACCTCGAAAAAGAATGGACCGCCGGCAACCGGCACTATTATCACTACACCCAAAATGCCCCCGGCGTCTATTCACCCTTCGGCATCCTTTCCGCACGCTATGCAAGCTCCACGTCCACCGTCACCCTGCCCGACGGCCGCCCCCTCGAGGTCGGCATATTCTACCAGCCGATGAATAACCTCAACCTTGCCCGTTTCCAATCCGTACTAAAAGACGGGCTCGAATACTACTCACGCAGCTTCGGCCCCTACCCCTTCCCCCGGCTGACACTGATGGAAACACCCGTCTATGGACCTTTTAGCATCGCTATGCAGGGAGAGATCGGGCTCATCGAAAACATCGGCGGATGGAACGCCGACCTGAGGGGCAACAATACAGTGGATTATGACTACTACAATACAGCCGTCGTCCTGGCCGAACAATGGTGGGGACAACAGCTGGCCCCGAACAACGCCAAAAGCTCCCCCGTCATTACCAAAGGACTCGCCGTCTACTCCGCGCTTCAGCTGCTGCGACAATACCGCGGCAAGGAAGCCCTAACCCCCTTCCTCGAAGACCTCCGGCGCCAATATGGCTGGGGACACCGCACCGATTTCGACGGCGAACACGACCTCCTCCACGCCAATAGACCACACCTCTGGGAGGCCAAGACACCCCTAATCCTGTATAACCTTGCAGAATACATCGGCACAGACAGCGTCAACGCCGCCCTCCGCGACTTCCTCCAACAGTGGAAATTCCGCAGCAACACCCCCTATGCAGGAGTCGCAGACCTCTATGACTGTCTGAAAAAACACACCCCGGACATTGAACTCGCAGACCTGAAAAACGCGTGGGAAACTTCGATGCCTATAGCGGAGCTCAAACTTAGCGGCTCGCCATCAAAACCCGGCACCTCACAACCTAAACCGACAACCATCCAACCCAATTCCAACCCCCAACAACCCAAACCCATCAGCTCACAACCTAAACCGGCATCCACCAAACCCAATTCTATCCCCCCAACAATTAGACCCCATAAGCTCACTACCTAAACCAACTACCACCCAATTCAATTCCCCCCCGACAACCCAAACCCATACCCTCCTGGTTGACACTCCTAAAAAAAACAAGCCCTCTGTAGAAACAGAGGGCCGTAACCAAAACTAACTGCTTATGAGAAAAATTGTAACTTCTACTTGCTGATACAAAGATACGCCTTCAGGCCATGAGCAGAATGTTAAGAATTCCGTCCTACCGTTAAAAAATTCTAAAAATTCCCGTCCCCCGGGCCGAAAATGACTATTTATTTACCCCCTGCTGACAAAAGGCTGTCACATCCCTGACTTTCTCATCACACCCGACGCGCTGCGCGCACACTGGCAGGGACACGTCGCCGGACCCGCAAAGTCATCGAAGCCTATCCGGAAGACAAATTATTCAGGTTTTCGGTGGGAGGAATGAGGCCCTTTTCCGAACTGGCGCTGGAAACGATCTATATAGCAGGCCCCGGCGTGCAAGGCGCCGCAACCGGCAAATGGGCCGGCTTCGACACCATCGGCATCGAGCCACCCGCTTTCCGGGACCGGTACTAAGCGATTCGGGCCACCGACCTACTGGCTCCTTTTTACTTCAATTCCTCGTCTATCTCCTTAATGATCAATTCACACTTGCGGCGCGCGATCTCATATGCCTCGATATTCCCGTTCAAACCCCTTCCCTGCATATCCATTAGCCTTATGATCGGCGCCCGCAATACCTCCTCCCAGTTTCCCCCAAGCCCGCTCGTGTCGATCTTAAGATTATTGACGATATAAGGTATGATCAGCTGCTGCCGCGCCGAATTGAAATAATCATTCCTTCTGGTTATCCGGGGAAAATCCTTTGTATAGAGGTCCGTTATATTCAAGAGCAGCTCCTTATTCTCGATGATCCCTAATTTACCGCTTGATTTCAGCGCTTCATAACGGCTGATGCGCGGATCGATCTTAACTTACCTTTACCCTTACTACCACACACGAATAAGCCGGCATCACTATCTTCATTTCTTTCCCCTTCACACGCTCCTCTTTCGTCACCGGCGCCACCAGGTCCGGATTGTCAAGACTATTCTTTTCCCCCGGCGCCTTCCCCGCCAACACAGTCACCGCCGCACCGCCCCTGAACTTCCCGTCCGCCAGCTTCACCGTCCTGGTCTTTGCCTTATCCGAAAGATTCACCAGCTTGACGATCAGCTCCCCCTTCGGCTGATCCAGACAGGCCGTTCCCCAACAGCTATCCTGTCCCGTCAACGACGCCCCATCCAACAGCAGCGGCACCACAGCGGTACCCCTGTTTGTCGAAAATAGCTGCTGGACATAGTAGTTAGGCGTAGCACAGCTGCGCGTGTTATCGAACCATATCAGATCGGGCGTCCACTGCCACCCCGTGACATGCGCAAACAACGGCGCATAGGAAGCCATCGTCACCACGTCGGCATTCCGCTCGAGCCCCGTCATAAATGCAGCCTCCGCCAGCGCGGTCCTAAGATTGTTCTCATTCCTCAGACTGCCGATGCGGTCGCTCTGCGCGGCATATTCCCCGACAAAGATCTTCGGTCCCCCCCTGTCATAACTGTCATAGCGGACGGCATTCTGCAGAAACCACTCCGGCGGATTATAGAAATGCTCGTCGATAATATCCACATGCCTGCTCCGCAGCACCGAATCGATATACTGGAACTCCTGCTTCTGCGGCGTATAGCCCGAACTGCAGACCAGCTTCATATACGGGTACCGCTGCTTGATCGCCCGGGAGAACACCGCCAGCCGCTCTGCATACTGTGGTCCCCAGTTCTCATTCCCGACACCAAGCAGCGTCAGGTTGAAAGGCGCCGGATGCCCCAGGGCCGCACGCTTCGCCCCCCAGGACGTCGTGGTGGCGTCCCCATTGGCAAACTCGATCAGGTCCAGCGCATCCCGGACATAAGGATCGAGCTCGTCCATCGGCACCACCTCCGCCGCATCAAATTGACAGGAAAGACCGCAGTTGACGATCGGCAACGGAGCCGCCCCGATATCGGCACAAAGCTGAAAATACTCGTAGAACCCCAGCCCAAAACTTTCAAAATAATCCGGCGTCTGCCGCCCCGGAACATCGTCATTCCATATGCTCATGATCAGCTGACGGTCCTCCATCGGCCCGATCGTCTTCTTCCATTGATAACGGTGTACAATATCCTTACCCTCTACGATACACCCGCCGGGGAATCGCAAAAAACCCGGATGCAGATCGGCTAACAGCTGCGCCAGATCGCTGCGCAGCCCACCCGGCCGCCCCTTCCAGGTCTCCCCGGGGAACAGCGACACTCTGTCTATATCCAGCTGACCGCTGCCATGAAAACACAGCAACAGCCTGCCCGCACCGGCCGAATCAGCCGCCGTGATACTAAAATGCTGCTCGCGCCAGCTCGTATCAGCCGCGGCAATATCGACCACTGCCTCCCCCAGAACATTTCCCGTTTTGTTCATTATCCGCGCGGTAATACCCACCGCACTCCCCCCTTCTCTTCTGTATCTTACCATCCCCTCATACCTCGCTCCTTTTATAAACCCCATCCCCTCATCAAACCCCTCATTGATCAACCCTACCTTGTCCGTCGCCGCCAGATCCACCCGCATGAACTTCGGATCGGCCCCATTCACCTGGCTCTGATTGATAACCATAAATATTCCCGTCCGTACCCGCGCCGGCTGCGTCACCCATCCCATCATAGGCTTGGGGAAGTCGAACGAAGCATTCTTCACCATCTCGGCATACAGACCCCCGTCCGCACCACGGTTGATATCCTCAAAAAAAAGCCCCCACATCGTAGGGGATATCGGCGCCTTTATCTGGCGGGCGCTAACTGTATATACATCCTGTGCGCCGGCCCGGACAGCGAGCCCAACGATCAGGATAACGGCAAGATATCTTTGGTAGGACATGCCTAAAATTAGCAAAAGCCCGGCCATATAACTGTAAGAAATACATTTATTGGACATACCCGGTCCCCTACCCAACCAACGCAGTCCCCCGACGGACAAACCAGGCACCAGCTCACCCTCCCCACGGTTTTCCAAAAATTTCTTAACTTCCACGATCAAGCCTGTCATATGATCTCCAATACCACCATGGCAACCGCCCTCTTCTTCTGCCTGACCATTTCCGGCCATTCCTCCTGGCGCCACCGGGCTACCACGCCCCCTCCCGTCCCGGATTCCCCCCTGGCCCACCGATCGACCCAACCGCCTTCCTTCCGGCACTCCCCCCAACCCTCCTCCCTCCCGGGTTCCCCCCAACTCTCTGCCCTCCGGGACTCCCCCGAACCCTCCGCCCTCCCGGGTTCCTCCCAACCCTCTGCCTTCCGGAATTCCTCCCAACGTTCCCCTTCCCGGGATACCACCTGGCACCCCCTCTTCAACGGAAAAGATCTGTCGGGCTGGACACACGTCGGACCCGGCAGCATGAGCGTAGACAACGGTCTGCTCCGCGGCCACGGCGGAATGGGTCTCTTATATTACAACGGTCACCCCTTCAGTAACTGCACCTTCAAAATTATTTACCAGATGAAAGACACCAACGACAACTCAGGCGTCTTCATCCGCATCCCCGTCGAGCCTCGCGAAGAATGGATGCCCGTACACTACGGCTATGAGGTCCAGATCGACAACCACCCCGAGACATCGGGCGAAGACGACTATCATATCACCGGCACCCTCTATTCCATGACCAGGCCACTCGCCAAACCCGGACGCCCCGGACCCGAATGGAATACCATGGAGATCACCCTCGACGGCCCCCGTACCGTCGTCACGGTCAACGGGATAAAGGTCACGGACTACACCGAAGGCGCACCCGTCCCTCCGAGAAAATTCGACTTCGAACCCTTTCGCGGCAGAAGACCCGATACCGGTTACTTCGGCATCCAAAACCACAGCGACAAAGACATCGTATTCTTCAAAGAAATTTCCGTGCGTTATGCCAAATGATCCACAGCTCCCACGCCCCAACGCCTCTTTCGACGCGATAGTCATCGGCTCCGGCATCAGCGGCGGCTGGGCAGCCAAAGAACTCTGCGAGCTCGGCCTCAAGACCCTCGTCCTCGAACGCGGCCGCAACGTCGTCCATAACAAGGACTATCCCACCGCCACCATGGCCCCCTGGGAATTTCCACACCGCAAACAAATGCCGGAAAAATTCGTCAAAGAGAACCCGCTCATCACCACTGCCGCAGGCTTCGGCGAAGACACCGCTCACTTCTTTATAAAAGACAAAGACCATCCCTACGTACAGGACAAACCTTTTGACTGGATTCGCGGCTATCAGGTAGGCGGCAAATCCCTTATCTGGGGCCGCGCCTGCCCGAGATGGAGTCACTACGACTTCACCGCGCCCGCTCGCTATGGATACGGGATCGAATGGCCCATCAGCTACGAAGAGATCGCCCCCTGGTACTCTCACGTCGAACGCTTCTCCGGTATCTGCGGCAACAGAGACGGACTCGAAGCGATGCCCGACGGCGAATACCTGCCCCCCTTCGAGTTCACCTGCGTCGAAAAACACCTCCAGCAACAGATCAGCAAACACTACCCCGACCGCTTTATGATCCAGGGCCGCTGGGCACAGCTGACAAAACCCAATCCCATTCACCTCCAGCAGGGCCGTTCCCAATGCCAGGCCCGCGACATGTGCATGCGCGGCTGCCCCTTCGGCGCCTACTTTAGCTCCAACTCTTCCACACTCCCCTGGGCCGCAGCCACCGGCAACCTCACCATCCGCCCCTTCTCCGTAGTCCACTCGATCATCTACGACGAAAAAAAGAACAAAGCCACCGGCGTCCGCATCATCGACACCAACACCAAAGAAGTATACGACTACTACGCAAGGATCATCTTCGTCAACGCATCAGCACTCAACAGCAACCTCGTATTGCTCCATTCCACAAGCAACCGCTTCCCCAACGGACTGGGCAACGACAACGGACTCCTCGGAAAATACGTCGCATTCCAGAACTACCGGGGATCTATTAACGGAACCATCGACGGTTTCCTCGACAAGTATTATTATGGTCGCCGCCCGTCGGAAGCGATGATGGCCAACTTCCGCAATCTGAAGAAGAACGACATGCCATTCGTCGGCGGCTACATGGCCTTCATGGGCGCCTGGCGCGGCTCCCCCGACGGACACCAACTGCCCGAACAGATCGGCGCCGAATACAAAAAAGCCATGTCCGAACCCGGCGGCTGGGGAGTATATATGTACATGCAGGGAGAGACCATCCCGAAGGAAACCAATACCGTAAGCCTCAGCAAGACCGAAAAAGACCAGTGGGGCATCCCCCTCCTCGTCACCAACGTCAGCTACGACAACAACGACGAACTCCTCCTCAAAGACTTTCTCACACAGGGACAGGAAATGCTCGACAAAGCAGGAGTAAAAAATATCACCACCAATGACAACCACTGGGCGCCCGGCAGGGACATCCACGAAATGGGCGGCTGCAGAATGGGCAAAGACCCCAAAACATCCCTGCTGAATAAGCATAACCAGCTGCACCACTGCAACAACGTCTTCGTCACCGACGGAGCCTGCATGACCAGCACCGGCAACGCAAGCCCATCCATACTCTATATGGCCCTCACCGCCAGAGCCGCCAATTACGCCGTCGACCAACTAAAAAAAGGAGACCTATAGCGCAAACCGATCCCCCCGCCCTGTCCCCATCCCCGTCCCCGATTCCCTGGGGGCCCTTCATTCCTGTCCCTTGGCGCAGACCCCACTCCCCTCCCAAATTCCCTGAGGGCCCCTCCTGTCCCTTCGGCGAAACTCCAATCCCCGCCCCAACTTCCCGCGGGTCTCCCCGGCCTGTCCCCTGCGAAACTCCAATCCCCTCCCCAACTTCCCGCGGGCCCCCCTCCTGTCCCCTGCGAAACTCCAAGCCCCTCTCCAACTCCCACTCCTGCGGCCCCCCGGCCTGTCCCCTCGGGGAAACCCATCCGCGACGGAATCTCCCCCATTCCCGGGACGATATTTCGTCATTTGACAATCCCCCGGTCGCGATTTCGATATATCGCGTCCAATCACAGGACATAAGTAACTAAAAATGAGTCGCTTAACTTCAGGCACACAATTAGACTAAAAACAAGAAAATTAAGAGCCATGAAAAAGACCGACTGCCTCTCCTTATTATATTCCTCTAAAAATTCCAACACCCCCTCCTTCGAAATAAAAACCCTCGAATCCCTGACAGCCTGCGCCGGAACCGCCGGCACACCCGCATTCAACCACCACCAATTCCGGATCTTCTGGATCACCCGCGGCGCCGGCCTCTTTCACATAGACATGCAACGATTCGACATCCTGTCGGGCCAACTGTTCTGCATCCTCCCCGGCGAAGTACACCTCATCCAATCAGGAGAAGACCTGGAAGGCTATGTCATTTCTTTCACCAGGAACTTCCTCAGCATAGGCGACATCGACCCGGATATGGCCCACCATCCCGACGGCATCACCCAGCTGTTCGAACACTGCAAAACCATCCAGGCAAGCAACGATTCTATACCCGACATGGCACTCATCATGGAAAGACTGCTAAAGGAATACAACAGCTCAGACGCCTTCCGCCTCGAACTGCTCAACCGGTATTTCAAGATATTTCTCATCTACCTCTCCCGCCAGGTCGACACCAATGGTGCCCTGGCCAGCCATTCCCGTACCGTCGGCCTCGTCCAGCGATTCATGGACCTGCTCAACCACAACTTCAAAGAAATGCGTATGGTCGCCGACTACGCCCGCCAGCTGGCCGTAACCCCCAATTACCTCAACGAAAGCATCAAAAGATCGACCGGACATCCCGCCTCATACCATATCCGGCAACGCATCGCCCTGGAAGCCAAAAGACAGGCCGCCTACTCGGACGTCTGCATGAAAGAGATCGCCTACTACCTGGGCTTCTCGGACTCCGCCCACTTCAGCAAATTCTTCAAGAACACGACCGGAATGAATTTCACCGACTTCAAAAAAGAAAAGTTCGCCATCCCCATGGCCTCCTGACCCCACGGGTGCGCGCCTACCACCCGTCACCCTCGACCGTCTCAACCGTCGCCCCCGACAGGGACGATCCCACCCGTCACCCGCGACCGTCTCACCCGTCACCCCAACAGGGACCGTCCCACCCGTCACCTCTACAGAGACGGCCCCACCCGTGATCCCCCACCCCCGACCGGGACGATCCCACCCGACACCCTCTTCCCACCCCCACCCCCACACAGATCCCCCTTCCGCGGGTCCGTCCCCTTACAATATGCTCGTCACCTTCAGCGAAAGCATCACCAGATCACCGCTTTCCCGCTGCACCAGCACCTTTATTTTGGGACCGATCGTCCGGAGCATAGCCTGGTAGTTTTGCAGATCCTGCCCCGTATCTTTATTGACCGAAAGCACAATATCCCCCTCTTTGAACCCCGCCCTCTCTCCCGGAGATTCAGTCATAACATCGGTAACAACGATCTTCCCGCCGATGAGGGCTATCGATATCCCGCTATAACTATAGTCGAACGGCTGATTGTAGGCCTCATTCGGAAGGATATATATCTCCGAGCGGTCGTAGTTCACTATCAGGTTGAACCTCCGCAATAGATCATTCCCGATAAGCCCCGCCAGCTGCGGATAGCTCGTCACGTCATAAGCGTCTTCAAAGATATAGGTCGGTATCTGGCGAAAACGGAACGGGCCCAGGGAGAAATTCTTCAGCGTCGTCAACTTCATTTCCGTCTTTCCCCCCAAACCCGCCCCTTCGATCCGCACCGGCTTCTTCCGCTTTGGACTGAACACCGCACTATCCGTCGCAAAATTGGAAGAGAACAGCAGGCATAGCCCCGCCCCCGTATCGAAATAAAAACGGCTTCTGACATCCCGCGCATCCGCCACCTGCCCCTCCAGCATCGGCAGCCCAAAAAGCCGTGGTTTCAGCAGATAGCCACCCTTAGGATAAGTAACAGCCCCCTTGGTATAAAGATCCATCCGCAGTTTGTCATAGTCCACCTTCACCAGGTAGCGCGAGAACAATGTATACCCGATGATCCCATCGATCTTCTCTCCATAAATGCTGCTCAGGATGTCATAGTCGCAGACCTGCATGGACAAACTGTCGATCGTTATGTCTCCGAGATGCAATGACTGATTGTCGACCAGCC
>JAFDYE010000042.1 GCA_018267585.1 Bacteroidota bacterium
GTTTCTTATCAACGACATTGTGTGTCTAACCCTCACCCCGCTGGTGTTGCACCTCGCGCGCCGCCTCCGCACGACCTTCCCTCCACAAGCCCCTCACCCCAAACCCGGCGCAACCCCCGTCCCCCTTCATTTCCGGACAGTCCATTTTCAAAACCGTACGCTCCCAATCCTCTCAAAAATTACAAAATATTGATTATCAATGCGCACATTTTGTGGCACCCCGCTGGCATCCCCCCTTCCAACCGAAGGAGCCAACAAGATCCTCCCACCGGCCAATAAAATGATCCACACAATTACAGCTCATCCAGTAAAAATAACCGTTCAACCCGCTAATATGCCATTCAAGGTAATATGCATTGCATAGTACCTTCCATGTACACTATCTTTGTTATGCAAACAATCACCAAACAACCAATAAAATTAGAGTATATGAAACGCTCAGCTAACAAAATCGCCCTCTCAATCGCCCTGCTCCTCACCATAGGTGTCATGAGCAGCTTCGCGACACCCGCCTTCGCTACCCCCGGCTTCACCGCCCCAACCGACAGATCCGACCTGATCAAAGCCTCCTTCCAAAAGGACTTTAAAAAAGCAGAGATCATCGGCCTGGAAACTACCAACACCTACAACAAGCTGACCTTTAAAATGAATGACATGGTCCTCTACGCCTTTTACTCCGACAATGGTGACCTGCTGGCCGTAACCCGTAACATCAAATCCACCCAGCTGCCCATCCAGCTGCTCCTGGACATCAAAAGGGACTATGCCAACTACTGGATCACCGACCTGTTCGAATTCAACGGCGACGGGATCAATAGCTACTACGTAACACTCGAAAATGCCGACACAGCCATCACGCTTCGCGCAAATGGCTCCGACAACTGGCAGTTCTATAGCAAGAGAAGCAAATAACCTAACCGGAAGATCACCTATGCACGATTCCCCCTTTTCGGGGGAATCGGCGTTTTAATATAGTATTCTAATACAACCTCTTGTTCCCCTTCTCCTTCCACAACCGGAATACCTCCCCGCTTTCCTCCATTACACTGTGCACGAACGGTATCCGCCTTTCCCAATCCGGCAACCCGATCTCCGCATAGATAAACGCGTCGTCAAACCCCGCCTCCGCGGCCTCCGACCGCGAGGCCGCGTAAAACACCCGGTCCGGCCGCGCCCAATACAACGCCCCAAGGCACATCGGACAAGGCTCACAGGAAGCATAAACGACACAACCAGTCAGCTGATAATGGCCGAGACGCCCACAGGCATCCCGGATAGCCATCACCTCGGCATGCGCCGTCGGATCATTCGTCGAGGTCACTCCGTTACACCCCTTCCCCACCACGGCTCCATCCTTAACAATTACACAACCGAACGGGCCACCCTGCCCCTCTTCCACCCCCCGCTTGGCCAGTTCCATGGCCATGCGCAGATAGATCTTATCTTTTTCAGTAATCATCATGTAAAAATACGTCTTTGAGAAATTAACACCCCCACTGAGGATTATCCTCCACAATAATACCCAAAGCCCCGGGCATTTTCCGCTTTAAAAAATGTGGAATCTAATTTGATATACTTATCATGGCTTTTAATAGGATATTGGATTTTAGCAACGGCCTGGATTTCTATCTGGGCTTCTTTTTTCCCTCCTTCATTAACAAATTCCCTTCTTTCGTATACACATATCCTCCCGACATTCCTTCTTACAATTCGCTAACACCAGCCCGGACTATTATTGCGGAAACTTAAATCATGCCCCGCTACTCCTCCTTCCGCTACTCATAAGCATCCCTGCCTTTTCTCAATCCAGGCCAACGATCCACGGCACCATCCGCGACAACAATTCCGGA
>JAFDYE010000430.1 GCA_018267585.1 Bacteroidota bacterium
CGCTTCGAAGAAAAGCACTTCAACGAAAAGCGCTTCAACAAAAAAAGCGGCCCGAAAAAAAACAGCCAAAAAAACTCGCTGACCGGCGCAGGCATTCAACCTCTGCCAACCCGGCGAACCTCAGCTAAATCGCAAAATCACTAAATTTCCGGCTGTTATATAGCAGCGGCAGACAAGCCGCGCTAATGCCACAGATCAATACGACCCCCAACAGCAAACCCCTGAATTCATGGTTCACCTGGGTATCCGCAAAACGCTGGATCATCTCGGTCTTCCACGCAAGCAACAACGTCAGCGCCAAAAAGACAACCCCAAAGATCACGTCCCCGCCACGCGATGCCTTCTTGAACAGATAGTAGATCATCCCGATGATCAATAGTATCAGGTTCACCCCGAAAATGAGCGACGAGACGTTGATCAGCTCCGAGGGAACATACCCGGTGAGATCGCGGTAAAAGATATTGTACGCGAGACAGATAAGCGTATCGATAATGCCCACAAAAAGTCCCGTCATCATAGTCTTGTAGAACACCGAATGTTCATGAAGTTCATGTTCGTTAACCATAGCTTTAATTTTTATAGGTTCTTAATATTTTCCTTCCCTGCACCAGCATCCTCCTCGTCATCGCCGGCGACTCATACCGGTGCTCCTTCTGCCGCTGCCGGCTGTAATAGTTAAGCAAGGACCGGGCCGTGATCATGCCTAACACCTCCCCGGTCTCATCTTTCACGGTCAGCGTATCCGTATTGTACTTCCCCATCAGCTCCGCCGCATAGCCGGCGTCATCAGTAGCCAGGACGACAGGCCGCTCTTCCGTCTCCACCTTCACAGGTATCACCAGCTCTTTCACCGTCACCCCCTGCAGGATATCCGGCTCATAGGCATCCGGCGTCTTCACCCCACGCCGCCTGATCTTCTCGGTCATAATGCTGCCCTTCATCAAAAAGAAGCTCACAAAATACGCCGCTACACAGGCGCCCAGCAGCGGCAGCAGCCCGTTCATCTGACCCGTCGTCTCGAGGGAGAAAACGATTGCCGTCAACCAGGCCCTCGAAGCCCCCGCAAACATCGCCGCCATACCGATCAGGGCCCCCGTAGCAATATTGATACCGCTGTGCGGAAAGACCAGCAGTATCGCACCCGCCAGCAGCGCACCCAATGCCCCACCAATCGTGAACAACGGCGCCAGCGTCCCCCCGGAGGTCCCGCTGCCAAGCGAAATCGACCAGGACAGATACTTCAGAAAACACAGGCTGGCGATCACCGCCAAAGCCCCATCCCCCCGCAACAGCCACGTGATATTGTCATAGCCGACACCCATCGTGCGCGGAGCAAAATAACCCACCACGCCGATCGCAATAGCCCCTATCGCCGGCCACCACATCCAGTGGATCGGCAACTTCTCGAACATATCCTCGATCCAGTAGACGCTCCGCGAGACCAATGACGCCACCACCCCGATAAAAGCACCCATCAGCACATAGACCGCCAAAGCACCATCCGAAGCCGATGGAATGGCCCCCATCTCAAACACCGGCTGATGCCCGAACAGCAGGTAATGCATACCCGCCCCCGTCACACACGCCAGCGCTACAGGGATCACCGACCTCGGGGAGAACTCGAAAAGCAACAGCTCTATCGCCAGCAGCACCGCCGCCAACGGACTGCCGAATATCGCAGCCATACCGGCGCAGGCACCAGCCGCCAGCACGATCTTACGCTCGCTGGAAGAAATATGGATCCATTGACCCGTAACCGATCCCAGCGCCCCGCCGGTCGCGATGATCGGCCCTTCCGCACCGAACGGTCCGCCCGTCCCGATCGAGATCGCCGCAGACAAAGGCTTCAAAAAGGTGATCGCAGGCGGAATCCGGCTCTCACTCAAAATGATCTTTTCCATGGCCTCGGGAATACCATGCCCCCCGATAGCCCGGCTGCCGTAACGCGCCATAAAACCAACCAGGACCGCCCCTACGATAGGTACTATGATCACCAACACACCTAATTGATTACCAGCAGGGGAAGCCTGCTCGACGGAAAAACGGCCGTAAAAGGAAAGATTCGTGATCAGGTCGATAAGATAAACCAACCCCTTGGCGATCAG
>JAFDYE010000431.1 GCA_018267585.1 Bacteroidota bacterium
CCGGTGTTTCCATATATTGCTCGGAGCAGATCAGCATCGGCGCGCACGTCAACTGCGGCGGTAACGTCAGTATATGGGACACGGACTTTCATCCGCTGGACTACCAGGAACGAAGAGTTCATAATACCGAAAAAATATTTTCAGCGCCGATCAGCATCGGCAACGACGTCTTCATCGGCGCCAATTCCATCGTGCTCAAAGGCGTCTCCATCGGCGACAGGGCGATCGTCGGCGCCGGCAGCGTGGTTTCCCGGCATATCCCGGCGGACGAGATCTGGGCCGGTAATCCCATCAAATTCATCAAACGTATCAATGCAGACGGGCAAGAGGGACATATTTAAGAGCGGGCTGGTCTTTTTATTGATCGCGGCATCGACCATGCCGCTTTTCAAGCAACAGTTCGCCACATACCTGCTGCTCGGCGCCGCCCTGCTCACGCTGAGGCATGTCCGTCTCACGGTCGAAGCCATCCTGTTCGTGGGGCTGGCCTTCGCCATAGAGATATATCACAATTTTTATTTCGACGGATACGATCTCGTCACGACCAGGCAGATCATGATCCTTTTCCTGGCGACGATGCTGATCATCCACTATGTGAAGCTCGATTTCCTGCCAATATATGTCACCCAGCTGTATTATTTTTCGCTGATCAGCCTGGTCTTTTTTGCATTGTGGTATGCCGACAGAGGGCTTATCGACGGTCTCGTCAAAGCTATTCCGGGGGTATTCACCAAGACATCGGTGCAATACGGCAACGAGGCCAACCAGGTGAACCCTGTTTTTTACAACTTTGACCCGAATTTTACCGAACTGGGTCGAAACAACGGCCCGTTCTGGGAGCCGACGGTCTTTGCCATCATGCTCATCATAGCGCAGATATTCAATTTGCTGCTGAATAAGAAGCTATTCAATAAGAAGGGGATCGTGTTTACCATCGTACTTTTTACGACCATGTCCACGACGGGTATAATGGCCTATTTCCTGCTGGTCGCCGGGTACTACCTGTTCTCGTCCCGGCTGCACCCCGCGCTGAGGGTGGTCCTGGTGGGTGGCGTGATCACGGTCTCAACGGTGCTCTATACGACCCTGCCCTTCCTTAGCGAGAAGATCGATAACGAGATCGAGAAAGCCGACTATGAGATCGATAC
>JAFDYE010000432.1 GCA_018267585.1 Bacteroidota bacterium
AAGAAGAGTTTCGCATACACCGTAGGCGGCGGAGGCAGCGTGATAGGACAGGAAGAATCGGCCCCCATATCTATGGTCTGAGTATGACCATAGCTTGGGCTGTTCGGATTGTTGTCGGTGTAAACCATCGTCTTATCTCCATTGGAAAGACAGTGCTGCGTCGTTACATCTCCAATCCAGTCCCCTGCAGTATCCACCATACAGATGCTCGGCATATTGTTGGCATACGCCCATCCATTGGCTTGGATCTCGTCCAGAGCCTGCTGGTTGGCATCATCCAGGCTGATCAGCGAGCTGTACCTGTGCCCGGGCACCGAATACGTGACAGGAGTTCCCTTGTAACCTTCCGGACATATGTCGGGAGTAAAAGGCGCCGACTGCGGGTCATTCCACCAAATCGCCTGACAATAGTTCGAAACGACCTGTGCATCGGCAGTAGACTGCCCGAGATCGTCCAGCTCCGCCTGCGCCTGTTGGTCCGCCGCAGCCTGGCTAAGGGTCGAACTGTATTTATTTTGAGGGATCGTATAAGTATAGGGCTTCCCTATTGTTGAACCCGAACAATTTTGTTTGACAAACTGCTCAGAAATGGCATTGTTATAATAAGTGACCGTACAGGAAGCCTGGTTATTATTGGCATAGTTGTACTCGAACATCTTGAGAATATTCCCGGACTCGTCTTTCACCAGGCGAAGTCGGCCTACGCCATCATATTCGAAATACGTGATCCTGTTGTTCTCGTCACATTCCGCCGTCTTACCGACCAGTGGGTCATATGTGCTCGACCGCATCCTCGACATTTTCGGATACAACCTCAATTCGTCAATATTACCGTTACCTGTGACGGCAACGCTGCTAACTCCCTGCGCAATGGAATATTCGAAATAAGTGTACCCATTGATCGTCGGAGCGGACTTGACCAGTGTGCCCGTCGCCGTCACACCAGTACCAGTCGCCCAGAAAGAAAGGATATAGGGCTTAGAGGAATTGATATTGGCGGTAAGAGAACCGCCTGCTAAAGGCAAATACTGTGAACCGGTAACTGCCGTTCCTCCAACCGGCGCCCCGCTGCTCAACGTCCACCCTCCAAGGGAGGAAGTCTCAAAACTCGTGTACGCCACCTTATCCTGAACAGCATCCGCATTGACGGCCGACGCCGTCACAAACTTGTCATAATAATCATAAATATTGGTAGCCACCCGACCCGCCTCATCCACAACGCCGGTAACATTTCCACTACCGTCATAGCTGAACGCAGCCGTCTGCTTATACGTAGGATTCGAAGACGAACCCGGTCCATTGTACAACGCCGCAGAGGTCTGCGGCTGACTAAACCTTTGCTCCATTGTTCTAGCCGGCTTGATCGCTCCCGTCGCCACCGTCATAAATTCTGTGACCTTCTCATCCAGCAGGTAAGCCGTATGGATCGAAGGCTTGTAGACCCACATGGATGAAGACACCTCGTCATTGACCATATTGTAATTCTGAGCCATCGAATAAAGAATAGTCGAAGAATTATTGTTATAATCGACAGTATAGGTCAGCTGCTTTTCACTCTGATCGCCGTTGCTTTGAGTCGTCGTTATCATGCTCGGCTGAAAATTCTTGGTGTTATACAGGTAGTCGGTTTCCGTCTGCTGCCAGTGCGATGGGTCGCCAGGCTTGAAGGTCCGCTCGTAAGTCGTAGCCAGCGGGAGTCTGCCATGATAATACCCGTAAAAGAAAGGCCGGATCCCATTATCGGCATCATAACCGGTAACATAAGTAGTAGCCGGATCAAAATTGGTTGGATCAGACCAGTTGTCATTCCGCATTGAATTCTCCTTGACCAGATCGCACTTACACGACTGCGGATTCACATCACCAAAATGCTGCTTGGAAAGGTCGATATACTCCTCGCGCAGAAAGGAAGGATCAAAGACATTTTCAGTCTCTTTGATCTTATTATTGGAAGGGTCCACTTGTGTAACTTTCTTTATCTGACCATAGGCCCAGTACGGGAACCGCTGTTCCATAGTGTATTTTGCCCATGTCGTATTATACGTATGGTCTCCATTGTCCGGTATCCAGACGGGATAGTCCGCCGGGCTCGTAAACTCGTAGACGGTTGTCCCATCCGTGCCCGAGCCCTCCGTGACCTCCAGCCGCGTATAGCAGGCCGGCAAAGGATTGGCCGCATTTACATCCGAACTGTAAACGATCGTTTCCGCGTTTTCCCGGTGCAGATCTGCCGTACAGGTAAAGACGAACTCGAAAACTACACCGATCACGTCCATAACGACAGCGATAATAGCCGCCGGCGTCGCATCCAGGCAAACATTGACGACATCCATGACGTCCATGACCGCACCCACTACGTCCACGACCTTGAAGAATGCCTGCCAAAATTGTTGGTTGGCCGTCAGGCTCACGGCCTGCTCGAGCTGCAGGATGCCAGGGTATTTGAAATGGTAGTCGCACCCCACATGAAATGGCAGGCGAAAATAGGGATACCATCCATCGGGATCATAGGAATTTGTCGGGGTCGCCATCGAATTCCACGGCGTCTGGGAGACCAGCAATGACGACTGCGCATGCGTAAAATCCGTATAATAATTATAATTCGTCTCTAGTGGATTGCCGCATCCATTGGAAAAGCCACCGTCAGATACCTGCGTCTTCGAAACATGTACCCCTCCTACAGCAACAGATTGACCGTTCACCATCGCCATATTCTGGTCATAATAATAGGTCAGCTTGCCGCCCGCGGGATAAAAAATATTCTTCAGAAGACCATTCTTCGCATACCCTGCCTTGGCCGTATAAAGATGAGCATTGACATCGTTGTTGCGCATGTAACATAATCCCTTAACCTGCTGGAAATTTAGCTTGGCGGCAGCAGTGGTCGGAGCTATCGGATTATTCGACGCATCCACGCTATAATCTCCGTTATAATAGCCCCAGATATCCTTCATATAGTAATAGGGAGGCGGAACAAAGTCATATGGAGCACTCGAACCCAGGTAATAGTCGAATTGATAGGGGGGCTCTTCATCTTTCAAGTCCACCCCTAGCCTCCTAACCGCCTGAAGGCATAGACGGGCACACTGCTTTTGAAAAGGGCTGTTTGGCGTCCCATACCTGTTTTGAATAAAATAGCTTGTCGTCAGCTGATGCTCTGAAATATACCGACCATTGAACAGAACGTCAATCTTTGAAAGTATCTGATCTCCGCTGAGGTCGACCCTCATGTCGCCATATTTCAATTCCACCCGGTGATGGTCGGGGAAATCTACGCTTTGCAGCTGAGGGGTCCTTGTTATCGATATGGTATGCGTGATGATGT
>JAFDYE010000433.1 GCA_018267585.1 Bacteroidota bacterium
CAGGCTCATATCGCCGATCTCGTCCAGGAACAGTGTGCCGCCGTTGGCTTGTTCGAATTTGCCGATCCGCTGTTTGACCGCAGAGGTAAAAGAACCTTTTTCGTGGCCGAAAAGCTCGCTTTCAATGAGCTCGCTGGGTATTGCGGCGCAGTTGACCTCGACGAGGGCCCCGCTCGCACGGTTGCTCTTTTCGTGGATCCAGCGGGCCACCAGCTCTTTTCCCACCCCATTCTCCCCTGTGACGAGGATACGGGCCTCCGTCGGCGCCACCTTATCGATGGTCTCTTTTATCTTATGGATGGGAGTGGATGATCCTACGATCTCCTGCACCTTGCTCACTTTCCGTTTGAGGACCTTGGTCTCTGCGACAAGGGTGGTCTTGTCCATGGCATTGCGGATGGTGATCAGCAACCGGTTCAGATCCGGGGGCTTTGAGATATAGTCGTAGGCGCCCTTTTTTACGGCTTCGACTGCTGTCTCTATGGTGCCATGCCCCGAGATCATGATGATGGGAATATCGGGGTTCGTTTCCTTCGTTTTTTCGAGAAACTCGATGCCGTCGATCTTGGGCATTTTGATATCACAAAGGATGACATCGTATTCTTTTTCTTTCACCTTCTTCAGACCTTCCTCGCCGTCGCCGGCCTCATCGATCTTATAGCCCTCATAGGATAGTATTTCGCTCAGTGTTTTACGGATCGCCTTTTCGTCGTCAATGATCAGAATGTTCGACATGTGTTTTAACAATCTTTTTTATGGAAAAATAGCGAGCGGGCTTCCCCACCTATAATCGCCAAATTTACGACATGCAATCGAACCTCAGCCGTCTCTCCTGCAATGGAGGAATATTAATTTTATTGCTCTTTGTCGCCTGCCGGATGCCCCAAACGCAACCAGGCCGCCCAGTTCGCCGTGCTCGACGTCCCGGTCGCGCGCCGATGCCGTGATGCGCCTTCGCGCAGAATGGCTCTATGCGTCAGGCGCGCCGGAAGCCATCACTTTTTATACGGAACAGGGGCGCCGGCTGAATTTTCGCGAATGGATGCACCAGCACCCCGGAACGCCCCGTCGCGCCTCGTTCGACAGCTATCTCATCACCGTCTTCACCTATTGCAGCACAAGGACGTTGCGACGCCAGCTGCAGCCCGTCGCAAGCCCGGATACCATCGCCTCCGGCGAAGTGCTGATCAGGGCGGGCTCGCCCGGAAACGCCATGCTGGTCGCCGAACATTCAAAACCAGCGAGTTATGTGATTGGCCCACTATTAATTAGTAGACCCCCTTACCAGATAGGACAATATTTTACTTACTCGTAGTTATCCGCGTGAAAACCCCTTGACAGAAACCCCTGCACGACTTATCTTTACTGTATCCAATTACTATTAAAAACCGCCAATTTAATAATCCAAAAATATTTCCCTATGAAGCATGAACTCGACCTTCAGGCTCCCGCCACAAGCAAAGTACTTTTCAAACTTACTATTATCGGATGTGTGTTGTTAGGCTGTGTTTACGGCTTTCTCGTGCTGTTCAATACGGCCCTGGCCGCGATGAAGTAACACGCATAGTATCCGGGAAATAAAAAACCCACCGCCTGGTGGGTTTTTTATTGTAAGCCAGTCTGATTATTTGTTCATATACATCACCTCTTTCACCAGCTTGACCGTGCGGCCCACGTCGGGCAGCGCAGCGGCCACCAGGTTTGGAGCGTAGTGCAGCGGTGCGTCCGCGGCGGTGATACGGCGGATAGGTGCGTCCAGGTAGTCGAACCCTTCCTTCTGGATACGATAGCTGATCTCCGACGAGATCGACGCAAAAGGCCATTGTTCTTCCACGATAACCAGCCGGTTGGTCTTTTTGACGCTTTCCAGGATGGTCATCCAGTCCAGGGGACGGATGGTCCGCAGGTCGATGACCTCGGCGCTGACGCCTTCTTTTTCCAGTTCGGCAGCGGCGCCCAGCGCCACTTTCATCATTTTATTAAAGCTGACGATGGTGACATCCTTTCCGGATCTTTTGACGTCGGCCTTGCCCAGCTCGATATAGTATTCTTCTTCCGGGACTTCTGATTTGTCGCCGTACATTACTTCGCTTTCCATGAAGATGACGGGGTCTTCCTCATAGCGGATGGCCTGTTTCAGCAGCCCCTTGGCGTCATAGCCATTGCTGGGAGAGACGACCTTGATCCCGGGGATGTTGGCGTAATAGCTTTCGAAAGCCGTGGAGTGCTGCGCACCCAGCTGGCCCGCAGAGCCATTGGGCCCGCGGAAGACGATGGGACAACCCAGCTGGCCACCGCTCATCGCGAGCATCTTGCTGGCGGTGTTGAGTATCTGGTCCAGCGCCAGGACGGCAAAGTTCCAGGTCATGAACTCGACGACGGGACGAAGCCCGTTCTGTGCCGCGCCGACCCCTACCGCCGCGAAGCCCAGCTCGGAAATGGGCGTGTCGATCACCCGTTTGGGCCCAAACTCGTCCAGCATACCCTGGCTGACCTTGTAGGCGCCATTGTACTCCGCGACCTCTTCTCCCATTAAGAAAACACGATCGTCGCGCCGCATCTCTTCACTCATAGCTTCGCGCAAAGCCTCCCGAAAAGCAATTTGTCTCATTCGATATTAAATTTTTGGCCTCTGGATGGCCGTTGTTCGAGGCGCAAATTTATCGGTTGTCGCCCACATTATCAAATAGTGTTCGGGCTCCCTTTTACTTTATTATTAATTTATATATTAGTAGCTTTATGTTGTAACCCAAGGCAAAACACTGTTTTGCCGGTCGAAGCTCCCATTATAAACTGCTTTGAACGATTGGCCAATTTTACCGGTCGGCCAACTGTTCAACATTAAATTGTCAACGAATGAAACAACTACTGCTTGCCGCGACCGTCCTGGTCGGGCTGCTCAGCAACAGTCACCGGCTCGCCCCGGGCACGATGTCGCCCGACGAGCGCAAGTTCGCCATCGACTATTACGAGAAGACCAAAGCCCGACTCCTCAAAGATCTGAAGGGCCTCAGCGAGGCCCAGCTGAACTTCAAAGCCGATACCGGCCGCTGGTCCATATATGAATGTACCGAGCACATCGCGCTATCCGAGAATATGCTCTGGCAGTGGATCCAGACGACCGAAAAACAGCCCGCCACCCCCGACAAGCGCAGCGAGGTCAGGTTCACGACCGACCAGGTCATGAAGATGGTGAGTGACCGCACGCACAAGGTCAAGACGATGCCCCCGCTGGAACCGGAAAAGAAATTCCCGGATACCAAAGCCGCCCTCGATGCCTATATCGCCCGGCGCGACTCTACGATCTACTATATCCGGAGCACGCAGGACGACCTGAAGAGCCACTTCATTCAGGCCCCGGGTCTTGGTACGTTGGACCTCTACCAGGGCCTGGTCTTTCTCGCCGCGCACAGCGAGCGCCACACCAAGCAGATCGAAGAGGTCATGGCCGATCCGAATTTTCCGAAACAATAGGCGCGCCGCTATGGAGTCAACCGTTATGGAACCTACAATCGTACATCTGGAGAAGATCGTCAGCAACTACACGCGTCGCCTCGAGGCCATTTCAGACGAGGCTTATGCGCATAGGTCAAGACCCGGTAAATGGAGTAAAAAAGAGATACTCGGGCACCTGGTCGACTCAGCCCAGAACAATATCCGCCGTTTCATCGTCGCTCAGTACGAAGATACCCCTGTCATCCTCTATAACCAGGACAAATGGGTCGACCTGACGGGCTATCAGCAGTATCCGGCCCGCGATCTGCTCTCGCTCTGGATATTGCTCAACCGCCATATCGCCCGTATTCTCCGGACCATGCCGGCGGGAGCTGCGCATCGAAAATGTTTTATGGGGAGCTCTCAGCCGCATACCCTCGAATGGGTAGCCGCCGACTATTGCAATCACCTGCTGCACCACCTCCACCAGATACTGGACCTGGATCCGATCGCGTACCCGTGAGCCTAGGGAACCGCCCCTATTTAGCCGCCTGCTCGAAGGTGAGCATAAAGCTCGTCCCCTCGCCAACCTGGGAATTGACGTCGATGGCCGCGCGGTGCGACTGCAGAATATTCCAGGTCGCCGCCAGCCCGAGTCCAAACCCATTCGTTTTGGATGTAAAATAGGGTTCGAAGATCCGTGAGATATTCTCTTCAGGGATGCCGCCGCCGTTGTCGTTGATGAACACGCGGAAATTAGGCGACTCC
>JAFDYE010000434.1 GCA_018267585.1 Bacteroidota bacterium
ACCACCCTCCCCCGCGAAACCCCCTACTGCATCCGCTCCTTCCCCGACATCCGGACCTGGCTCGTCTCCACCGGCGGCTACCGCGCCACCATCACCGCCTACGACCGCGAATACAAAGCCATGCACAACGGCCACGCCACCGGCGGCGCCCTCACCATGCTCTGGCACGACGCCACAGGCCCCCTCCTCGTCGCCAGCATGAACGCCTACCAGCTCGTAGAAGCCGGCAACATGCAGGCAGACAAAGACCCCCTGTCCATGCCCCTGACACCAAGAGCCGAACTCATAACTAACGGTATAGTATACATGAACATCTCCGACCTGCAGGCGACCGTAACCGTCGAAGAAAAAGATCACATCACAATAAGAACACAGTCCAGACTCGTAGACAAAGACCAGCAGGATCCCCCGCAAGGCCCCATCAACTGCCGCACAGAGTATTTATTCAGTCCCGAAAAGATACAACTCTCCTTCTCCTGCACCCCCGCCACCCCCTATATCCGCATCGCCCTCCCCCTCATCTCCCCAACAGTCGAACTAAACAAAACAACCAACACCAGGACGATCCGGCTGAAAAAAGAAAAAGCCACCGTCACCCTCCATACCAACCACCCCCTTCAGCTCCTCCCAACCAACGGCGGACGCATCTTCAACTTCGTCCCCGGCCTCGAAGCCATCCCCCTCGCCATCAACCAACCCGATGCGCAGGCCACCATCACCATAAAACCCGATCACTGAAAAGCCGCAACATCCCACAACTAGTTCAAAACCACCTCCCACTCATCCGTCCGGAAAGGCGCCACAGGCAACCCGCTCTTCCCGGACAAATTCCCGACCCCCGCATTGCTCCACTGATATCGCACCGCCACCGGCTTCTTCACCTGCTTCGAAGATACCACCATCCGGCTCCCCTCTACCTTCCCCTTCGCCGGATAGAATACCCTGTCCTCCCCCGCAACCAACAGCTCCTTCACCTCCGGACCGTTCACAACCAGCCCACCCCCGGTTTCGCCAAAACTCACCACGACCTTGTCTCCCTCCACCTGCATACCCCGATAGCCGGGGTTCTTAAAGACTATATTCTGCCGGTGATAAGTATCCGCCAACGCCCAGTTCGCAAGCCGCCAGCCCACATCGTGCTTGTCCTTCGGATGAATATTGGTCGTATCACCCGCGATATCGCTGACCACTACCATTCCCACATTCTCCATCTGCTGGCTTTTATCCTGCTGCTCGCGCAACAGACTCCCCTGATCCTTTACCCCATAGGTAAAAGGCGCTATCTGCACAAAATAGAAGGACAACGGACTGCCCCACGCCTTCCTCCAGGCAGCGATCATCGTCGTAAACAGCCGGCTATAGCTCTGCGGAGCCTCCGTATTGCCCTCCCCCTGGTACCAGATAGCACCGGCAGCCGCCAGCGAGGTCAGCGGCGCGATCATCGCATTGTAACAATAACCCGGCATGAACGGCCACCACGCGCTCGGCTTTTGTTTCGCAGCCGCATTCTTCAGTACCGAATCCCCGTTGACCAGCGCGGCAGGCGTCCAGACCTCGGCCGGCGTGCCACCCCAGGCCGCTTCCACCAACCCTATCGGAACATTCAGCTCCTTGTTCAGCCGCTTGCCAAAGAAATAACCCACAGCGCTAAAACGCTTCAGCGCGTTCGAGTCGCACTCCACCCACTTCGCCTTGCAGTCTTCCTGTGGATAGACAGCCGTCGCCTTCGGCAGCTGGAACAACCGGATATTGCCATTGGCGCAGACCGGCAGCTCATCCTTCACATCCGGCAAACCCCAGGTCTCACACATCTCCATATTCGACTGCCCCGCACAAACCCAAACCTCACCTATCAACACATTCTCCAGCACGATCCGGTTGCTCCCCCTTACCTCGATGTTAAACGGTCCCCCCGCCCCCGGCGTTGGCAACAAAACCTCCCACTTGCCATCCCGGCTGCCCCTCACCGAATCCGTCCGGTGATCCCAGGAAGTGGTGATAAAGATCTTTTCTCCCGGTTCCGACCAACCCCAGAACTTTACATGCGACCGCTGCTGCAACACCATATTACTGGCAAGCACAGCCGGCAGCCGCACCTCCGCCCTCACACCCAAATAGGCCGCCAACAAAAAAATGAACACCAAAAGTTTTCTCATATTCAATCGATTTAGCTTAACAAATATACACCCCGCCCGCTTATCCCCCCAAGCTTCCCGCCCAACTATCCATCACCCCAAAACTCATACACCGGCTGGGGCATCACCGCCCGCAATGAACAATGGGGCCAGTGGCGAGGCTGGGAACGCGGCATCTCGCACATCGATATGGTATACCCGCGCACTAGATCCCTCGAAGCCACCCAGCTGGCCTGGAGCCCGGGCATGGGCGACAAGACCGTCACAGCAGAGCTCGTCATCCTCCCCGATGTTGAAGACTCCCTCGCCTTTCAGAAATGGCTGCCCGCAGTAAAAGAAAAATTCGTCATGGTCTCCATGCTCCAGCCAACCGGCCGGCCCGACTACAACTGGCAGGAATTCGCAACCCCCGCCTCTACCGCACCCTCCCCATCTCCCTAGAAAAAGCCGGCGCCGCAGGCGTCGTCGGCAACAACTGGTC
>JAFDYE010000435.1 GCA_018267585.1 Bacteroidota bacterium
GGCAGAAGCCTAGAACTCGTTTATTAATAAATAGTAACCATTCACCCCGGGCCCCAAAAAGCCCGGGGTTTTTAGTTAGATTACAGTGACCGGACACCGGGCACGCAGCCCGCTGACGCGCAGAGCGGGTCATAGACCCGCTGCCCCCTGCCCGAAGGGCAGACATAAGACCAGGGACCGACATAAAAAAAGCCCCGCTGACGCGGGGCTGCACTAATCAAATACCATTAACCATTAAACCTTATCCTATGAAAAAACAAAGGTAGTGTCTTCGCATTAAAATAGAAGCATTACCCCTTAATTTTTTTTACCCAGTTACCATTATCTTGATCTCGATCAATCAATTTCCCTATAGATAACCCTTTAGAGGCAATTTTGGCGACGCCGCGGGCTAAATCGTTATAGTCGCCGGGCAATATTTTCCGGTTAATTCATCAGCTCCGACTAAAGATCCGTCCCATCATTACCAACTCGCCTTAAAACTTTTCTGATATTCATCAAAGGACTTAGACCGGTAAACCCCCTCCCCAAAATACTTTACCAGCAACTCGAGGTCCTTTGGCTCCAGATATCCCGGAATAGCCTGCGGCTCCTCCCCCGGCGGAATAATGATCGTCGTCGGGAATTCCAACTGACCCCGCGTCAGATACATCGCAAACTCATTGACCCGGTACTTCGGACTAAAGGCATATGCCTTCCCCATCCAATTCACCGTGGCCCGCGTCTCCGCATCCAGCTTCACCGTATAGAACTTCTCCTGCAGATAGGCCGCCACCTGCCTGTTCGAATAGGTCTTTTTATCCATCTGCTTACACCACCCGCACCACGTCGTATACAGATCGATGATCACCGGCTTCTTCACATCCTTCAACTTCCCCTCCGCCTGCTCGATCGTCATCCACGAAATAGCTTCCCCCCTCGGCTTTTCCGCAACCTTCCACCCGGCCAATACCAGCACAAATAGCAAAATCGATCCTTTCATAGTACTTTTGTTAATTCACAAATAACGCCCCCATCATGCACAAAATTGTCGTTGCCATCACCGGCGCGAGCGGCTCGATATACGCCAGACTCCTCCTCGAAAAACTCACCGCCCTGCAGGCCCAGTGGTCGGCCGTCTCCGTCGTCATGACCGAGAACGCCCGCGAAGTATGGCGCACCGAGCTCGGCAACGACTCCTATTCCAAACTCGGCTTCCCCGTCTTCTCCCAGCGTGACTTCCACGCCCCCTTTGCCTCCGGGTCCGGCAAATACGATACCATGATCATCGTCCCCTGCTCCATGGGCACCCTCGGCCGCATCGCCTCCGGCGCCTCCACCGACCTCATCACCCGCGCCGCAGACGTCGTCCTCAAAGAACGCCGCCGGCTCATCTGCGTCATCCGCGACACCCCCTACAACCTCATCCACATCCGCAACATGGAGACCATAACCCTGGCAGGCGGCATCATCTGCCCCGCCACACCCTCCTTCTACAGCCTCCCCAAATCTATCGATGAGGTCGCCGCCACCGTCGTCGACCGCGTCCTCGACCTCGCCGGCCTCGACATCTCCACCTTCCGCTGGGGCACCCCATAAAAAAAGCCCGGCACAAGCGCCGGGCCCACCTGTCAATTATTTTACCTAGTTCCTCAGATCCACCTCTTCAGCACCAGGGAATTTGGATTTATTATACGCCAACTGCGCATCCGTCACCGCCGCATTCCCGTTCAGCTTGCTCGTCTCCAGCGTATACCTGTTGCCACCCTTGTCAAACCACTTGATGCTGACCAGCGTATGCTTCACCTTGTCGATATACAGCAACGCCTTGAAAAAATTCTTCGTCTTGTCCGTCGGCGTCAGCTCGACCTCCTGGACCGTCCTCGCCCCCAATCGGCTCTCCCCGTTCAATTTGTACAAAAAATCCTTGTCATAAAAATTCGTAAAGATCTTATCCGGACTGATCGTCTGCGTACCCGGATCGGCCTTCGTGATCGTCACCTCGTTCGACCCCTTGTCATAGGTCCAGATATCCTTGCCGTCGCTGAAAATATCCTGGCCGCCCACAACATTTACGTGATACCGGCTCCCCTTCAGATAGATCGTCCCGGTCTTGCTGCCCTGCAACTTCCCTTTCGAATCCTCCACCTTCAACGTAAAATTCGACTGCACCGCCTTAAAAGACTTCAACTTCGCGCTCAGCCCATCCAATACCTTCTTCGCATCCGGATCATTCTTACCAAGACTATTGTTCTGCGCCTGCGCAAAAAAACAGCACAGCCCCAGCACCACGCTCATAAACATCGACTTTCTGCTTACTTTCATTTGTTTTATTTTAGGTCAGTAGTTTAACCGCAACTCAATTCCCTTCCGATCCTTTGACGGTCAATTCGCCGCAAATATCGGCACTCCCATATTAAAAGCATCTTAAAATTGGTCGGAAACTTCCAAAATATCCCCCTGCTATGGATTCAAATACTGATCCAGCTCCATATCCGTCTTGATCAGCACGTCCCGCGGCTTGCTGCCCTGTCCCGGACCCACCACGCCGGCCGCTTCCAGCTGGTCCATCAGACGGCCCGCCCGGTTATACCCCAGCTTCATCTTTCTCTGCAACAGTGAGGTAGAACCCAATTGATTGGCAACGATCAGCCGCGCAGCCTCCTCGAACAGCGGGTCCCTGTCCCCCAGGTCAAAATCCTTCGCTTCCATCTCCTTCTCATCCACATATTCCGGCAATTTATATGCCTCGGGATAGCCCCGCTGCTTGCCGATAAATTGCGTGATCGCCTCCACCTCCGGCGTATCCACAAAAGCGCACTGCAACCTCGTGATCTCACCATTAAAGGAGATCAGCATATCCCCCTTCCCGATCAGCTGGTCAGCGCCACCCGCATCCAAAATGGTCCGCGAGTCGATCTTCGAAGACACCTTGAACCCGATACGCGCAGGGAAGTTCGCCTTGATCGTACCGGTAATGATATTGACAGAAGGCCGCTGCGTGGCAATGATCAGGTGTATCCCCACCGCACGCGCCAGCTGCGCCAGCCGCGCTATCGGCATCTCCACCTCCTTCCCCGCCGTCATGATCAGGTCCGCAAACTCATCCACCACAAGCACAATGAAAGGCAGATACTGATGCCCCTTCTGCGGATTCAGCCGCCGCTTGATGAACTTCTCGTTGTATTCCTTGATATTCCTCGCATTGGCCTCCTTCAACAGATCATACCGGTTGTCCATCTCGATACACAACGCATTCAGCGTATGCACGACCTTCTTCGTATCCGTAATGATCGCCTCTTCCTCCCCCGGCAGCTTGGCCAGAAAATGCTTCTCGATGATCCGGTAAATGCTCAACTCCACCTTCTTCGGGTCTACCAGCACGAGCTTTAGCTGAGAAGGATGCTTCTTGTACAACAAGGATACCAGGATGGCATTTAACCCTACCGACTTACCCTGACCAGTAGCCCCCGCCATCAGCAGGTGAGGCATCGCAGACAGATCCACGATAAAATTCTCGTTGTCGATCTTCTTTCCGACCGCTATCGGCAGGTTGAATTGACTGTTCTGGAATTTCTCCGACGCCAGCAGCGTCCGCATGCTTACCACCGTTTTCTTCACGTTGGGAACCTCTATACCGATCGTTCCCTTGCCCGGTATCGGCGCTATGATGCGTATACCCAGCGCCGCCAGGCTCAGCGCGATATCATCTTCCAGGTTCTTGATCCTCGAGATACGCACCCCGGCTGCCGGCACGATCTCATA
>JAFDYE010000436.1 GCA_018267585.1 Bacteroidota bacterium
CAAAAGTTCCAAAGAGGCGGTCCCAGAACGAAAAGATATTGCCATAGTTGGTGTCGGTCAGCGGTCGCCGGTAGTGATGGTGTACCTTGTGCATGTCCGGAGACACGATCACCCAGCCGAGGGCAGTGTCCAGCCATTTCGGTAGTGAGATATTCGCGTGGTTGAACTGAGAAAAGAGCACCGACAACGACTGGTAGAGAAAGACCAGCCATACCGGGGAGCCAGCCACGAGAACCGCCAGCAGCGTAAAGACCGCGCGGAAGACGCTTTCTCCCGGATGGTGCCGGTTGGCCGTAGTCGTATCGACCCAGGTGTCGCTATGGTGTACCAGGTGGAACTTCCACATCCATTTTATCCGGTGGTGCAGCCAGTGGATGAACCAGGCCCCGATCAGATCGAGGAGCATCAGCCCCACCAGCGTGAACAGCCACAGCGGCATCGGGAAAAGATAGAGCAATCCGGAATGATGCCGGGTGCTGAAGTCCGCCGCCATAATGATCAGGGAGGCAAAAAAGAGATTGACGACGACCGTCGTGAGCGTAAAAAAGAGATTGAGTCCCGCGTGACCGACCCTCCGATAGCGAAACCGCACCAGCGGAAGGATACCCTCCAGTATCCAGAAGAGCACCAGCCCGCCGCCAAGGATCAACGAGCGATGCAGGGAAGGGATATGCCCGAAATAAAGAACAAGCTTTTCCATATGGCCTCCTCGATTTTAACCCGATCACGGCCCGCACGCATGGCGCGAACCGACCACCTCCCGCGGGCCTAGCTATTCAGCATCAGCGGCATCACCAGCATCAGCACCTCTTCGTTCTCGTCCTCATCCGTCGGCTTGATGATACCGGCCTTGGTGGGCGTGGACAACTCCATCCGGACCTCGTCACTGTCGGTAGACGCCAGCATCTCGATCAGGAAACGGGCGTTGAAGGCGATGGCCAGATCTTCCCCATCATACTGACACTTCATTCGCTCGTTGCCTTCGAACGAAAAGTCCACATCCTGCGCGGTCAGCTGGAGCTCGCTGCCCTGGATGTTCAGGACCACCTGGTTGGTGCTCTTATTACTAAAGATGCTTACACGGCGCAGAGCGCTCTGGAAATCATTGCGTCCTACCACCAATTTATAGGGATTGTCTGCAGGAATAACAACTTTATAGTCCGGGAAACGGGCGTCGATAAGACGGCAGCTCATCTGCGTCGTACCATGGCTGACGAAGAGGTGGTTGCTGTTGTAGCTGATCGTGATCTCGTCCTCGTTGGACGGCAGAGCGGACTTGAGGAGGTTCAGCGGCTTCTTGGGGACGATCAGCGAATCGCTTTTCGGGCAGCTTACGTCCTTTCTTTTATACCGGACCAGGCGATGGGCGTCCGTCGCAACGAACTGGAGGCCTTTTTTATCCATCTCGAAAAAGACTCCCGTCATGGCAGGACGAAGGTCGTCATTGCTGACCGCGAACAGGGTCTTGTTGATCGCCGTAACCAGCGCCGAAGAAGTGGTGGTGAAAGACGTGGTCTCATCCGTCGCCGGCTCCTTGGGGAAGTTATCGGGATTCTCACCCATTACCTTGTACTTACCATTGTCGCTGGTCAGCTCGACCGCGAAATGTTTGTCGATATTGAAGGTCAGCGGCTGGTCGGGAATATTCTTCAGGGAGTCGATGAGGATCTTGGCAGGGATACAAACCTTGCCCGTGTCCTTGGCCTCGACCTCGAGATGTACTTTCATGACCGTTTCCAGGTCGGTGGCAACAACTGTCAGCTTATTTTTCTCGACTTCGAATAAAAAATCTTCCAGGATTGGCAATACGGTATTCGCATTGATCACACCACTAATCTGTTGCAGTTGTTTCAATAATGCCGAGGAGGAAACGATAAACTTCATGAAATTTGTCTTTGGGCGAAACTACTAAAATTTGTGTAATAGCCAAGATATAAGAAAATCGGGCGACAATTTACGACCCAATTTGTTAATTTCCTGTGACTAACCGGTATTTTTCCTAAGCGAATAGGCGATATTTGCAGGATGCCCTATTCGCGCACACTATCCCTGGAACAGGCCCTGCAGAAGGCAAGACACTACTGTGGCTATCAGGAACGCAGCCATAGCGAGGTCCGGGATAAGCTGTACTCATTCGGGCTCCGGAAAAAGGATGTGGAGACCGCCCTTGCCACCCTCATAGAAGAGAACTACCTGAATGAAGAGCGCTTCGCAATACAGTTCGCGGGCGGACATTTCCGGCTGAAGGAGTGGGGGAAGGTGAAGATCCGGTATGAGCTGCGGCAGCGGCAGGTCAGCGAATATTGTATAAAAAAGGCGCTCGCAGCCATCGACGAAGAAGATTACGGGCAGGCTCTCGGCCGCCTGGCCGCCAAAAAATGGGAGATTCTCGGAAAAGAGGGCAACGCCTTTGTCCGGAAAAGGAAGCTCCAGGACTACCTGCTTCAAAAAGGCTATGAATCGGACAAGGTATCCGCGGCGGTCAGGACCGTGGCGGGCAGCGGAGAAGGGGATTGACCCGAAAAAACCTTATTTTCACAACATGTCTACGCTGACAGTCACTATTATCCAGACCGACCTGAAATGGGAAGACAAGACGGCCAACCTCCGCCGGCTGGAAGACAAGATCCTGTCTATTGGGGAAAACACCGAGCTAGTCGTCCTCCCCGAGATGTTCAGCACGGGTTTTAGCATGGATCCCGAAAGGCTTGCCGAAGACATGAAGGGTCCAACCCTGAAATGGATGCGCGACCTGGCCGCCCGCAAAAGGATCATCCTCACCGGGAGCGTTATTATAAAGGAAGAAGAAGACTATTTCAACCGGCTTATCTGGATGCTCCCCAACGGGACCTATGGCTACTACGACAAACGCCACCGTTTCGCCTTTGCCGGCGAGGACGAACACTATACTGCCGGCTGCAAACGTCTTTTAACCTCCGTCAAGGGGTGGAAGATACTGCCGCTGGTCTGCTACGACCTGCGCTTCCCCGTCTGGAGCCGGCAAACACCCGCGCCACTCCCGGACAGTGAGGAGGCACAACTCGAATACGATATTTTATTATATGTCGCCAACTGGCCCGAACGGCGAAGCCTGGCGTGGAAAACCCTGCTACGCGCCCGCGCGATCGAAAATCAGGCCTATGTGATCGGCGTCAACCGCATTGGCGACGACGGCAACAATATCCGCCATAGCGGCGACTCCATGATCATCGATCCGCTCGGAGAGATACTCTACGAGAAAGCCAATGCGGAGGATGTCCATACCCTGACCCTCCGGAAGGAAAGCCTGACCGGGATCCGCAGGCGTTTTCCCTTCTGGCGGGACGCCGACCATTTTTCTATCCAGCCCTAAGCGATCCGCGGGTATCTCGCGCCGAAAGTCTATCTTCACAACTCTATGGCAACCGCATTCATAGCTCCCGGGATCTTCACAGGAACAGAGATACATACCGGCATGGCCGTCCTCGTCAGGGAGGGCACCGTCTCTGGCATTGTTCCCATATCGGATATCCCGGCCGGCTTCCGGCAACGCGAACTCTCCGGCTATCTGCTGGCTCCGGCATTCATCGACCTCCAGATCTACGGCGGCAACGGCAGGCTGTTCTCCGCCGAAATGACGACAGATGCCCTCGACGCAGTCTACGAATACTGTCTTCA
>JAFDYE010000437.1 GCA_018267585.1 Bacteroidota bacterium
GCCTCTGCCGATATGATAAGCGGCTTCGGACAGCAGCTCGACCGCAAATTTGTCCCCTTTCTCCGCTGCCTTTATCACTGCCATCGAGGCCATATCCAGATCGGCCATCAGCTGTTCGCTCTTCAGTGTCGTCACCCTCCCCTGCTTTATCCCTTCCCTCGCCTTCTCTACGACTACCAGCAGCGAAGCTTCCGTCTCGAGGCACCCGCTCTTCCCGCAGGAGCAGAGTTTATTATTGGAGAACAGCGGGATATGGCTGAACTCACCGGCGAAACCTTCGTGTCCCCGGAACAGCTCTCCATTCATCACCAGTCCCAAACCGATACCCCATCCCAGGTTGATCACCATCGCGCTCTTCCTGTCCCTTGCCGCGCCAAAACGGTATTCCGCCAGGGCGATCAGACTCGAGTCGTTCTCTATATAGACCGGCACCTTCAATTTATCGCTCAGATATTGAGGTATGGATCTGCCGTTCGATTCCAAAAAAGAATAATTGATCCCCTTGGCCGCATCCACAAAACCAGGCATACCGACTCCGACACCCGCGATCCTGTCCCGCGGTATCTTCGAGCGGCCGATATGCGACTCGATCTTTTCCAGCAGGGTATCCAGCGCCTGGGGATTCTTTCCCAGCGGCAGCGGGAACCGCTCGCATTCCGTCACCATCTCCTGCTTCATATCCATGATCACTATGCGGCTAAAGTGCTGGTCCATTGCCACCGATACCACGTAGAGCACGTCGGGCCGGAGAGAGTACATCAGCGGCCGGCGTCCTCCTGTCGATGGAGCATAACCGGTTTCCATAACGTACTGCTCTTCGATGAGCTCGTTAACCATTTTCGTAGTGAGCGGGAGACTTTTTTTAGTTTGCAGGCTAAGGTCGGAACAGGATAAGGTCTTGGCGAAGTATAATTCCCTTATTATCTGTCTTTTGTACAATACAGTCTTGGACATTTTCGCCGTTTTGGTCCGCTAATTTAACATTAAGTTAAATAACTTTTATAAAAAAATGAAAAAGTCCGGCGATTTTTTACCGAAGTGCGAAA
>JAFDYE010000438.1 GCA_018267585.1 Bacteroidota bacterium
CGTCATGGTAATTAACTTTACAGTTTCACATGGTATTCCGACAGCTGCTTATTCTATTGATCGTTCTGATTGCGACTACCCTTGAGACGCGGGGCCAAAACAATGGCTGCTCTACACTGGGGCAGACTCCCGCCACAGCCTTCCCGGTTTGCGGTACCGCCGCCTTTGACCAGAAATCGGTTCCATCCTGTCCAGGCGCCAGGATCCCGGTACCCTGTAATGACGGCGCTCCCTATACGGACATCAATCCGTTCTGGTACAAGTTCACCTGCTTTGCCGCCGGCACCCTGGGTTTCACCATTACCCCCAAGACGACTACCGACGACTACGACTGGCAGCTCTTCGACGTCACCGGCCATGACCCCAGTGATGTATATTCGCAGTCAAGCCTGTTCGTCAGCGGCAACTGGTCCTCCAACCCGGACAAGACGGGTACCGGGACCAACAACTATGGTTCGATCAACTGTGCCGGACCGACCTTTCCCAACACGAACTCAATGCCCACGCTGATCCAGGGGCATAACTACCTGCTGCTCGTCAGCCATTTTACCGATATTAACCAGAGCGGCTATTCGCTGGTCTTCTCAGGAGGCACAGCCAGCATCACCGACACCATACCGGCTGCGCTGAAGGCCGTATCTCCCGTCTGTTATGGCGGTACCATCAAGGTCGCGCTCAACAAGAAGATGAAGTGCAGCAGCCTGGCCGCAGACGGCACCGACTTCGCCGTCAGCCCGCTGCCTCCCGGTGTGGCCGTGACGGCCGCGTCCGCCAACAGCTGCGCCAGCGGCTTTGACCTGGACACACTGCAGCTGACCCTGAATGGCTCGCTGATCCCGGGCAACACTTATACGGTCACTGCCGCCAACGGCAGCGACGGCAACACCCTGCTCGATAACTGCGGCAACCCGCTGCCGGCAGGACAGTCCCTTTCTTTTACCCTGGTGGCGCCTCAGCCAACACCGATGGACAGCATGGTCCCGATAGGCTGTGCCCCCGATCAGCTGCAGCTGATATTTAAAAATGGTATCCTCTGCTCGTCTGTAGCCGCCGACGGTTCGGACTTTTCCGTCACCGGTCCCGTGCCTGTCACTGTCTCCGGCGTCAGCATGGACTGCAATGCTTCGGGATACACCAGCGTCATCCGGGTCAATCTCTCCGCCCCGATACAGACCGCCGGTAATTTTAAGATCACGCTCCGGCAGGGTGACGACGGCAATACGTTCTACGACCAATGTGGTCTGCCCACGCCCAGTTCCTCTCTCTTTTTTATGACCAGCGATACGGTGTCTGCCGAAGCCTTCAAGGCCTCCGTGCTTGCGGGATGCAAGATCGATACGGTCGATATTTCTTATCCCCCGGAAGACGGCGTCAACCAGTGGCTGTGGGTCTTTGACAATTCCGATACCAGCCGCGCGCAGACTCCGCCCCGGCATATCTACCCGGCCAGCGGAACGCATCCGCTGCTGGTGATCGTCAGCAACGGCGTCTGCAGCGACACGCTAAAGACGTCGATCGTGCTCGACAACGAAGTGAAAGCTGCTTTCGAAGTCCCCAATATCATCTGTCCGAGAGACTACGCCCAGTATAAGAACAATAGTACCGGACCGATAGATTATTGGGACTGGGATTTGGGAGATGGTTCCATCAGCAGCCTGCAGACGCCAACCGACCATCTCTATCCTCCCACCGGCATAGAGACCAGCTATACGGTCCGTCTGATCGCCGGCAATAACTCCATGGGTTGTCAGGATACGACTATACAAAAGATCGACGTGCTCAAGTCCTGCTATATAGCCGTGCCGACGGCCTTTACGCCCAATGGGGACGGGCTGAATGACTATCTCTACCCGCTGAATGCCTTCAAGGCGGATAACCTCGTTTTCAAGGTCTTCAACCGCGAGGGACAAATGGTCTTCCAGGCCCATAGCTGGACCGACCGGTGGGACGGGAGGGTCAATGGCGGCGACGCGCCGGCAGGCACCTATGTCTGGTTCCTTCAATACATAGACCGCGATAGCGAAAAGCCTTTTTTAAGAAAGGGTACCTCGATACTTATCCGATAAAAACAAAAATCCCCGGTAATGGGGGCTTTGCACCCCGCCGGCGAAGCGCCCGCGGACATAAGATAAAATGCAAAAAGGCCCCAGTTTTTATTTTGGGGCCCTCTTTTGCATTTTTCAATTTTTGTAGAAGAACCTGTAAGCCTGAAAAAACCAGAAAACCTTTAGTACGATGTGATGGCCGTCAACATGTTGTAAGGTAATATCTTGAGAAGAACCTGTATATCGGGATCTGATATAAAGGATACGAAAGAAGTGCCAAAACATAAAGCGCTGTAATGTAGATATTTACGTTTTTTTTGCGCCGATCTGCCTTCCCTGACTGGGAAAAATGTTCCGGTCAGAGGAATAATTGGAAAAAGACACAATTTCAAGACCGATCCTGCGTTTTCAGGTATATATCCAATATCTTTTTAAAATCTAATGCAATCCCTATGACCCCTTATATCCGTAATAACCAGGACCACCTGGCTGAAGAGTTCAGACGTTTTGACAACTATCTTCTCCAGGAAAGCAGGATAGCGCTGCTGAAGATCCAGAGCTGGCAGTTTGCGATGAAGACCCCCGAGGTGGGCGAGCATTACCAGCAGGAAGCCACCGACATGGTAAAGAAGTCCCTTTTGAGCTTTGTACCCAACAGTTTTGTGCTGAGCGAAGAAGGATATTATTATAAACCACTATCGAACTAACTAACTACTTATAACAAAGCAAGGCGTCTCCGGAAGAGACGCCTTTTTTATTAGAACCATACCCCATCTATTCTACAACGAATGAGTCGGGATAAGTGACCATGAACTTCTTGGTCTTGTGAGTAGTATATAGCCACGTATCAAATCTCCGCTGCCCTTCGCTGAGCTCAATGACCCTCGCCCCCCGGTCCGTGATGCCGTAGCATTCGCGGCCCGTGACACAGCCATAAGAAAGCGCAATATTCATCAGGCTTCCGATATAGTTGTTGTTGTGATCATGCCCGCAGAAGACTCCCATCACATCCTGCATCTCGATAAAGGAGGAGAACAGGCCGGAGTTGACAGTCGGCGAGCAGACGGTCTC
>JAFDYE010000439.1 GCA_018267585.1 Bacteroidota bacterium
CCCGAAAGAACGGTACGATCATGTTCGCCGGAACCACGACACCCAGCGGCGACGCCGTGCCCCTGCCCGCCGCAGGCGCCCCCTCGATGTATAACATGAAATCCTACGTCCCCTTCGCGACAGCCGTGCTCAGCCCCAACCAGGGCTGCGGCCAGAACGTCCGGGTGATCCGCTACGCCGACGTCCTTTTGATGAACGCAGAGGCCAACAACGAACTGGGCAACAACGCACCCGCGCTCGCCTCGCTCGAAAAGGTAAGAGCCCGAGCCCGCGCCACCAGCGACAATCCCGCGACCGACCTGCCCGCCGTCACCACGACGGATCAGGGTTCGCTCCGCGCCGCCATCTATCACGAGAGAAGGGTAGAACTCGCCATGGAGAACGACAGGTATTTCGATGTTATCCGCCAGGGAAGGGCGGCGACAGTCTTTGGTCCATTGGGCTGGAAGGCGAACAAGAATGAAGTATGGCCCATCCCGCAGGCCGAGATCGACAACAGCGGCGGCGTATTGGTTCAAAATACCGGCTATTGATTTTTCAACTCAAAAATTATTGTATGTACCGTATACAAACAACGATATTTCCCGCCCTCGCCCTCGCCTCCCTGGCCCTGGTGATGGGCTCCTGCCAGAAAAAATTCGATCCGAATAGCTACAAACCCGCGGAGACCTTCGGCGGATACTCGGCCTCCAACCAGGTGGGAGCGTCCAGCCTGATCGCCCATTTCTCTTTCGAGGGCGCGCTGATCGATAGCGTCAGCAAGACCTCCGCAACCGGCACCGGCACCAGCTATGGCACCGGCGTCAAGGGTCAGGGCCTCTCGATCGGACTTAACAACTACGCCACCTTTACACCCACGGATGCCATCAAACAGCTGCAAAGCATGACCATCGCCTATTGGGTCAACACGCCGAAGAACGGCGCCGGCATCCAGGAACCGGTCTGCTTTGTAAACAGCACCCAGTTCTGGAGCAACCTGGACATGTTCTTCGACGGCCAGACCGACGCTTCCTCCGTATTCAAGATGCACCTGTATAATACCGCCCAGCAGGACGCATGGCTGGCCAACTGGACGCTCTCCAACCCCTGGGAAACCTGGATGCATATCGCACTGACCTATGACGCGCCGTCCAACAAATTCACCTTTTATGTCAACGGGCAACAGTTCGGGACGGCGACACAGGCCGGATTCGGAAACCTGAGCTTCGTCAACTTCCCCGCCATCCTGTTCGGAACGATCCAGTTCCAGACCACTCCCAGCATGACCAGCGGGGCGTCCTCCCAGTCCTGGGCCAGCTTCCTGCTCGGGGCAATGGATGAGGTCAGGATATACAACAAGGCGCTCAGCGGCAGCGATGTCAAAGCGCTTTTTCAATTGGAAAACCTGGGAAAATAGACAACTCTACAACAGGGGTCGCGAATCAAAACGCGGCCCCTCCCTTTTATGAAAAACGGTTTTACACTCCTGTTCCTTACGACGCTTGCTATTGCCGCATGCAAAAAGAACAGCAATTCACCTGCTCCCCCGCCACCAGCGCCACCATCGTTCAGCTTTTCCAGCCTCAAAGTGAACGGCGCTTACAGCGGGCTCAACTATTTCAATCTCGGCGCGACACCCGTCATTCGCCTCAGCTTCTCCGCGCCCATCGACCACGCCTCGGTAAGCAATGCCTTCACTCTCAAGAACAACGCCGGCATCTCCGCCTCCTTTACTACGACCTTTGCCGACCAGGACAGCACGGTCATCGTACAGCCCTCGCCCCCGCTGCAGCCCATAACAAAATATATTCTCTCGGTATCGACCTCCCTGCAGTCGCAGGCCAAAGGGCTGCTGCAATCGGGAGTCGTGGTCAACCTGACGACGGCAATCGACTCAACGGATAAATTTTCCCGGATATCCGACAGCGCCCTCCTCGACCTGGTGCAATCCCGGACACTGAAATACTTCTGGGACTTTGGCCACCCCGTCAGCGGCATGGCCCGCGAGCGCAACACTTCGGGCGACGTTGTGACCACCGGCGGCACCGGGTTTGGCATCATGGCGATCATCGCAGGGGTCAACCGCAACTTCATTACCCGCGCACAGGCCCTTAGCCGCATCGCCCGGATCGTAGCATTCCTTACCGGCAATACTACCCGGTATCACGGCGCCTTCGCCCACTGGATCAATGGCTCCACAGGCGCAACCGTGCCCTTCAGCACCCAGGACAACGGCGGAGACATCGTCGAGACCTCCTACCTGATGCAGGGTCTGCTAACCGCGAGACAATACTTCAGCAGCACCAGCGATAATACCGAAATTCAGCTCCGCAATGATATCAACAGCATCTGGAACGCCGTCGACTACGGCTGGTATCGCCAGAGTGGGAAGAACATCCTTTACTGGAACTGGAGTCCCGACTATAACTGGGCGGTCAACGTTCCGGTCAAAGGCTGGAATGAGGCGCTGATCACCTATGTGCTGGCCGCCTCGGCTGCCACCGATCCGATCCCGAAAACTACCTACGACAGCGGCTGGGCCGGCAACGGGACTATGCGGAACGGCAGCTCCTATTATAATACCGTGCTTCCCCTCGGTCCGGCGGAAGGCGGACCGTTGTTCTTCGCGCATTATTCCTTTCTGGGCATCGACCCCAACGGGCTTACGGACGCCTACGCCAACTACTGGACCCAGAATACAGCACATACGCTCATCAACTATAGCTATTGCGCGCAAAACCCGCAGGGCTACAACGGATACAGTGATCAGTGCTGGGGGCTCACGGCCAGCGACGACAATATCACCGGCTATGGCGCCCATTCTCCAACCAGCGATGCCGGCATCATCTCTCCGACGGCCGCCATCAGCAGTCTTCCGTACACCCCGACACAGTCGATGAATGCACTGCGATTCTTTTATTATACCCTGGGCGACAAGATATGGGGCCAGTATGGATTCATGGACGCATTCAACCTTACCAATATCTGGTTCTCGGGTTCCTGGCTCGCCATCGATCAGGGCCCGCAGATCGTCATGATAGAGAACTACCGCAGCGGCCTGCTCTGGAACCTTTTCATGAGCTGCCCGGAGATACAGACAGGCCTGAAAAAGCTAGGATTTTCAAGCCCTCATTTCTAAAAAAAGACACGCATGCGATATCACGCACCGCTGACATTGATATTTTGTTTTTTTCTTTTCTCGCTGCAGGCGCAGCGCGCTGGAGGCGCCGAAGCTCAGCGTCCGAAGAACCTCAGCGACTCCGCCCTGCTTGAGCTTACGGAACACCAGACCTTCAGATATTTCTGGGACTTCGCGCATCCCGTCAGCCATATGGCCCGCGAAAGAAGCAACAGATCCTACGATTACGGAGACGAGGTCGTGACCACGGGAGGCACCGGCTTCGGCGTAATGGCCGTCATCGCCGCCACCGATCGCAAATGGATCGGCCGAGATACGGCGGCCAGGTTCTTGCTCCGGATGGTCAAATTTTTGCTGAAGGCCGATTCCTACCACGGCGCATTCCCCCACTGGATGGACGGGGCGACTGGTAAGACGATCCCCTTCGGCCGCAAAGACGACGGCGCCGACCTCGTGGAGACGTCCTATCTGATGCAGGGGCTGCTTTGTGCACGTCAGTATTTCGACGGCAAAGATGAAGTAGAATCCGAGCTGCGCAACCGGATCAACTCGCTCTGGAATGATGTGGAATGGAACTGGTTTACCAGGGACGGACGCGAGGTTCTGTACTGGCACTGGAGCCCCAACAACGGCTGGGCTATGGACTTTCCTGTCCGCGGCTTTAATGAATGCCTCATCCTGTATGTACTTGCCGCCTCCGGCGAACGCTACCCTGTGACTGCCGCCGTCTATCACCGCGGCTGGGCGCAAAGCGATTTTTTTAAGAACGGCAAGACCTTTTATGGATTTGTGTTGCCGTTGGGCTTCGACTATGGCGGTCCGCTGTTCTTCTCGCAGTATTCATTCCTCGGACTCGACCCGCGGGGGCTAAAGGACGAATACGCCGACTACTGGCAGCAGAACCGGAACCATACGCTGATCAATCACGCCTACTGCCTGGACAACCCCAAAAAGTTCAAAGGGTACGGCCCCGACTGCTGGGGACTGACGGCCAGCGACACTTACGATGGGTATAACGCCCAGTCGCCTACCAACGACTGGGGAACGATTTCACCGACCGCGGCCCTCTCCGCCTTTCCCTATACTCCCGGGTATTCTATGAAGGCACTGCGCCATTTCTATGACGGGCTCGGAGACAGGATATGGGGCAGGTATGGTTTTACCGACGCCTTCAACGAGACGCAGAACTGGTGGGCCGGCTCGTATCTCGCGATCGACCAGGGACCCATCGTGGACATGATCGAGAACTACCGCAGCGGCCTGCTCTGGAGACTGTTCATGAGCTGCCCCGAGGTACAGAAAGGGTTAAAAAAATTGGGTTTTCAAAGTCCATGGATGAAATAACTTTAAATAAAAAACTATGGCAAATTTTCAGTTAAGCCAGCAACAGATAGCCGATTACTGGCGGGACGGCTATATCATCGTCAGAAATTTCCTGGCGCAGGAAGAGATTGACAAGCTATATAAGATAGCGGTCGGCGACGACGCGATCAGCAAGCACGCCTTTGACCTCAACGATCAGTCTGGAAAAAAGACAAAGCTCACCCTCTGGTATAATCCGGGCAACGACGCCTATGGCCTGCTCACACGCAGCAAAAGGATCGTGGACTCCGTCGACAGGCTCCTGGATGGAAGCTCGCCGGTATGCCATTTCCATAGCAAGCTGATGCAGAAGGAGCCAAAGGTCGGCGGCGCCTGGGAATGGCACCAGGACTATGGATACTGGTATAAGAATGAATTCCTGTTCCCCGATGAAATGGTGTCGGTTATGGTAGCGATCACGGAGGCCACGAAAGCCAACGGCTGTCTGCAGGTGATAAAGGGCACCCACAAAATGGGACGGGTAGAGCACGGCTTCTCCGGAGAACAGGTGGGCGCTGCCCAGCGCTATGTGGACCTCGCATTGAAGACGATGCCGCTGGTATATGTCGAGCTGGCGCCGGGCGACGCGCTGTTCTTCCACCCCAATCTGCTCCACCGTTCGGAGGCCAACCTTTCCGATAAAGCCCGCTGGTCGCTGATCTCCTGCTATAACCGCCAGGATAATATCGGATACAACGAACCCAATGGGTCGCACAGGGTGCCGGTAAAGATCGTGCCGGACGAGGCCCTGATGGAATGGGAGACCAGCGGCGTGATGGACTCGGCCGGCTTCCTGGAGAAAGACAAGGACCAGGCATTAAAATAAAAGGTATGTACAAATTATTGGTCACGGCGCTAATTCTGTTGATCCAGCTGACAACCCGGGGACAGCAAAGGACCTATTGTAATCCGGTCAACATCGACTACGGCTATACGCCGATACCCGACTTCAGCGAAGCCGGCCGCCACCGCGCAACGGCTGATCCCGTGATCGTCCTTTATAAGGGAGACTACTACCTGTTCTCCACCAACCAGTGGGGCTACTGGTGGTCGCACGACCTATGGGACTGGAAGTTCATCCCGAGAAAGTTCCTGAGACCCTGGAATAAAGGCTACGACGAGCTCTGCGCGCCGGCGGTCGGAATAGTCGGAGACACGATGCTGGTATTTGGTTCTACCTATACCCGCCAGTTCACGCTGTGGATGAGCACGGACCCTAAATCTGACCAGTGGAAGCCACTCGTAGACTCTTTCTCGATAGGCGGCTGGGATCCGGCTTTTTTTACCGATGACGACGGCCGTTTCTATATGTACAACGGCAGCAGCAACTCTTTTCCGCTCTACAGCATCGAGCTGGACCGGAAGACCTTCCAGCCCATCGGCGGCCGCCAGGAGACTTACAGGCTGCAGGACTGGCGCTATGGCTGGCAGCGCTTCGGGGAATATTACGACAATACATTCCTGGACCCGTTTATAGAGGGCTCATGGATGACAAAGCACAACGGGAAGTACTATCTTCAATATGGTGCACCCGGAACCGAGTTCAGCGGCTATGCGGACGGCGTCGTCGTTGGCAGCAAGCCCCTGGGCAATGAGTGGACGCCGCAGTCGGATCCCCTTTCCCTGAAGCTCGGCGGGTTTGCCCGCGGCGCCGGGCATGGCGCTACCTTCCAGGACCGGAATGGCAACTACTGGCACGTCAGCACGATGACCATCGCCGTCAAGAACAATTTCGAACGGCGCATCGGCATCTGGCCGGCAGGTTTCGACAGAGACGACGTCATGTACTGCAATACCAGCTATGGCGACTATCCGCACTACCTGCCCTCGGACTCGAGTGCCGTCTTTAATTCGCCTTCCTGCAACGGCGGCTTCTGCGGCTGGATGCTGCTCAACTTCAACAAGCCGGTGACGGTATCGTCGACGCTCGGCGACTACAACGCGAATCTCGCCGTCGACGAGAGCATCAGGACCTACTGGAGCGCGGCGACAGGGAACCCGGGGGAATGGATTCAGACCGACCTCGGCCATATCTCCAGGGTGAACGCCATTCAGATCAACTATGCCGACCAGGACGCAACTTATCTCGGGAAGCAGACCGGTATCTATCACCAGTACAAGCTGTATGCATCCGACGACGGGAAGAAATGGAAGGTGCTCGTAGACAAGAGCAACAACCGCAAGGACGTACCCCATGACTATATAGAGCTGGATCACCCTGTAAATACCCGGTATATCCGAATGGAGAATATACATATGCCTTCGGGGAAGTTTGCCATCAGCGGCCTGCGCGTCTTTGGCAATGGCAATGGCGAAAGACCGGGGGCAGTAAAGGATTTTATCGTGCTCCGGACCGAGAAGGACAAACGCAGCGCCTGGATAAAATGGAGGACCGTCGACAACGCCTATGGGTACAATATCTATTTTGGTACTGCCCCCGATAAATTGTATAATAGCGTCCTCGTCTATACTGCCAATGACTATTGGTTCAAGGTCATGGACAAAGAAAAACCCTACTATTTCTCGATCGAAGCCATCAATGAGAATGGGATTTCACCTCGTACCAACATTATCAGGGTTGAATAACCGCGTTAATTTTATACCATGAGAGCACTAAGATCAACTATTCTTCTTCTTTTCTCAACTATTGTTGTTTCGGCACAGTCATCGACTGAAAAAATGAATGCATTCATCAATGCGCTGATGAATAAAATGACCCTCGACGAGAAGATCGGCCAGCTGAACCTCCCCGGCGCAGGCGATATCACGACGGGCCAGGCAGGCAACTCCGGTATCGCTAAAAAGATAGAGGAAGGCAAGGTCGGCGGTCTGTTCAATATAAAATCTGTCGCAAAGATCAAGGAGGTACAGCGCATCGCCGTCGAAAAGAGCCGGCTCAGGATACCTTTGATCTTCGGCATGGACGTCATACACGGCTATGAAACGGTCTTTCCCATACCCCTCGGCCTCAGCTGCAGCTGGGACATGGAAGCCGTCGAAAAGAGCGCCCGCGTAGCGGCCATCGAGGCCAGCGCCGACGGCATCTGCTGGACCTTTTCACCGATGGTGGACATCGCGCGCGACCCCCGCTGGGGCCGTATCGCGGAAGGCAGCGGAGAAGACCCTTATCTCGGCTCGCAGATCGCAAAAGCCATGGTCAGGGGTTACCAGGAAGACTACTCCCGGAACTCCGATATCATGGCCTGCGTCAAGCATTTCGCGCTCTATGGAGCGGCCGAGGCGGGTCGCGACTATAATACTACCGATATGAGCCTGGTCAGGATGTTCAACGAATACCTTCCTCCCTATAAGGCGGCGGTCGACGCCGGGGTCGGCAGCATTATGGCCTCGTTCAACGACGTCAACGGGGTCCCCGCTAC
>JAFDYE010000043.1 GCA_018267585.1 Bacteroidota bacterium
CGTTCTCTTCATACGTGATCTTGTCCCCGTCCTGGTAGATCTTCGTCCGCTCGGCGATCGAGACCAGATTGCCACTGGCGTCGACCTCGCATACCCCCCTACTCACCGTACCGTTGTCGGAAAGGGTCTTCGCCAGCTCATAACCGATGATCGACTGCGTCGCAGGATTCACCTCCTTTGTCAAAAAAGCATGGGCCTTCTCGAACGCGTCGCGACCATAATAATCGTCCGCATTGATAACCGCAAAGGGCTCCTTTATCGCATCTTTCGCACAAAGTACCGCATGCGCAGTCCCCCAGGGCTTGGTGCGCTCCGCAGGCACCGCATAGTCACCCGTAAAAGAATGCAGGTCCTGGTATACATAGTCCAGCGCTACCTTCCCCTTCAGCTTAGGCTCGAATATATTCTTGAAATCTTCGGCAAAATCCTTCCGGATAATGAACACTACCTTTGTAAAGCCTGCGCGAATGGCGTCGTAAATACTATAGTCCATGATCGTCTCTCCGCTGGGTCCAAAACTCTGGATCTGCTTCATACTGCCATACCGCGAAGCCATGCCGGCCGCCAAAATCAAAAGGGTTGGTTGCATTATTGTAATTTTAAATTTAAATTTTTAGGACACGAAAATAAAAATTACTAGTGAATTATCCATCAGTAATCGAACAGTTAAGAAAAAAGGAATATATCAGTCGCGATCTCCACGTCGACGTGCTTCGCCTGGACAAGCTGCACCCGATCGTGTCCGGCAACAAATGGTTCAAGCTGGAAGGCCATCTGCGCCAGACGCCGCTCACTCCCGGTTCCGCCATCATCACATTCGGAGGCGCCTGGTCCAACCACATCGTCGCAACCGCCTATACGGCGCAAGAACTGGGCCTCCGATCCATCGGGATCATTCGAGGAGAACGACCCAGCCAGCTCTCCGTTACGCTCAAAGACGCGATCACATACGGCATGACACTGAATTTCGTCTCCCGCAAAGAATACAGCCAAAAAGACCAGCCCGCCTTTCTTCAACACCTGGCCGCAAACTATCCCGGCGCTTATATTATTCCGGAAGGAGGCAGCGGTGAGGCCGGCATCGTCGGCTGCAGTGAGATACTCCGGCACATCGATAGCAAATCGTATACCCATATTCTCTGCGCTATCGGTACAGGCACAACTTTTTTGGGTATACTTCGCGCCAGTACGCCCGGACAGGAAATCATCGGGATCCCTGTTTTGAAAGGTATCTCTTCGCTAAAGGACATCGATGGAGATAAATTCCTCACACCGCAACGATCGGCGCGCGGACGGATCATACCCGACTATCATTTCGGGGGCTATGCCCGCCATCCACAGCAACTGCTGGATTTTATGAACCGCTTCTATCACGAGACGGGCATACCATCCGATATAGTCTATACCGGCAAACTCTTCTATGCCCTGGAAGACAGTATCAGCCGCGAACTTTATCCTTCCCATTCACGATTATTGGTGATCCACAGCGGAGGATTACAGGGCAATCGGTCCCTGTCCCCCGGCCAGTTGGATTTTTAGGCCCGGTTTTGGTAGTTTTGCGTACACAACTATCAGCCATCCGTCTATGGTCAAAATGATCGGCTTTTCGCTAACCGGCCTGCTCCTGATTACCCTTCTCCGCGCGCAGGATACCCTTCCGCGATTTTCCGCCATCGCCCGCGGTCCCGGCAAGATCCTGATCAGCTGGCACAACACTTATCCCGTCGTCACCCAGATCAGCATCCAGCGCTCCGCAGACAGTCTCAGGAATTTCACCACGCTGCTCACCGTACCCGACCCGACGCTGCCAGCCAATGGCGTCACTGACAGCAAGGCGCCGCATCCAAATTTCTACTATCGCCTCTTTATCGTGCTGGACAACGGTAAATACCTCTTCACCCCATCACGCCGCCCGGGCCCCGCCAGCGAAGGCGTCGTTTCCACCGAACGCAGCCCCGCCCGACAACAGACCGCGGCCGAAAACCAAAAGGACGAAGAGGACCTCGCTCTCGCAAAAATGGCCGGCACCCGCATACTCTACATCGACCCGGCCGACAAGGAAAAAGCACGGGTCAAGGGCCCCACCGCCATACACACACTGCCCTCGGTCGAACTATCCAATACGGTATACATCCGCAAGGGCGACAACCTGATCGGCCAGCTCACCGGCAGCAGCCGTATACAGGCCTTCCGCGATTCGCTTTTGAAGAAGACAAAAGATACCCTCGTATTCGTCGACGGCGATACGCTCCGCATAAAACCTTTCATCCCCAAAGAAGAATACAGGGTCTCACCTTATGTTTATACGGGCAGACTGGGCAATGTTCACGTCTCCCTTCCCGGCGCAGCCCAGAGACACTACGCCGTAAGATTCTATGACGACGCCAACAAGCTGCTTTTCGAACTCACCGATATCAGGGACGCGTCGCTCATTCTCGATAAGACCAATTTCCATCACGCCGGGTGGTTCCGCTTTGAACTATACGACGGCGACCAGCTGAAAGAAAAGAACAAGCTCTTTATTCCAAAGGATTTTTAAACCAGCTCCGCCTCAAACACCTCCTCGAAGTGTTTCTTCCAGCTTTCTTTAACCTCCTCCAGGTCTACCCTCCTACCCAATTCCTTCTCCAGGGAAGTCGCCTCCTTGTCGGCGATGCCGCACGGAATGATATCCCCAAAATAGGTCAGGTCCGTGCTGACGTTAAAAGCAAATCCATGCATCGTCACCCACCGGCTGCAGCGGACTCCGATCGCACATATCTTCCTCGCCTTCCCCTTCTCATCCGGACCGATCCACACCCCCGTCTCTCCGGAAGACCTTCCCCCGGCAATGCCATAGTCAGCCAGCACCCGTATGCCGACTTCCTCCAGGTTCCGGAGATACCGGCCGATATCCGTATAGAATCTTTCCAGGTCAAGAATAGGATAGCCCACCAGCTGCCCGGGCCCGTGGAAAGTAATATCCCCACCCCGGTTCGATCGGAAGAACTGCACACCCCTTTCCTCCATCTGCCCGGCGCCGATCAGCACGTTCTCCATATGCCCGCTCTTTCCCAGCGTATACACCGGCGGATGCTCTACAAATAAGAGATAGTGGGTCGTTTCCGCACCCACTCCCGGTCGCCCATCAGCCGATCCCGTCTGGACCAACCCTGGTCGACCCACGGTCCCGCCGTCCTCCTCCGCCACAAACTCCGCAGCCCGCTGGCGCGCCTCCGTCTTGATACGAACATTTTCCTGTAACAGGCTTTCCTGGTAGTCCCAGGCCGCCTGATATTCCATCCGGCCCAGGTCTTTATAAACGACTTTTTGCATATACGGAGCATAAAGGTACTAAATCGTACCTTTGCGCAAAACCGGGGGACCGCCCCCGCAAAACCGGGTCCGTTCCCGCCTGCTGTAAACCCAAAAATATGCGCAACACACCCGATCAGGACAAAGAGCTGGACGAAAACCCGTTAACAGACGGGTCCGATGAGCTGTACGAGAGACTGAGCCTGAAAGTGGATAAGGGTCAGGAGCCCCTGCGCATCGACAAATTCCTCGTCCAGCGCATAGAGAACGCCTCCCGCAACAAGATCCAGAAAGCGCTCGAGGCCGGCATGGTGCTGGTCAACAACAAGCAGGTCCAGCCCAACTATAAGATCAGACCCCTCGACGAGATCATCATGTATTCCGATAAAGAAGCGCACGGGGAAGAGATCATACCCGAAGAGCTGCCCCTCAACATCGAGTACGAGGACGAAGACGTGATGATCATCAACAAGCCACCGGGACTGGTCGTCCATCCTGCCAGCGGCAACTATTCCGGCACCCTGATCAACGGCGTCGCCTGGTACCTCCTGCAAAAGAACAGGGAGCTAACCGAACAGAACCTCCCCCGCTGGGGCCTCGTCCATCGCATCGATAAGAATACCAGCGGGCTCATGGTCCTCGCCAAGACAGAGAGAGCCGTCCGCAGCCTGGCCAAACAATTCTTCGACCATACGGTCAAGCGCCAGTATATGGCGCTGGTCTGGGGCGACCTCGTAGAAGACTCCGGGACCATCGTGGCCCACGTAGGACGTCACCAGCGCTTTCGCAAGCTCTTCGACGCCTATCCCGAAGGCGACCACGGAAAAGAAGCGATCACTCACTATAAAGTGCTTGAACGCTTCGGCTATGTCACCCTGGTCCAGTGCGTGCTCGAGACAGGTCGTACCCACCAGATCCGCGTGCATATGCAGCATATCGGGCACCCCCTGTTCAACGACGACACCTACGGCGGCGATAAGATCGTCAAAGGCACCGTCTTCAGCAAGTACCGGCAGTTTGTCGACAACTGCTTCGCTACCTGCCCCCGGCACGCGCTGCACGCCAAGACGATCGGTTTTGTCCACCCTGCAACGGGAAAAGACATGCTCTTCGAAAGCGAGCTGCCCGACGATATGCGCGAGGTCATCGCCAAATGGCGTAACTATATTGCCAACAGAATAGGCTAATGCCTACCGTGAAATTTACATACGCGCTCCGGCGGTTCTTCCCCACGCTTAGGGACACCCCGGCCAGCGGCAGGACGCTAAAAGAGGTCCTGACCGAGATGGACCAGGTCTATCCCGGCGTCAAAACTTATCTGCTCGATGAACAGGGGCGCCTCCGGCAGCACGTCAACATCTTTATCGACGGCACGATAATAAAAGACCGCACATTGCTCAGCGATCCATTTCCCGAGACCGGCGAGATATACATTATGCAGGCCTTATCGGGAGGGTAAAAAACCACGCACATGACCAGATCAACCATTCTCCTTGGAACCCGCAAAGGCCTTATCGCCTACCACCGCAACAACGGCCGCTGGCAGGTCGAAAACCTTTCATTCGAAGGCCAGCCCGTCTCCATCGCCTATGCCGACCCGCGCAACGGCACCTGGTGGGCCTGCCTCGACCACGGACACTGGGGCGTCAAACTGCATCGGTCATCCGACCGCGGTAACCAATGGACAGAACTGCCCTCCCCCGCCTATCCCGAAGGAGAAGAAGTAAAGGACGGCGTCCCCGCCGCCACCCGCTATATCTGGTCGATGGCCCACGGCGGGACGAAACAACGCGCCAGGCTCTGGCTCGGGACCGATCCCGGCGGACTTTTCATGAGCACCGACGGAGGGGACAGCTTCCGACTGGTCGAATCCCTCTGGAGACACCCTTCCCGGAAGACCAATTGGATGGGTGGCGGCCGCGACCAGCCCGGGATACACTCCATCGTCGTCGACCCGAGGGACGAAGACCACGTCCACATTGGCATCAGCTGCGCCGGCGTCTTTGAGACCGTCGATGCAGGCCTCTCCTGGCAGGTGCGCAACAACGGACTAAAAGCCGAATTCCTACCCGATCCCGACACCAACATCGGCCACGACCCCCATATCCTGGTCGCTGCGCCCACCAACCCCGATATCCTTTGGCAACAGAACCACTGCGGCATCTTCCGTTCCGTCGACGGCGCTCAGACCTGGCAGGACGTGAGCCAGCCCGAAGGACCCGCCCGTTTTGGCTTTGCGATTGCCGTCGCCGATGACGACCCCGACCAGGCCTGGGTCGCGCCGGCCGACAGCGATATGGTCCGCACCGCCATCAAAGGCGCACTATGTATCTGCAGGACAGACGATGGAGGAAAAAGCTGGAAGGAATACAGAAAGGGTCTGCCGCAGCAGAACTGCTTCGATATTGTCTATCGCCACGCACTGGCCGCCGCCGGCGACACACTGGTGTTCGGCACCACGACAGGGAACCTGTTCTTTTCCCCCGACAGAGGAGAGAGCTGGCAGACGATCAACAACTACCTGCCCATGATCTACTCCGTACAGTTCGCAGACTAGCCAAAAAAGCGACACTATGTAAAAACAAAAATTTACCGTATTTTGGCCGGGAATGTATCGCCGGCTCCTGCCCCTATTGCTGACCCTCCTTTTTAATCTCCCGGCCGACGCCCAGAAAGAATCGGCTAACTGGTACTTTGGGCAGGGCCTTGGAGTTAGCTTCAATACCGGATTGCCGGCGGATATTTCAGGCATCCCCGGCAACGGTCTGAGTCCCAGCACTTCAGTCAGCGACGCCAATGGCAATCTACAGTTCATATTCGGCAGCGGACGTGTCTACGACCGCAACTACTCGTCAATGCCCGGAAACCCGCTCTTCCAGCTTGGCATTTCCTGGAACCTCGTACTCGCCGCCCCCGTGCCTTCATCCCCTGCTCGCTACTACCTGTTCTATACCACCAGCCTCGGCACCGATGCATCCCAGCTGCGCTACGCCATAGTCGATATGAGCCTCAACGGCGGCCTCGGCCAGGTCGTCAGTGCAGACAATCTCATCGACAACCGGCTGTCCCCGGCCTTCACGCTCGTCCACCGCCATGGCACCGACGAGTTCTGGGTCGTCTGTCACAAACACGAGACGACCACTTTCAACGCATACGCTGTTACCGCGGCGGGTATATCCACCGTTCCCGTCAGCAGCCAGGCCGGCACCGACCCCAACCTGAATGACTATTATTTCCACGACATGAAGACCTCTCCCAACGGCAAAATGATCGCTGGCATTGGCTATTACCAGGATTATTCCTCCATATTCGAAATTGATCGGTATTTCCTGGAAGTATTCAACTTCGATGGACAGTCGGGAACCGTCACCAACAAGATCAGAACGCTGGTTACCGGTTATGTTTATCAAAATGCGCACTTCTGTTGTTTTTCACCCGACAACCGGCTGATCTATGCCGGATATTCGACGATCGCACCCGGTCTTCAGCCCTGCGGCCTGGCGGGCACCAACCTGGTCCAGTATAACCTGTGTTACAACAACATCGATACTTTCACGCTGTATGCGCCGATGATCTCACAGACAATTGCCATCTGCACTTATCCCTTCTGGGGAAAGATGCAGATCGGACTGGACAAAAAGATCTACATGCCCTATGCGTCGACTACCACTCTTTCGGCCATCGATTTCCCTAACCGCATCGGAACGTCCAGCACGCCCAATTTTCCTGAACGTACACTGCCGAAAGCATGCGACTATGGACTTCCCGATTTCTACCACGACTTTATCTTCAAAGGCGCCGGTAATAACATCGTCTATAACGGCGGTTGCTATCCTCAGCCTACTCATTTTTCCATCACCAACGAAGACATTTCAAACATACAATGGGACTTCGGCGACGCCGGCAGCGGGAGCACCAACTCGGCAACGGGTCCAACCCCCGACCACTCTTTTTCTGCACCAGGCATATATACGGTAACCGCCCGCCTTTACTCTTCATCCAATTCCCTGATCGAAACCCTTACCGATCTGGTCGAGATCAGGGACCCCGGCAAAAGGCTCCTCGATAACTATCCGAAGGACACCACGCTCTGCGGCGGAGATTCAAGGCTTCTAAAGCTTAGGGTTATTAACGGCATTTTCTCCTGGCATTTTCACAGTGAGGCGACCGGCAACTATTTCAGCGCCGGCATCGCAGACAGCCTGTATATAGGAAGCTTAGGCACGGGGACATACTATGTGGAGATGCGCCAGAACGATTGCGACGGCTGCAGGATGACCGACTCCATCCACGTAACCGTTCAACCGAGGCCATCCTTTTCGCTGGGCAGCGACACCTATGTCTGTACCGGTGATTCCCTGGCCCTGACCGTCTATGACCAAACCGCCGACGTACTCTGGAATAACGGTGCCACAACGCATTCTATTGAAGTGAAAAAAGCTGGCACCTATTCCGTAACCGCTGAATACGACCATAATGGCTGTCCAAGATCGGATACCATTATCATAACGGAACGACCCGGCGTTCAATTCGCACTCCCCAACGATACGACACTCTGCGAAGGCTCGACCCTCCTGCTCGACCCGGAAGTGCCCCAGGCATCTTATCAGTGGCAGGACTATTCCAATGCGACCACCTACCTGGTAAAAGATCCCGGACAATACCGCGTCAGGATCACCAATACCAGCTTTTGCTCCAAATCCGACACGATCGACGTCGCCTACGTCAGCGCATCCTCCGTCTACCTCGGAGCCGATACAACCCTGTGTGAAGGCGATTCCCTACTGCTTGCGCCCGCACTTCC
>JAFDYE010000440.1 GCA_018267585.1 Bacteroidota bacterium
CGACTTGAAGTCGGAAAGCTGCTGGGCCGAAAATGGCTGAGAAGCCGCAGAACCACCCTGCGCCACGAATTGGGCATTGACCGACCTTGCGAAATCATATGGCTGCATCAGGTCCAGCTCCCGCGGGATCTTGTTCTTCTGCGCCCAGGCATTCACTGACAGCCTCGGCTTCCCCACCCCACCCGACTTGGTGGTGATCAGGACCACGCCGTTCGAGGCGCGGCTACCATAGATCGCAGTCGAAGCCGCATCCTTTAATACCTCCAACGATTCGATATCGGCGGGGTTCACATCCGTCCCGTTACCGATATTCCCGTCGATCACATACAAAGGCTCCGTACCTCCCGTAATGGAGTTGGCACCCCTGATCTTGACCCGCAGCCCCTGCCCCGGCTGCCCGTTGGGACTAAGCACCGCAACACCGGCCGTCGTCCCCTGCAAGGCCTGTTCCAGCCGCACCAAAGGACGTTTGGCGATCTCCGCAGCCTTCACGCTGCTGCTCGCACCCGTAATATCGCTTTTCTTCTGCGTACCATACCCCACGACGACAACATCACCCAGGGTATTGGGGTCCTGCTGAAGAGCGATGTTCAGCTCGCTTCGCCCCCGCACCGGATACTCCGCATGGAGATAGCCGATGTAGCTGATCACCAGCACCGGGGCCACCTGGGTACCCGTGCTGATCTGATAATAGCCCGAACTGTCTGTTTGACTTGAGACGGTAGTTCCCTTGACAGTGACCGTGGCCCCGGAGAGCGGACGATTGTTCTCGTCCATCACCCTTCCCCGAACCACCTGTCCCTGAGCTTCGGCCTTAACGAGGCCGATGACTACCAAAAGCAGTGTCAGTAATTTTTTCATACACAAGCAATTGATTTTTATGAGATGAATAGGCACAAAATTGGCCGGCGCGCATTAACAGGACCTCCAATTTTTCCTTAATTAGGGCATTAACTAACTTTTTTTTTAGTACCCGGAGCCTTTTTATGCCACCAGGTCGCCAGCGACGACCCTGTAATATTCATCATCGGCCCAAAGACCGCGGGAGCGAGACCCACCGTCGCCAGTTTACCCATCGCCAGCGCAATTCCCGAAGCCAACCCGCCATTCTGCATCCCCACTTCCAGCGAGATCGTCCGGCAATCCTTCTCCTCCATCCCCAGTAACCTCCCCGACCAGTACCCCAGGGCATAACCGGCGACATTCTGCAACAGCGTCGCCGCGATCAGCAACAACCCCACGGCCAGAAGACTATCCCTCCCCGCCGCAGTGATCACCACGATAATAGCCGCTATCCCCATCATCGACACCAGCGGCATCGCCCGGTCGAGCCATCCGACCCGCCCCTTTAATAAATAGTTGAAAAGAAGACCCGCCACTATAGGAAGTATGACGATCTGAGTAATATCCCAGACCATAGCCCAGAAATGGACCGCCACCAGCTGACCCGCCAGCAGACGCATTAATAATGGTGTGACAAAAGGACTGAGCAACGTCGAGACCGTCGTGACCGAGACCGACAACGCCAGGTTCGCCCTCGCCAGCCACGACATCACATTCGACGCCAACCCGCTGGGACAGCACCCAACCAGGACGATCCCCGCCGCGATCTCCGGCGGAAAACGAAAGACATGGATAATACAATAACTTACCAGCGGCATGATGGTATAATGACAGACCACCCCGATAATGATCCCCTTCGGCATCCGCAGCACATCCCTGAACTCCCTCAGACTAAGCTCCGTCCCCATCCCGAACATGATGACCTGTAACAACGGCAGTATCAGCCGTGACAGCTTAAAGTCCCCGACCTTTATAAAATATTGCGGGTAATAAAGCGCCAGGCTGACCACCGCAAAGATGATCACGGTAAAAGAAAACCCCTTCAGCACACGTGACCGCCTGAACAACAAGGCCACCACCACAAAAAATACCATCAAAAACCACCCACCCATCCCCGCCTCGGTTGCCCCATCCAGCGCGAAAGCGACATACTCCCCCGAGGTCTTCAATCCCCTACCCCCGCCAGCCGCGATCACTACATACTGCCTTCCATCTATACTATATGTTATAGGTGTCGCAAACCCACCCGCAGGCAGCTTGTACTCCCAAACCACCTTCCCCGTTTGCTGATCAAAAGCCCTGATCTTCTCATCCCTCGTCCCCGCAATAAAGACCAACCCACCCGCAGTAGCCAGCGGCCCCCCATAGCTCTCCGTCCCCGTAGCGGGAACCCCCTTCTTCGCGAGCTCAGGATACTCACCCAGCGGCACCTTCCATTTATAGTCACCCGTATTCAGGTCGATCGCGCTCAGCGTCCCCCAGGGCGGCTTGATCCCCGGATAGCCATTCGAATCCTCCACCTTCTCCCATACCTTGCTGATATAAGGCGGGACATACGGAAAATCCGAACGCTTGCCCTTCACCGTGTCTTTAGCATCATTATGCTCACCGCCAACCCGGCGCCCACCCCATCCGCTCACCAGGAAGTCGATGATCGCCTCCCTGTCGGACGAAGACAGCTGATTTTGGAACGATGGCATCCTCCCCCGTCCCGTCGCCACAACAAGCGCGATCTCGTCCTTCTTCAATCTTTTCCCGATCCCCTGAAGACTCGGAACCTCAAGTCCATTCCCCTTCCTATCCGCCCCATGACAGGGACTACAGCTCGTCACATACAAACCCTGCCCTTTCGACAACGCCGCGATCTCTTTCTTTCGTTCGACCATCGAGACCATTTGCAACAGCCACGGAGCATTATTCGAATTCTGATAGAACACACCACTACTGTCAACCGCATTCCCTCCCCACTCCGCTCCCCCGCTATAACCCACCAACACCGTCCCCTTCTCGCTCGGCGGCAGATACGATTGACTGCACAACGGCTCGGGCTTGAGAGGAAAAGGCTGCGTGGGCCAGGGCTCTTCCCCCGGCAATCCCGCCACAGGCACAGCCCGCTCCTCCACTGGAAAAACACTCCGCCCGCTATCCCTGTCCAGCACAAACACATCTCCCCCCTTGGTCACCTGCACCACCACATCGACCGCCTTCCCATCATGCCGTATCGTCGTAAGATTCGGCGGACACGGAATATCCCGGTCCCACAAATCATGATGCGTCGTCTGGTAGTACCACCGCAACCTGCCCGTCCCCGCATCCAGCGCCACCACACAATCGGAAAAAAGATTCATCCCCTTTCTGTCCCCTCCATAAAAATCCGAAGACGGCGACCCCGTTCCAAAATACACTACCCCTCGTTTGTCATCCAGCGCCATCCCGCCCCAGTTATTCGTACCCCCCGCCCACTTATACGCATCCTTCGGCCAGGTTTCATAACCCGCCTCACCAGGCTGCGGGATCGTATGAAAGGTCCAGACCAGTTTGCCCGTTGCCGCATCGAATCCCCGGACATAACCCGGCGCCGCATTCCCCGCTTCCGAAACCGCACTCCCATAGATCAATAAATTCTTATACACGATCCCCGGCGATGTGGCCGTCACATACAGATGCTTTACATCATGATTGATATCCAGCCCCGTCGTAAAGGACACACGCCCGCTATCCCCAAAACTCCGAACCGGCCTCCCCGTCTCCGCATCCACCGCCAGCAGCTCCGATCCCGCCACATAAAATATTCGCTTATTCCAGTACGTCACTCCCCGGCATTCATTGAGCCGGGGCTCCTTGCCCTTAAAAGGATCGAACTGCCACAGTTCATGACCCCTTGCCGCATCCAGCGCAAACAGTTTCAGCGTCGGGCTCACCCCATACAACACCCTGCCCACAACGATCGGCTGACACTGTATATCATGCCGCGCCGCCCCCGAATGATAGGTCCACGCCACCTTCAGATCCTTTACATTCGAACCATTGATCTGCGCCAGCGGCGAATAACGGTTATTCTCCTTATTCCCTCCATAATTCGGCCAGTCGGTCGAAGACCCGCCCTGATGCCCGCAACCCCAAACCCCAAAAACAACGAGAAAGAATACTATCCCAGGTCTCATTTCAAATAGAATTGATAATAAATCGTCCATGTACAAGTTTGACCGGGCTCTACCCGTAGATGCAGATATGGTTCGGGACATAATATCGTAGGCGATCCCCAGTAAATAAGCTTCGCCATGGGCCGGTCACAACGAATATATATACCCGTTATAGTGTTCTCCAATCTTATATCATAGCCCCCCGCGCCATGTAATTCTCCATACACCTTCGTGATCGGTCCCCGGAGTACCACCGAGTCACCCGGCACATCGATCCGGAACCCCGCCCCCGTCATCGTACTATCCATCCGGAAGAAATTATGGTCGAACACATCTGTCTCGATCACCGTGCTCCCCGTATTCTTCAGATGATGCACCAGTCTGAACCCGCCCCCGTCCAACACGACTTCCTTCGAATAGTCATAATACCCTTCCAACACCTGCCTGAACACCACTTTCATTCGCGATCG
>JAFDYE010000441.1 GCA_018267585.1 Bacteroidota bacterium
GAATGGGCGCGGCCGTAGGCCAGGACCCGGCGATAGCGAGGATGGTCGTGGAATGGGTGATGGAGGCGGCCACGATCCCCGTGATTACAAAATTGACTCCCAATGTTCATTCGGTCGTTCCTGCGGGCCGCGCCGCCGTGGAAGCGGGCAGCAACGCGCTTTCTCTCATCAATACGATACAGTCGGTGACCGGCGTCGACCTGGATACGTTTATTCCTAATCCCAACGTCGCAGGCAAGTCCACCTTCGGCGGTTACTGCGGCCCGGCCGTCAAGCCTATTGCGCTGAAGATGCTGACGACGATCGCCCAGGACCCGGAGACTTCGCGCGTTCCTGTATCCGGCATCGGAGGCGTCAGCACCTGGAAAGATGCCGCAGAATTCATGCTGCTGGGGGCTACCAGTGTTCAGGTATGCACCGCCGTTATGAAGCACGGCTTTCGCATCATTAGCGATCTATGTGAAGGACTGGCCAACTGGATGGACGAAAAGGGATTCGCCCGGACCACTGATTTTATCGGCAGGTCGGTGCCTACCCTCACCCACTGGGAGGAGCTCGACATGAACTATCATATCGTGGCGAATATCAACCCGGACAAATGTATCCACTGCGGGCTTTGCTATATCGCGTGCGAGGACGCGTCGCACCAGGCGATAGGTCTTGTTTCGGGAAATCCCTATAATACGTATACGATAAAGGAAGAAGAATGCGTCGGATGCAATCTCTGTAAGCTGGTCTGCCCGGTAGATGGATGTATCAGCATGGTCGAACAGCGCCACGGCGCCGAATACCTCAACTGGAAGGAATACCAGCGGCGGGGTCTGCCGCTGAATGACCACTGATGCAACGTTGTTATCCCCGGCCTTGTCAAAGGAGAAAACCTGAGCGCCATGAAAGTCGTTGCTGCCTGCTGTGTCGCCCTGCTCCTGGCGTCGGCCAGCTGTAATAAAAATACCAAAGGATCTTCTTCGCAGAGCCTGCTGGGGACCTGGGAGCTCCGCGCATCACAGTCCTCCATGCTGCCCCTGACCACCCTTCCTCCCGGCAATGGGAATCTTTTGACCTTCACGGACCATTCCTATTCGATCGGA
>JAFDYE010000442.1 GCA_018267585.1 Bacteroidota bacterium
CAAATGGAATATATCCAGCCCCAGGGCATATATCATCACCCCAAACAACAACACCATCCCCGCCATCTGCGCATATTCAATAAACTTATCGCTCGGCTTCCTCCCCGAGATCATCTCCACCAGCGTGAACAACGCATGCCCTCCATCCAAAGCCGGTATCGGCAACACATTCATGAACGCCAGCAGAATGCTGAAGATACCCGTCAGCGTCCAAAAACTTTCCCAATCCCATACCTTCGGAAACACACTCGCAATGCTGATCACGCTGCCTAAATTATCCTGCACCTTCACTTCCTTCGAGGTGAACAGCAGCTTCAGATTGCGGATATAGTTCGACAGCGTCTCGATACTCTTATGGATACCCGCCGGCACCGCCTGCGCCAGCGTATAGGAGATATGAACATCCCCCAGCACAGAATCCATGCCCCTGTAATAGACACCCATCCCCTCTTCTTCCGTCTGCGCCAGCGTGGATCGTATCGTATCATTACCCCGTTTGAACGTCACCTCGACCGACTTTGCATTCTTCAACGGAGCCAGTTCAGCCTGATACTTAAAAAAGTCGGAAGAGAACTGAATTGGATGCCCGCCATAGGCGATCAGCGTATCCCCGTTCCGCGGCGCCTCCCCGCCCAGCAACTTCATATTCTTCCCAGGCCCGCTATAGATCAGCGGATAACGCGGCCTCGCCAACCCGACAAGGCGGTTCTTGCTCAGATCCCTGATCGTACCCTCAGGAACCTTCAGCTCGAGCTGCTGCCCGTTGCGAACCACGGTAATGGTCTTCGCTTCATTCATGATCATCTCCGAACCCACCGTACCCGACCGCAACACGGGTTTGCCCTCCACGGCGACGATATTGTCTCCATCCTGCATACCCATCTTAACACCGAGGCTGTCCGCCCAGACACCGTATTTTAGATTGCTGACAGGCACATAGCTGTCCCCCCACACATACATGATCGAAATAAAGATCGCAAACGCCAACAGCACATTCACCGTCACACCCCCCAGCATGATGATCAGCCGCTGCCAGGCCGGCTTGCTCCGGAACTCCCAGGGCTCCGCAGGCTTCTGCATCTGCTCCTTGTCCATGCTCTCGTCGATCATCCCGGATATCTTTACATAGCCGCCAAACGGTATCCAGCCCAGCCCATACTCCGTTTCACCGATCTTCTTCTTGAACAGGGAAAACCAGGGATTGAAGAACAGGTAGAACTTCTCTACCCGGCACTTGAACCAGCGCGCCGGCAGAAAATGCCCCAGCTCATGCAACACGACCAGGATCGAGAAGGATAAAATGAACTGGAGTACCTGGATACCTACCGAACCCCATTTGATAGCTAATAGTGTCATATTTATTTATAAAACTCCTCCCAAGGCTCCCCGGGACAGACCCGGATCCCACCTCAAAGTGGCTTGTAATCAAAAAATTTCGCCCAATATACCCTCTTTTCGGTCAATCCCCACAACCGCTGACCACTTATAACAAACCCTTCACCCTCATTGTTGCACCCCGCATGAGCGCTGTAATAGCGGACGACCGATCCTCCCAGTCTACCCCTGTGAACGGCCGCGACAACACCGCATCCCGCCAACAGTCTAAAGTTTGATCAGCGAAGCGGCAAAATTACGAGCCTCCCCATCGCTGTCAAAATATTCTTCCAGCGTCGGCCGCTCGATGAACGGCATCTCCTGCATCGTCCGCTCCACCAGGTCCGTCATATCCAAAAACCCTATCCTGTTCCGCAAAAAAGCGAAAACCGCTATCTCGTTCGCCGCGTTCAGCACACAGGGAAGACTCCCCCCCTTGTTCAAAGCTTCCGTCGCCAACACCAGATTCCGGAAGGTCTTCACATCCGGCTCCTCGAACGTCAGCGTATTCGGCTTCCGGAAATCATACCGCGGGAATGCGCTCGGCAGCCGCCTCGGGAACCCCAGCGCATACTGTATCGGCAGCTTCATATCCGGCAACCCCATCTGCGCCTTGATACTCCCGTCCTCGAACATGATCATCGAGTGGATAATGCTCTGCGGGTGTATGACGGTCTGCACCTGATCCGGCTGCAGCCCGAACAACCACTTGGCCTCGATCATCTCGAGCCCCTTGTTCATCAGCGTAGCCGAGTCGATCGTGATCTTGGCCCCCATATTCCAGTTGGGATGCTGCAGGGCATGGTCCCTCTTCACATTCACCAGGAAATTCGGCTTCTTGCCCAAAAATGGTCCGCCCGAGGCAGTCAGCACCACCTTCTCGATACGATTGCGGGTCTCTCCTATCAAACACTGGAAAATGGCAGAATGTTCCGAATCCACAGGGATGATCGGCACCTTATGCTCCAACGCTTTCTTCATCACGATATCCCCCGCCACGACCAGGGTCTCCTTATTGGCCAGTGCCACCGCCTTACCATTCTCTATCGCACGCAGCGTCGGCCTCAGACCGGCAAAGCCCACGATCGCCGCCAGCATCATATCGTAATTGTCCATCGCCGCCACCTCCTCCAACGCCTTCTCCCCCGCAAAAACTTTTATCGGCTCGGCCGCCAGCGCCGCCTTCACAACAGGATATTTCTTATCATCCCCGATCACCACGACGTCCGGCTTGAAATGCAGCGCCTGTTTTATCAGCAGCTCGTCATTCGTCTGCGCCGTCAGCACCTCCACACTAAACACAGAAGGGTTGGCATCGATCACCTCCAATGCCTGCCGGCCAATACTTCCGGTAGACCCAAACAATGCAATGCGTTTCTTAACTAACCCATTTGACATCCCAGATAATTTTGCAGATATTTCAATATTTTGGTCTTCACCCACCCGGGGACGACACCTTCCGCCCCGAGACGACACCTCCCACCCGGAGGCGCCCCCTTCCACCCAGTGACGACAACTCCCACCCAGTGACGACTTCTTCCACCCGGAAGCGACAACTCCCACCCGAAGACGCCCCCTTCCCAAACCGTAGTTCGCCACATTCCCCGGCCCCTATTCAACATATTTCTCCAGTTCAGCCGCCAACTTCCGGTCATTGCTGAGACGAGGCACCTTATTCTGCCCCCCTAATTTCCCTACCGACTTCATATAGTCGATGAAACCGTTCTTCTTCACCGCGCGTATCTTCAGCGGCTGCAGAATATTACCGGTTATCAGGTCGTCGTAATAAATGTTTTTTGCACGCAGATTATTGTCCACCTTCATGGCAAAATCCGAAAGATCGGCCGGCATATTCCCAAACTCCACAAACCATTCATGATACGACTTGCCCTTCTCCTGCTGGATCATCGGCGCCACCGTGAACTCCGTGATGTGCAGCCCCGATTCCTCTGCAGCCTTCATCAGACTATACTCTACTTCCTCTCCGATCACATGTTCGCCAAAGGCAGAGATGAAATGTTTGGTCCTCCCCGCTACCACCAGCCGGTACGGGTTCAGGGAGACAAACCTGACCATGTCCCCGATGCTATAACCCCACAAACCGGCATTGGTGCTCACCACCAGCGCATAGTTCTCACCCACCTTTACGTCCTTCAGCGATAGCCGCTCCGGCGCTGACTTCCCGATCTCGGCAGCCGGAATGAACTCGAAGAAAATGCCGCTGTTCGTATTCAGCAACAAACCCTCCCCCTCCCGCGTGTCCTGGAAAGCAAAAAAGCCCTCCGACGCCGGGAAGGTCTCGATCGTATCTATCTTCTTCCCGATGCTCTCAAAAAGTCTGTGCTTGTACGGCTCAAAATTCACCCCTCCATGCACCAGCACAGAAAAATTCGGGAAGATATCCTTCACTGGTTTCTTCTTCAGCTCGGTGAGCCGGTCAAAATACATCTGCACCCACGGCGGAATACCGCTGATCAGCCGCATATCCTGATCCACCGTTTCTTCGACGATCTTGTCCAGCTTTGTCTCCCAATCCTCGATACAGTTCGTCTCGTACGAGGGCAGCTGATTAGTCCTTAAATAGCCGGGAACATGGTGATTGACTATCCCGCTCAACCGCCCCGTTGGTACCCCCGCAACCCGCTCCAGTTCCGGCGAACCGGACAAAAAGATCAACTTCCCGTCCGAAAAGGCGGAGTTCCCCGTCGATGCCATATAGCACAACAGAGCATTCCGGGCCGTATTTATATGGTTGGAAATGGAATCCTTCGAAATGGGAATATACTTGATCCCGCTGGTCGTACCCGATGTCTTGGCAAAGTAGATCGGAAGACCCTTCCATAATATATTATGTCTACCCTCCTTTACGAGGTTGATATAGGGAACGAACTGTTCATAGTCTCTGACCGGCACCGCTTGCCTGAACTCCTCATAAGTCTTCACTTCACCCAATTTATGTTCAGTCCCAAAGACAGTCTGACTTCCCACCCGCAACAGCTCCTTTAATATTGCCTCCTGATCCGCCACTGCCGTTGACATCCCCTTCTGTACGGTCTTATATACATAAGATGCAAAGGGCCTGGCAAGGAAGGATTTGATCTTCATATTCATGCGGGCAAACCTACATGAAAAATGGCAATAGACAATAAAAAGCCATTAACCCACACCCCACTTACCCCAACCCCTTCCCCCATCGTTCCCCTGTCGTTCTCCCGCCTTTCCCCCATCGTTCCCCCGCCGTTCTCCCGCCGTTCCCCCGCCCTTCCCCTATCGTTCCCCTGTCGTTCTCCCGTCGTTCCCCCGTCCCTTAATTAACCGTCCTACCTCTCCCAGATCGATCCCCGATCACCGGGTCCTCAAACTTCCATTTTCCACTTCCCCAACTCCCCGATCCAACCGGACTTCCCAACCTTCCACATCTCCATTTTCTCCCCCTCTCCCGATTCCCTTTCCCGTCCTATCTTCCACATCCCCTTTCCCTTCCCTCCCTTCCCGATTCCCCTGCCCGTCCAACCTCCACATCCCCTTCCCCATCGTCAACCTCTCCCCGATCACCCGGAACCTCACATTCCTTCCCCCACGTCCTCCTAATCCCGAATCGATCAGCCCCCCGGATTCGCCCAAAAACTCCGAGAACCCAAAAAAGCACCCGGATCTACCCCTTTCCAGTCCCCAAACCAGCACCCAAACTCCCCCAAACCCAACCAAAAATCCCCTCCAAACCCGGATTTCCCCTAATTTTACACCCTCCCCCAAAAAACCCGCAACATCCTTTCTTTATTTATCCAAAACCCCTTACCTTTGCAGCCCTAATATTGAATATTATGTTAGCAGTAGTGAAAATAGCCGGCATGCAGTTTAAGGTCCAAAAAGACCAAACTTTGTACGTCCCCCGTATCGCGGGCAACGCTGGTGATAAGGTCGAATTTGGTGATGTACTCCTGGCTGCCGGTGACGGTTCCCTCTCCGTCGGAAAAGACGTGAAGACTGTTATCAAAGCTGAGATCGTTGGTCATGTCCAGGGCGACAAAGTCATCGCCTTCAAAATGAAAAGAAGGAAAGGCTTCCGCAAGAAACACGGCCATCGTACGCACTACACAAAAATCAAGATCAGCGATATCGCATAGTCGCGAGCATCGATCAGTCAACTAATAACAAACTATCAAACTTATAAACCATGGCTCACAAAAAAGGTGAAGGTAGTGTAAAGAACGGCCGCGACTCGCAAAGCAAACGCCTTGGAGTAAAGATCTACGGAGGCCAGCCCGCCGTTGCAGGCAACATCATCGTTCGCCAGCGCGGTACACAATATCACGCAGGAAAGAATATCGGTGTTGGTAAAGACTATACGCTCTTCGCACTCACCGACGGAACAGTAGAATTCAGGAAAGGAAAGAACGACAAAACTTTCGTCAGCGTTAACCCCGTTCCGGTAGGCGCTTAGTTCAACAACATCGGTAAATAATATCGTACCGACTCGTTCAACATATCGGCTTAATAAAATTTTTGGAATTTTTCAAGAAAATTTTTTGGAACTTCCAAAGAAGTTTCTATTTTTATGAGTGTAAATTGTTTTACTAACCAATTTAAATTCTAAAAAAATGGCAACTGCAAAAAAAGCCGCTAAGAAAAAAGCAGCTCCCAAAAAGAAAGCTGCTCCTAAAAAGAAAGCCGCTAAGAAAGCTGCAAAGAAGAAATAGTTCTCTCTCTTGCAGAACAATATCAAAGTCCCGAAGCAATTCGGGACTTTTCTTTTTCACGCCCCCCCTCTACAATCCACGTCCCCCTCTACAATCCACGCGCACCCAACGATCCACGTCAACGCTACAATCCACGTCCATCCTACAATCCACGTCCATCCTACAATTCCATCCCCATCCTACAATTCACGTCCATTCAAAAATCCACCTCCATCCTACAATTCCATCCCCGCCCTACAATCCACGTCCATCTTACGACCCATGCCTACTCTACAATCCTTGCCCATCCTACAATCGATGCCCACTAAACAATCCCCATCCTCCCTATAACCCCAGTCTTTCCTATAACCCTGATCCTCTCTACCCCCCGCAATCCCTATCCTCCTTACCCCCCTGCCTTCCTCAATCTCAACCCATCTCCTCATCCCAATCATCCCCTCCCCCGAAACCATCGTCCTCCCCATTCGACTTGCCCCTCGCAAGATCACCCACCACCAGGAACCTGTAACTGTAAATCATCCCCCTTCACATTGTCCCGAAACCTCATCCCCCTCACACATTCGCCCACCCGGTAACCGCATCCCCCACCCTCGATCATCCCAACCCCACAAACTCAGCGTCCACAACAAATCCCGTAACTTAGTCCCATGACAACGACAATCTCCAACGACTATATCGCCGACCAGTTCAGCCTCCTATCCAAGCTCATGGACATCCACGGCGAGAACTCCTTCAAAACAAAAACCTATTCCGTCGCTGCCTTTACCCTCGAAAAACTCCCCCAGCCGGTCCGCGACCTGCCCCTGGAAAAAATAACCGCCATCAAAGGCATCGGCGACGCCACCGGCAAAAAGATCATGGAGATCCTCGAGACCGGCCAGCTTCGCCTGCTCAACGAATATATTCACAAGACCCCCGCCGGCGTCATCGACATGCTTCGCATAAAAGGCCTCGGACCAAAAAAGATCTCCACCATCTGGAAAGAAATAGAGCTCGAATCCATCGGCGAGCTCCTCTACGCCTGCCAGGAGAACCGGCTTCTTCTGTATAAAGGCTTCGGCGAAAAAACACAGAACAACGTCCGCGAAGCCATCGAGTTCATGCTCCGCAACAGCGACCACCACCTCTATGCGGAACTCGAGACCTACGCTCAAACCCTACAGCAACGCCTGCACGACGCCTTCCCAACCGCACAACTCTCGATCGCCGGCGACTTCCGCCGCCAGCTGGAAACCATCGACAGGCTCTTATTCGTCACAACCGCCGACCCCGCAGCAACAACCACCTTCCTCGAAAAAGAAGGCTTCACCGCCCAGGCCGACACCTCCTCCCCCAACAACACCGCCACCTTCAAATCCGCCGAAGGCATCCTGATCCATATCCTCCACACCACCCCGGAGAATTATACAACCACTCTCTTCGAGAACAGCTGCAGCGGAGAATTCCTCGAAGCCTGGCGCGAAAAATTCCCTCAGTCCACCACCTCCTACCCCAACGAAGAAGCAC
>JAFDYE010000443.1 GCA_018267585.1 Bacteroidota bacterium
CATCGATACGAAGGATCATTGCAGTTGGTTGCCGACACTGCGAACCATCTCCGGCCCCGATCCTTTACCCCAGCTCTTCCAATTCTAAAGAGATTTTGGGGAAATCATGATAAAATCATTATCCTACAATTACATAATTGCTAAGTAACCAGCCGATAGGAATTTATATGACCTTAATCCTTAAAACTTTGCAAAAATCAAATCAAAGCTTTTATGCGAATGAGACAACGAACGAGCCTTTATAGGACGGTCTTCCTTTCCATCTTGCTGATCATCTTCCACGCTTCGGCATTTTCCCAAACCATAAAAGGTAAGGTATTCGACCCAGCAACGGGCGAACCCCTCGTCGGCGCCAACGTCATGCTTACCCACACCCGGTTCATCGCTGTCGTACAGCTCGACGGCAGCTTCACTTTCCACCACGTCCCGGTGGGCAAATACGAGCTCGTTGCCTCCACCATCGGCTATGCCCCGTCCACACCGCAGACGGTCGACATCGCCCGTAGCAGCGACGTCAGGATCGTCAACGTCGCGCTCACCTCCAAAGCTACGCTCATGCAGGAAGTGCAGATATCCACGCTCTCCAATGCGGACCGGTTCTCCCGCCACCTCGAGCAGAACGCCGACATGGTCCAGAACATCCTTGGCGCCCGCGCCATCGAAATATCGCCCGACATCACCGTCGCCAACGCCCTCCAGCGCATCAGCGGCGTCACCATCCAGCGCGACAACACCGGCGAGGGCCGCTACGCCATCATCCGCGGCATGGAACAACGCTACAACAACACCCTCGTCAACGGCATCAAGATCCCCAGCCCCGACGATAAATTCCGCTTCGTCCCAATGGACATCTTCCCCTCCGATATGGTCGAGCGCCTCGAGGTCATCAAGGCCCTTACCCCTAATATGGAAGGCGACGCTATCGGCGGAACAATGAACCTCGTCATGAAGAACGCGCCCGACCAGTGCGTCTTCACAGCCAACGCAGCCGGCGGATATAACACCATCTTCGCCAACCAGCCCTTCACCTCCTTCTCGCACAGCGGTATCCCCAAAAGCTCCCCCGCCGAGATCCACGGCAACAGCTACGCCGCCAACCCCTACACCGACCTGCCGACGAGCCAGTTCAACTACACCTCCTCCCACCCGGTCAACAGCCAGCTCGGCTTTACCATCGGCGACCGCTTCGCACAAAAAAGACTGGGCGTAATACTCTCCGCCAGCTACCAGAACATGTACAAAGGCTCTACCTGGCAACGCCTCGTACCCGATGCACAGCCCTATACCCAGCCCGCAGCCAATACGCCTTCGTTCTCCGACGCCTACGTCCGCCAGTACAGCACACAGACCAGCAGACTCGGTATCCAGAACAAGATCGACTATATCCTCAACGCCAATAACAGGATATCCCTGTTCAACCTCTTCCTCCACCAGGTCGACAACGAAATGCGCTATACACCCGACACCACCGTCGGCCTCAACTCTTCCGCCAGCCAGGCACAGCTCCAGATCGAGAACCGCAGCACCTGGCAGATACAGAACATCTACAACGCAACCCTGCACGGCGAGCACCAGTTGAGCAACAAGGTCAAATTCGACTGGAACGGCGTCTACTCCATCGCCAAAAAAGAGCTCCCCGACCAGAGCTGGTACAATTTCGACGCCACCGTAAAAAAATCCGGCGGAAAGATCACCGGGATCGACTCCACCGTCAAACAGGATAAAGGCCTCATGACCGCCATCTGGCAGCACAACAAAGACCAGGACCTCGCCGGCTATGCAAACCTCACCTACACTCCGCACTTCTTCGGCCAGGACGTGGAATTCGAGACCGGCGGACTCTATCGCTATAAAACCCGCGACAACTATTACAACAAATACGACCCCCAGTCAGACACGACCGGGGCCTTCCACACCATCGGCGCAACACCCCGCTATTTCACACCCGCCGACTACGCCACAGGTAATATCACTGCGATCAACGCCAACTCCTATACCGCACACGAAAAGATCGCAGCCGGATACATCCAGGCCAAACTCATGCTCGCGGAGAAATTCCAGGTACTGGGCGGCGTACGCGTCGAGAACACCCGGCAGGACTATACGACCGTAATGCCCGAGACCTTCACCGGCGCCTTCGGCAACATCCACTACACCGACGTCCTGCCCAGCATACACCTCAAATACCTGGTCAGGAGCAACCAGAACATCCGGCTCTCCTACTTCAAGTCGGTCAGCCGACCCGGCTTCGGCGAGGTTGTACCATTCTCCCTCTCCACCGGCGAACAGTTCACCGAGCTCGGCAACCCCTACCTCAAACACGTTCGCGCAGACAATATCGACCTCCGGTACGAGCTGTTCCCGCACATCGCCGACCAGATCCTCATAGGCGCCTTCTACAAAGAGCTGCAGAACCCCATCGAATATTTCGTGGTACGCGACGCAAGCCCCAGCGCCCTGTACGTCAAACCGCAGAACGCCAACAAAGCGACCAACTTCGGCGCGGAAGCGGTCATCACCAAATATTTCGGCAAATTCGGCGTATCCGCCAACTATACCTATACCCACTCCCGGATCACAACACCCAAGCTGGTCTACGAATTCACCCAGGGAACCGGCAACCAGACCGTATCTACCAGCCAGAGCCGACCCCTCCAGGGCCAGGCCGACCATATCGGCAACCTCTCGCTGCTGTACAAAGACCCCATCTTCGGCCTCGACCTCCAGCTGGCCTTCTCCTACATCGGCAACCGCCTGGTACAGGTATCGCAATATTATAACCTCGACATCTGGCAGCGGCCGATCCAGCAGCTCGACCTCTCACTCGAAAAAAGGATCGTCCACAGGCTGGCCTTCTACGCCAAGATCAACAACCTGACCAACTCCAAACCCAAACAATACATCAAGGTCCCGTATTCCGTCGTCAACGGCAACTTCAACGGCTATGCGATCCCCTTCCAGGACGCCGGCAGCAACTACACCGTCGTACAGCGGGACACCTACCAGCTCAACTTCCTGGCAGGCTTCCGCTATAAATTTTAACTCAACAAAACAAAAAGATACACATGCACCTGAATAATAGAATCATCGTTTCCATCCTGATCCTCCTCGGCGCGGCCATCGCCCCGGGGTGTAAAAAATGGGCAGAGGACAAGACAAATATTCATCAGTACATAGCGCCCCCGCCACCCGACAGCATCAGCTCCACAACCCCGCTCTGCGGCTCGATCAAGGGCACCATGCTCGCAGGCAAGACCTACACCCTCGGCTGCGACATCAACGTCCCCAAGGGCGACACCCTCATCATCCAGCAGGGCGTCACTATCTACGCGACCAACAGCGCCGGCATCGTCGTCCACGGCTCCCTCATCAGCCTCGGAACCAAAGCGCAGCCCAATACCTTCACCGTACAGGGCGTAACAAAGAACAACACCCCCGGCATCCCCCTTTCAAAAGACTCCGCCCATATCGGGCTCTGGAGAGGCATCATGTGCGATACCTCCTGCCCCATGCTCGTCCTGAAATGGACCCATATCGACTTCGCCGGCGCCTCCTACGGCAACGTGGACGGCCCCGCAGTCGAAGAGACAGCAGGTACCTCATTCAATATCCTCTTCCAGAACCCCAACGGCGTATTCGTAATGGAGGACTGCTGGATGTATGGCGGCACCGACGACGGCATCCGCATCTCCAACGGCAGGATCCACATCTTTCGCAATACCTTCGAAAAATGCGGCGGCTCGGGCGGCGACATCCTCAACTGTAAGGGCGGCACCACCGGCACCATGGGCTATAACTTCTTTATCGGCACGGCCTACAACGGCCAGAAAGCCTCCAACAAGGGACAGGGCGTAGGCGCACCCCAGACCAACATCGTCATGTACAACAGCACCTTCGTCAACGGCGGCGTCCAGATCGTCCCGGGCGCACGCGCCGGCGGCATCAATTTCGAACAGGGCGCAAGAGGAGCATTCTACAACAACGCCTTCATCAACTGCCGCGTCGGCTACCGCGTCGTCAACAACCCCGTCGCCGATACCGCCAACCTCACCTATGGCAACAACTACCAGTGGGCAGACTCCCTCGTCATCGCCAACCAGTTCTTTACCTTCGGCGGCGTCTGCACCAGGCCGCAGCCGACCGACATTCCCAACCCGTCCCTCTACCTGCCGGCCGGATTCTACTATCCCAACCCCCCGGCCAATTCCTACGACGGTACCCCGGTAGTACAATACGCCAACCCGATGTTCGTCAACTATCCCTTGCCGGTACCAGGCGGCCTGCCCCTGTTCTCGATCACTTCGATCGGCAGCTATGACTTCCACCTGCAACCAAAATCCCCGCTCATCGGCAAAGGCAATACCACCGTCCAACCCTTCATCACCGTCCCCGTCGACCCCGTCTACGGCGCGTCGGAAGTGACACCGCCGGGAGCCGACCTCGGATGCTACCAGATCAACGGCACCGGCAACCAACATTGATTCAGCTCCAAATAAAAAGGCCCGCTACGATGGTAACGGGCCTTTTACTTAATTCTCCACCGGCGGCCTCCCCAACAAATTCTCCTCCTCTTTAGGCTTGCTGATCTTTATCCTTCCAAACTTATACATAAAATTGATCCCAAATGATCGATACGGTATCTCGAGCCTGTTATCCGTCACAAACCCGACCCCCTCGATCGTCGAATGCTGCACCAAATAATTCCCGAAAGCATTCACCGCCACCAGACCCAGGCTACCCTTCCCTCCCCACAACTGCTGACGCAACGCCAGCGTATAGGTCAGAAACCCGGCCTGCCTCCCCTGCCAGCGTATCCCGCTGCGATAATTCCCAAACCCTTCCACGATCAACCCGCGCCGAAAAGCATAGTTCGCATTCACATTCCACCGGTACTCAAACCCCGTGATCCGCGGCGGGATCGAATAAATATTATAGGTGCTCCGTTCGTATAGCTGAACGTTCGGACGAATCGTAAACCTGTCAAAAGCAACGAACGATCCGCCAAACACCATACCCCACCTGTCCTCCGATGCGATATTATCCCTCCGCGTAACATTCACATTCGCATAGGTCGAATCCCCCACCTTGAAGACGGGATAAAAGGTCGTATACGACTTGATATCCGGGTTGTTGTGCGTATATACCAGCACCACATTCAGGCTGTTGCTCTTACCGAAATTATACGTATAGCCCAGCTGAATTTCATGCCCGATCTCCGGCCTGATATCCGGATTGCCCGTCGTGATATTCTGCGGATCGGACAGGTTCAGAAAAGGGTTCAGATCCCTGTAATCCGGCCGCTCGAGACGATAGGCATAGCTGAACTTCAGTGTCTGGTCGGCGTCCAGAGGATGTGACAGCGTCATCGAAGGCGCAAGATTATTGTAGTCCGGGATCTTCACGTGTCCCGAATTGCTGTAATAGGCCTTATTCACCGTATACTCCGACCGCAGCCCCGCTATCACATTCAACCAGTCGAACAGCCTGAACGTGCCCGCGACATATCCCGCATACACCTCCCGCCGAAAGGTCGATGTGTATGACTGCGTATTGTCGAACAAATAAGCATACTTCCCCGCATCGAAGGTATACACATTCGCGTCGCTCACCAGCGACTCGATCTCTGTCTTCGCTCCCATCTCCAGCAGAAACCCCTTGCTCACAGGATACGCATAGTCTATCTTAAAAGAGGTCAGCCTGTCCCGCCCCGGGTTGCTGCTCGTAGAACCACCGAACAGCGAATCTGTGCCGACATAGCGCTGAGACTGAAAATAGGACGTATTGTTCTGTCCGGCGCTATACAGGAAAGAGACCGAAAACTGCTCCTTCTCCCGACGGAACTTCCGCGTATAGTCCACGCCCAGATCGGCCGAATTATTCCTGAGTGTATTGGTCGCCGACCGGAGACTCAGCTCATCATACAAAGCCCCGCCCGCCGCATCGGAACCCGTATTATGCTGGTTGAACAGGCCATCCGTCGAGTTACCGAACTGGTTGAACCCGAACGACACAGATATATTATCCCTCGGCGTAACATCCCAGTCCAGCCCGATCCCCGCCCGGTAGCCATACCGGTTGAAATCGCTCTTCCCCAGCTGCCCGAGAAAATATTTGCTGCCGGTGGCCGTATCCACGGCGTTTCGCTGATTATTCGTATTGGTCCTGACGCTCAGCTGATCCGTTCCGCTGAAATAGCCGCTCAGGGTCACATTGTTCTTCTTATAGGTAAGATTCACCGACCCGTTCTCTTGCCGCGTACCCGCCGTAGCGCTGACGGTGCCGCTGAACCCTTCGGACTTGTTCTTCTTGAGAATGATATTGATCACACCACCCGTGCCCGTCGCGTCAAACTTCGAACCCGGGCTGGACATCACCTCGATGCTCTGTATCTGCGACGCCGGTATCGACTGCAATGCATCCGCAATGCTGTTGCCGAAGATCGTCGACTTCTTCCCGTTGATCAGATAAAGCACACTCGGATTACCCAGCAACTCCACATTCCCGTTGACATCCACGCTCACCTGCGGTATCTTCCGCAGCACATCCGTCGCGGCCCCGCCCTGTGACGTGACATCCCTGTCGACATTATAGACGATCCTGTCCACCTTGTTCTCCAGCAACGGCCTCGATGCCGTGACGACCGCCTTCTCGAGAACAGCCGTCTTCGCGCTCATCGCCACTGCCCCCAACGACAGATCCGACCGGTCCACTACCAGTGCCGCCAGCTTAAAGCTCCTGTACCCAACATAATTCACAGTCAGCACATACGTCCCCGCAACCACCCGCGGAAACACAAAATCACCCTTGTTATCCGTAACCGCAGCATAGATCCCCTGCCCCCTGAGCGTGACGCTCGCCTGGGCCAAAGGCACACCGGAAAGAGAATCTTTTACAACACCATCGACACGCTGGGCAGTCGCCCCAACACACCAGTAGATACAAATAACAAAAAAAGTCAGTCTGGACATCTCGCAAAACTATTACACGATTCTGTAAGCTTTTTGGAGCATACATCATCCCGCATCGATCCATATCTCACAGCTGTTTCAATTATTATAAACAAAAAAAATATTTAATATATCCACACATTCGTCAAAATTCCCCACAAACCTTTTTTTGGCACGAGTTTCGCGCTTTTTTTATATCAATAAATTTACCTAGCTGCCTGCCTGATGGAAAGCCCCAAAATCATTCTCGTCGACGACGACCCCGATCACTTGCTTGTCTGTAAGCTCATCTTCGAACGACGCAATTTCCGAGTTCATACGCTGCACGGATTCGACTCGACCGACCACCTGATCGACCGGGTCAAAGAGCTCGATCCCCACCTCATCTTCATGGATCATGAAATGCCCGGCATACGGGGCGACGTCGCCATCAAAGCGCTCAAAGCCTCCCCTGATACCAGCCACATCCCGATCATTTACTTCTCCGGCACCAACGACATCGAAGAGCTCGCCCGCCACGCCGGTGCCGACGCCTTCATCCAAAAACCCTTCATGATCGAATCCCTCGTCTCCCTCGCACAGAAATACAATCTCACAGCCCCCAAACTCTAGTACAATACCACTATCTTTCTCCATTTCCCCCCGATATAATAGAAATACCGATTGCAACGTTCTATATTCGTAGAAGAAGCCTCAACGGTTGGCTCGTGATACCGACGCCAGCTGCCTGCGTAAAAACACGCTGGTCCGCACCCTATGTCATGGGACCCGCAGGCAGCCATCGATATCCGCCGCGAACACGTCAAACAAGCTGTTCAAATGATTTATGTATCTAATGTAAACTTCATTTGATCCGTGTCCGAAACTACCCCGGGGCGACCCTTGCCAGTTAAATGAACTGAGCCACCACACGCGGTGACACTACCTCCGGCCTTGTCCGGGGGTATTTTTTTAATTCCCCGCCCTCCCCCTCTCCTCCTCCGAACTCGACCTCGCCGCGCTCCTCGTCAGCTTCCCCCTACCCCAACGGTAGGAAACACCAACACTCACGAACCTCGTATAATATCTCGCCTCCGTCAGCTGGTAAAGCCCGGCATACCTGTCCGTCGAATAAAAACCCTCACTCTGGAAGATATTATGCGCAGCCAGCGTAACGCTTCCCCGTCCATCGAAAACCGATCGTCGCACCGCGAGGTTCACCAGCCAATATGCCCCGAACTCGGAACCCACAAACTTCCGCTTCGACTCATACTCCCCTCCCGCCTCCGCCGACCAGCGATCATCCAGACGCAGACTATTGCTCATCGTCCAGTCCGCAGATACCATCCCCCCTTCCGAAAAAATAGTCGAATACACCGATATCGTATTATCCACCATCCACCACTTCGTCACCCTCCCGCTGTACGCGATGTCGACATTCCACGATCTTGCATCCAAATTCACAGGTCTTCGCGTGATCGTCGCCCCCCCGGAGTCCGGAAAAGGCAACGTCCGCATATAGTCGTGATCATCATCCGCACCCACCGTCACGGACAACTGATTCTTCCACGACCATCCCAGCTCCCCATGCCAGTCCAGCTGAGGACGCAGATAGGGATTCCCCTGAAAATACAATGTCGCCGTCAACGGCCTCCTCAAAGGGATCATCTCCGAATAATCCGGCTTTTCCGTCCTCCGCCCAAAGCGCAACAGCACCGTGTTGCTGCTGTCCACCCTATACCCCGCGAACAAGGTCGGGAACAGTTGAAAATACCGCCGCCCCATCTTCCACCGCTCCGCCCTCAATCCCCCCTGCAACTCCAGCCTGCCCACGCTCCTGCTGAGCTGACCATATAACGCATCGACCCTTTCAATAGTCGCAGTGTCCTGTACATCCACCGCCACTTTGCTCGACTTCCACCCCGCTTCCAACCGTCCCCCGCCAACCGGTCGTACATAATCCGCCTGCGCCGAATAAATTTGCAAATGCCGCCACAACGAATCGACCGAATTGTCATCGCCGATCAGGTGCCCGGCTCCGTCATACACCATTCCCTGATTCACCTGCACAAGCCCGTTCACAAACGCCGAATGATCCAGGTCCACCGTCAATGAGCTTCCCTTCCCATCCAGCTGCTGCGACCACTGCAGCGTGCTCATATAATTGTAGGGCCGGTCCCGGTCCCTGCTGACAAAGTCCTCGTGATTTACGATGCCGCCCTTCCTGTCCAACACCGACCGGAGCTCGCCCTTCGATACGCCAAAGCCCGCCTCACCCGAAAGGCTCATCGTAGTCTTCGAAGACAGATACCAGTCGATCCCGGCCGATGTCCTGTCCGTTCTTCTCCACGACACATTCCGGCTGTCCGAGACCTGCTCATTCGACAAAATATCGCTCGTCAGTCCCCTCCCGAATATTGTCCTGCTATAATTATACGTATCCCCAAAAGAAAGATTGACCCGCTCATTCTTATAACTGCCATTCACTCCCCCGTTGTACCTCGGGAAATATCCGTCCACCAGGGCGCCGTTGACATTCCCGTTGAAACCCGCAGCAGAATTCTTCTTCCGCACGATATTGATGATCCCGGCCGTTCCCGTCACGCCATACCGCGCAGGCGGATTGGTCATGATCTCGATCCGTAACACCGTTGCCGAAGACATCCCGTTCAAAAGCGCCGCAAGGTCCTCCGTCGACAGATAGGTCGGCTTTCCGTCGAGATACACCTGCACCCCTGCCCTCCCGGCCAGCGATATCGCTCCCTCTGCGCTCACCTGCACTCCCGGCAGCCCCCGCAGCGCCTCCAACACCGTCTCCCCTGACGCGCTCAGCCGCTGCCCGATATTGATAACAGTCTTATCTAACCGACGTTCGATCAACGGCTTCCTGCCGGTGATAGTCACAGCCGCCAGGCTGTCTTTCTGCTGCCCCCGGACAGCCAGGGACACTACCATTAATAAAAAGGCCGGGATTTTTCGCATACCCCAATATTCGGGATAACGCCGTCTCGAATTCTATCAACTCGGCCAAACCATCCCGATGATCGTCATACCAGGTTCAGGGGGCAGTTTTGCCGTTCCGTCGACAACCGGTGTTTTTATCCCGCAAAAAACCTATTATTACACCGCCATGAGCCCGATCGACCATATTCTCGCCTGCCAGCGACGACACCGGCTGGCCAGCCACATCTTCTTCTGGCTGATCGTCTACCTGCTCGGCATCAGCTCCAGCAAATACTACGACGGAAAACAATTCTCCATTGGCTTCTCGCTTATCTCCGACGGACTCTACATGAGCACAGAGGTCATCGCCGCCTATTTCCTGGCCTATCTCATCATCCCCGCCTTTTTCTATCGGAAAAAATATATCGCCGCCTCGGCCGCCTTCCTCCTCGGCAGCTATCTGATCTGCCTGCTCGCCCGCTTCATCGTCGTCCGGATAGCAGAACCCCTCGCCGGCGTCAAGCCCAAACCCTTCGAGGACAACCACGAGCTGCTCACCGACATCCCCAAGCTCATCTACGTCTACTTCTTCCAGATATTCGCCGTAGCCCTCGTCTTCCTCATCATCAGGCTGCTGACAGAACATATCAGCCACCAGCAACGCACGCTGACCCTCGAAAAAGAAAAGATCGCCACCGAGCTCCGGTTGCTAAAAAGCCAGCTCAACCCCCACTTCCTGTTCAATACGCTCAACAATATCTACGCCCTCTCCATCCTCAATTCCCCCGTCACCTCGACCTGCATCGGCAAGCTGTCGGAGATGCTCGACTACATCCTCTATCACTGCGATAGCACACTCGTCCCCCTTTCCGGCGAGATCAACCTGCTTAACAACTACCTCGGGCTCGAACGCCTTCGGTACGACCAGCGCCTCCAACTACGCTTCACCAGCCACATCGAAAAGGAAACGCCAATACCACCGCTGCTGCTCCTCTCCCTCGCAGAGAACGCCTTCAAACACGGCGCCAGCCAGGACCCGGGACAGCCCTCCATCGATATAGACCTGCGCGTCACCCCCGACAGTCTTCGATACGCTGTATCCAATACCATCGTCGACCAGCCCAACCCCAACACCACAGGAAATATCGGTCTGCCAAACATCCGCCAGCAGCTGGACCTGCTCTACCCAAACCGCCACACCCTCTTAACCAACAACGAGAACAACCGGTTCACCGCCCTCCTCACACTCAACCTAAAATCCACCCCATGAACACCCGCTGCCTGATCGTCGACGACGAACCCCTCGCTATACAGCTGCTGCAAAAACACATCGATCAGCTGCCCTTCTTCGAGATCGCCGCAGTATGCTCCAACGCCATAGAAGCCCTCGGGATCCTCAACCACCAGCCTGTCGACCTCCTCTTCCTCGACATCCGCATGCCCCGCCTTTCCGGACTCGACCTGCTCAAAAGCCTGCGCAATCCTCCGCACACCATCCTCACCACGGCCTACCGGGAATACGCCCTGGACGCCTTCGACCTCGACGTCGTAGACTACCTCCTCAAACCCGTTACCTTCGACCGCTTCTTCCGGTCGGTTGAGCGATACCTGCAGCACCAGCCCATGAAAAAAGTTCTCTCTTCCTCGGAACCGCAGTTCATCTACCTAAAATCTGGATATACCTATTTCAAACAGGATTTACAGGAAATATTATTTGTAGAAAGCAGAAAGGACTATATCCGCGTCGTCACAAAAGAAAGGACGATCGTCTCCAAATACAAACTAAGCGACATGGAAAAAGAGCTCGAAGGAAAAGGCTTCCTCCGCATCCACCGCTCGTATATCGCCAACCTCCGCCACATCACCTCCTTCAAGGCCGGCGGCCTCGTGGTCGCAGGCAACCAGCTGCCCATCGGCGATAGCTATAAGGCCCTGGTTACCGCAACCATCATACGTTAAGTCAGTTACTCCGTTCGCAGATTCTCCACCGGGTTCGCCATCGCCGCCCGCACCACATGAAAACCCACCGTCAACAGCGCCAGCCCCAGCGCCGTTACCCCCACCGCAGCGAACATCCACCACTCCAACCGTACACGATACGGGAACCCCTGCAAAAATTTGCTCATGATCAACCACGACACCGGCGTCGCGATCACCACCCCTAACCCCACCAGCACCAGGAACTCCCGCGAGATCAGTACGCTGATCTGGCGAACGTTCGCCCCCAGCACCTTCCGTATCCCGATCTCCTTCACCCGCTGGCTGACGATCAGCAGCACCATAGCCAGCAATCCCGTACACGAAAGCACGATCGCGATCACAGCCGCAATGCTGAAGAACAGCGACATCAGCCGCTCCTCCGTATACCAGTTATTGATATTCTCGTCCACGAACGTCGCCCTGAACTCCTGCCCCGGCTCTATCTCCGCCATCGCCTTCTTCAGGCGGCCCATCAGCTCAATAGCCCCCGCCGCCTCCGTCTTGATGAAACAATAGTCGAGCCCCCCCTTCGCAAAACTCAGCGTCAACGGCCGCATCTGCTGCTCCATCGAATACAAATGAAAATCAGCGAAGACTCCGATAACATGCATCCCCTTCGTCTCTCCGTCAGGAACGATCGTCTTGCCCACAACATCCTTCTCCCCAAGCAGCTGCGCCATACTCTCCGAGATCAGCACATTGTCCGCAGTATCCATCCCATAGCTCTTGTCGAACTCCCTCCCCGCAACCATCCGGACGCCAAGGGTTTTTATATAGTCATAGTCCACCCAGGCCCTGTCCGTCGAAATACTCCTTCCCTTATAGTCAAAGCCGGTGCCGATCGACACGGTCCGCCTGTCCGCCCCCCTGCCAAGATTGATATTGCTCCCCGACACCGAGAGAACATGCGGGTCGGAAGCCAGCATCGTCCGCAGCTTCTCCACCGTCTCCCGCCCCTTCTCCGGCGCTCGCAACGGTATGCTGACAAGAAAGCTCTTGTCCATCCCCAGGTCCGCCTCCTGCAAATACCTGAACTGCCTGAAGATTATAAATGTGCAGCCGATCATCACGCACGCGATCACGAACTGCACGACAATAAGACTGCTCCTTACCCCACTCTTCCGCTTCAGCGCCAGCCTCCCCTTCAGCGTCTCCACCGTATTGAACCTCGACATCACCCACGAAGGATATCCCCCCGCAAGCAACGAAACAAAAAGCAGCAACACTACCGCCAGCCCCAGGAACTTCGGATTGAGCAGTATCTCCACGAAGGGGATACTCATCTTCTGAATACCGTCGATCCCGTGCAGCAGGACATTGGTCAGCAACAGCGAAAGGACAAAAGCCAGCGCACATACCACAAAACTCTCATACCACAGCTGCCCGAAAAGCCTGTTCCTCCCCGCTCCCAGACATTTCCTAACGCCGATCTCCCTGCTCCTCGTAAACGCCGTAGCCAGATTGATATTCACAAAATTAAAACTGGCGATCGCGATCACCAGCAGACCGGCCAGCAATAACGTATAGATCAGCATATAACTCGCAGCCTTGTGCCCGTTGACCCGCGTCGAAAAATGCGCCTCCCCCAACGGCAAAAGCCGCGTCGCGAACAGATCCCCATACTGATCCGGCTTGGCGCCTTTCTTGACCAGGTCCGCATATACTCTCGGCTGATACCGGTGGTCGATCGCCCGCAACTCCCGCTCGGCCTCCTGCGGCGTCGCCCCTTTTTTGAGCTCCATATACAACACCAGGTCATGACTATCCCACCGATTGGCCGACGCCGAATAGTCGCCCCTGTTCTCTATACGCGCGAGTATCTCAAACCGCACACTCGACAGTTGCGGATCCCTGACCACAGCCGAGACAGTATACGCCTTTAGATTATCGCCCGCCGAAGCCCGCAGCTGCTGCCCGATAGGATCCTCGTTCCCGAATATCTTCTTCGCCGCTTCCTCCGTGATCACGACATCCGTCAGCTTCCCCAATGGATTGGTCGCATTCCCCCTGACCACGGTAAAACTGAAGATCCTGAACAGGTCCTCGTCCGCCATCATTACCGGGATATCCAGCGACCTGCCCTTATACTGGAGGTGATTCCCCCCATCGATGAACCTCGCCATCCGCTCCACCGCCGGCGCCTCCGCCCTGTAAACCGGCCCCGCCGAATAGTCGAACTGGTTCTCGATCCCCGGCCCGTCAGGCCCATTGGTAACGGTATACGCCTCATAGATCCGCTTCGCATTGACATGCATCGAATCATAGGTCAGCTGACTGTATACCACCAGCAGCACAGCAATACCGATCGTAAATCCGATGACAAGACCACCCACATTCACAACCGTGTGCAGCTTGTTCCGCCGTAAATTCCGCCAGGCGGACCGAAAAATAGTGTTAGGCATAGTTGAAAAAAATTTACTCCGTTCGAAGATACTTTATAGGATTGGCCATCGCGGCCCGTATTACATAAAAGCTTACCGTCACCAGCGCAATCATCAACGCCCCCATCCCCGCCGCCACGAACACCCACCAGCTGAGGCTCGTCCGATAGGCAAAATCCTGCAGCCACTGATGCGAAAAATACCACGCGAGAGGCGTCGCAACAACAAACGACACCCCCACCAGCCACACAAAATCCATACTCAGACTGGTCGTTATCGCGCCGACACCCGCCCCCAGCACCTTCCGGATGCTGATCTCCTTCGCCCTGCGCCGCGTCAGGAACAGCCCAAGGCCGAACAGACCCATACACGAGATAAAGACCGTTACGCCGGTAGCCATATTCACCAACCAGGCCGTCTTCCGCTCCTGGCCAAACAACTGCGTGACAGACGCATCAAGAAAATCCCGGCGAAACTCCCTGTCGGGAAACTCCCGCTTCCACTCTGCTTCCATCTGGGCAAGCACCGCCTGTACCGCCTTCGTATCCCGTTGTTCCGCCTTCAGCCGGACAGCAATATTCTGCTCCCGCTCCGGCACGTGTTCAATGACCACGGGAGGTATCGCGTCATGAAAAGAAGCAATGTGAAAATCCGCCACCACCCCGACTACCGGGTATCCTTTCCCCTGATCGCCCTGCCTGTACAATACCCGCCCCAGCGCATCCTCCGGCCGACTGCACCCCATCAGCCTGGTCAGGGTGACATTGATGACCAGCTCCTTCAGGCTATCGCTATGCAGCATATTCCTCCCCGCCACCAGCGTCATGCCATAAAAAGGTATAAAACCTTCATCACCGATCTTCGCCGACACCTGCTGCACCTCCTTCGACCCCGGCCGCAACGAAAAAAGATCCATATCCTGCGCAAACCCCATCGGCGGCGTACCCTGCAGCATCGCCTTCTCTACCCCCGGCAGACGCCCGACCGTATTGACAAAGACCCGCAGCTTCGACGGCGGATCATTCCAGTCCGTCACCGTAAGCACCCTGTCCATACTGAAACCCTTGTCCGAACCCTGCATATACGAGATCTGCTTGCCGATGACCAGCGAGGCAGTAATAAAGACCAGCGATACCGTGAACTGGAACACGATCAGCGCCCTCCGCATATTCGACCGTTCCTGTCCCACGACCCCCTTCAAGCCCAGCACAGGCACATAACCCGAAAGCACCCACGCAGGATAAAAGCCCGCCACCAGCGTCGTCCCCACAACAAGCCCTAAAAGGAACAGCAGCGTCGACGGCTCCCAAACACGGAACGGCATCCCCTCCGGCACATAATCCCTGAAAAACGCCAGCACCGGCTTTACCAGCAGCACTGCCAGCACGACCGCCAACAGCGTAAGCACACCCGTCTCTACCAGCATCTGCGTCCGGATATGGAGCTTCCGCCCGCCGATAACCTTCCGTACCCCGATCTCCTTCGCCCGGCTCATCGCCTGCGCCGTGGCCAGATTGACAAAATTCACCGCCGCGATGAGCAGGATAAAGATCGCAACCCCGATCATCGCATATAAAGTCGGCAGATAGGGTTTCCTCCAGCCGTCCCCGTCATCACCCCGATGAAATTCGTGGGTAAAATGCAGATCGCTCAACGGCTGCAGCCACATTCTGAGCTTGCTATCGGCATAGAACAAGTGTACATTCTTTTTGATATACGCGGCCATGCTCGCGTTCACCTGCTCCGCACGCACGCCCCTCGCCAGCTTTACAAAAGCCATGCTCCGGTGCGGACTGAGACTCTTCCAATCCTCCGTCGGTATCCGCTCACGCAACCAGCTATGCGTCGCCGTGCTGATAGACAAAAAATCCGTGTACCCCAGATCGGTATTTCCCGCCGGGTCCGCAACGATTCCCGCAACCGTCACCGGCAGCGAATCATCATATATGACCGTCTTCCCTACCATGGCGCCAAGAGGACCAGACCCGAAATACAGCCTCGCCCGGCTCTCCGTCAACACCACACGATTAGGCTGAGCCAGCATCCGGGCATTCCCCTCGAGCCACCGGTATTCAAATACCGAAAAATACTCCGGCCACGTGAACACAGCCGTCGACTGATAGGAGTTCGGTATACTGTTGTCCATCTCTTTTGCCGGCTGACCGGTCCGCGGTATCGCGATCTTGCCCCCATAATTAAAAATACCCGACACAGCGGCAAAACCAGGTATCTCGGTCTGAAACCCCGCGACACCCCCATCCGGGCTGTTCAAATATTGCGTCCCTCCCGAAGGCATCGTGCGCTCCCCGACGATCCGGTAGACCCGGTCCCCGTCTTTATAAGATCGGTCAAAACTAAATTCGTAGCTGGTGATCAGGTAAAGAACAAGACAGCCGACGACACCAAAAGCAAGACCTAATACGTTAATCGTGGCGAACAGCTTATTCCTGGCAATATTCCGCCAGGCAATAACCAGGTAGTTCCTCAGCATGGGAAGGTTAGTTTCATACACCCTTACGAAACCGATGCCAATACCCAAACCCATTGACCCCCAGTCAACTAACGGTATACCTCATCCACCAAATGTCCGGTTTTGATACGGTCACTGTCCCGAAAACATACGCGATCGACCACACCCAACCTCTCATAAACCTGATAATCAATCCATTTATATTTTGGACCCAATATTGTATCTTCTGCCCAAACACCCGACTGCACATGCTGCTCAGCTACATAAAGATCGCCCTTCGCAACCTCAGGCGCAACAAATTGATCTCTTTCATCAACATCTTCGGACTCGGACTCAGCATGTCCATCGGCCTGATGGAGTTGGTCCGGATCCAGGACGCGCTCAGCTACGATAAATTCCATCCCTATCCCGACCGCACCTGGCGGATCATCAGCGAATACCGGCAATCCGACGGACAACACTGGAAATTGGCGAGCACCCCCGCACCGCTCCGCGACGCACTCAAGACCGACACCGCCGACATCCAACAGATCGTCGCCATCAACACCAGCCTGAGGGGTCCGGCCACAGCCGCGGGCACAGAGCTCAACCTCAACGCCGCTTTCACGGAACCTTCCTTCTTCCGGATCTTCGGCTTTACACTCACGGCAGGCGACCCGCAGACCGCCCTCGACAATCCCGGCTCCATCGTCCTGACCGCAGCGACCGCCAGACGGTTCTTCGGCGCCGCCGACCCCATGGGCAAATTCATCAGCTTTGGCAAAAAAGGACAATACATCGTCACCGGCATCCTGGCCACGCCGCCAACCAAATCACATATAGACTTCGACGCCTACGCATCCGGATCATCCATACCCTCCAACGACTGGGGCGACTGCCGCGCCGCCTATACATACGTACTAACCAAAAATACCGGCTCCCTCAAAGGCCGGCTAAGAACCATCGCCGCCACTGTCAACAAAACCGACAAGCAAGGAGTCCTATCCTTCGACATCCAGCCCCTCTCAAAGATCACTCCCGGATCTTCTGATATTTATAACGACATCGGTCGTGGCGGAGCCTGGTCCAAATTATGGATAGAAATAGACGTCACGCTCCTGCTCCTCATCGCCGCCTGCTTCAACTACACCAACCTCACGGTCTCACGGGCGCTCACCCGCGCCAAAGAGGTCGGAGTAAGAAAGATCAACGGCGCCCGTCGCTATCAGATCTTTATGCAATATATTGTGGAAGCCTGCGTGACCGCCTTCCTCGCCCTCGGCTTCGCCTGGCTGCTATTCTCGCTGATCGTCCGCTACGCCCCCTTCAACGATGGCTACGAGATGGTCCCATCCTCTTTTCACTATGATATTCCATACGTCCTGACGACCCTCGGCTTCGCCTTCTTTACCGGCCTGCTCGCCGGCTCGGCTCCCGCCTGGATGCTGTCCTCCTTCCGCCCCCTCCGGGTCCTCAAGAACCTTACCACGGCCAGACTATTCGGCAGCATCGGTCTCCAAAAGACCCTCATCGTCTTCCAATACAGCCTGTCCCTGATCCTCATCATCTTCCTCTCCGCCTTCTACCGCCAGTTCGCGCTGCTTTCTTCAAAAGACCGCGGCTTCAAAAAGGACAACGTCCTGGTCGTCCACCTCAACGGCGCAGACAAAGACAGGGTCGCAACCGCACTGGCGGCCACCAGCGGCGTCAGCTCCGTCTCAGGCCTGTCCGTCGCATTCCAGCCCCGCTATGAAGGCGCCCGTGGTCCCGGGTGGATCGACAAGAACCAGAAAGGCCAGATCAATTTCAACTATTTCTTCGCCGACCGCGCCTTCATCCCCGCCATGAAGATCGACCTGCTCGCCGGTACCAACTTCACTTCCGACGACAGCACCGAAAGGTCGGTCATCATCAATAGCAAAGCCTCAAAATTACTC
>JAFDYE010000444.1 GCA_018267585.1 Bacteroidota bacterium
CTGATCACAGGCGGAGATTCCGGAATGGGGCGGGCAGCGGCGATTGCATATGCCCGTGAAGGCGCAGACGTCGTCATCAATTACTACCCTACCGAAGAGCCGGACGCAAAAGAGGTGCTGGCGCTGATAAAGGAGGCAGGACGCAAGGGCGTGGGAATACCGGGTGACCTTCGCGAAGAGGGTTTCTGCCGGCAGCTGGTCGCAAAGACGGTAGAAGCGCTGGGCGGACTCGACATCGTCGTCTGCAACGCCGGACGCCAGCAGGCGCATAAATCAATCCTTGATATCACTACGGAAGATTTTGACGCGACGATGAAGACGAATATCTACGCGCCGTTCTGGATCATCAAAGCCGCACTCCCCCATCTCCAGCCGGGATCTGTCATCATCGGCACAACTTCGGAGCAGGCCTATGACCCGTCTCCCGATCTTTATGACTACGCGCAGACAAAAGCAGCTACCATGAACTACGTCAAGTCGCTGGCCAAACAACTCGGTCCAAAAGGCATCCGCGTCAATGGCGTAGCGCCGGGCCCCATCTGGACGCCTCTGCAGGTCAGCGGCGGAGCGACACAGCAAAAGCTGCAACAATTCGGTGCACAGACCCCGTTAGGAAGGCCGGGGCAGCCGGCAGAGCTGGCATCGATCTACGTACAGCTCGCCGATAGCAGTGCCAGCTTTGCCAATGGACAGATATACGGTTCCGCGGGCGGAAGCGGACAGCCCTGAAAAAAACCCCTCGAATGAGGGGCTTCCAGATTTTAATGAGGGCCTTCGAAATCCTATTGATCGTCCTGTCGTTTGCCGCTGCCCATATTATCTTCTTTATCACCGTTGTCCGACTGCTGTTTGTTGCCACCTGCGGCTCTGGTCGTCTTTTCTTCCTTCATGGGACCACCACCGGTGCGCGAGGTTGGCGTTTCGGTAGTGATATTGACAGGATTCACCGGGGCGCCATCGTTGTTGGAAGGCGTTCTTTCCCCTCTTACTCTTTTATCCTCGGGCTTTTTGGATTTTTGCATGATCAAACGTTTTGTAACGATACCCATGCAATTATCCTGCCCGCCCTGCCAACCGTCGCCATACCTCGATGCCCCGCTCTATCCGTTGACCACATTCTCCGGCATACCCTTTACGAAGGCCAGCAGATTCATACGCGAAATCTCCATCAGCCGGAATCTGGCCTCCCGGGTTGCCCAGGCGATATGCGGCGTGATGATGCAATTTTTTGCCTTCAAGAGCGGATTATCCACCGGCGGTGGCTCCTGCGAAAGCACGTCCAGGCCCGCGCCGGCGATCCACCCCGCGTCAAGCGCCATCGCCAGGTCTTCTTCGACGACCAGCGCGCCCCTCGATGTATTGATCAAAAAAGCGGACTGATTCATTCGTTCGAGCGTTATCCTGTTGATGATCCCTTTTGTCTCGGGTGTCAGTGGACAGTGCAGGCTTACTACATCCGAAGCGGCCAGCAGCTCGTCCTGCGACACCAGCTCAACACCGGCACGAGGCACGCTCGCTGCATTCGATGGCCGCCGGACCGCCAGCACCCGCATACCAAATGCGGAAGCCACGTCCCCTACTTTCCTGCCGATATCCCCGTAACCAATAATCCCCATGGTCTTCCCGGATAACCCCACCAGCGGAACCTCACTGTAAGAGAAATCCGGACAACGGCTCCACTTGCCCGCGTGTACAGAGTCACTATGCAGTTGAACGCGCAGACAGAGCTCAAGCAGGAGCCCAAAGGTCAGTTGCACTACCGACGCCGTTCCATAAGCCGGGGCATTCGAAACCACGATACCCCGGGCCCTGGCCGCCTGTACGTCGACGATATTATAGCCCGTCGCCGTCACTCCGATGTATTTTAACGATGGCAGCTGGCGAAGGACGCCGCCGCTCAGCGGAACCTTATTTGTCAGGACCGCGTCCGCACCTTCCAGCCGCCGCGGGATATCTTCTATGGCCGTCCTGTCGTAGTTAACGACCTCTCCAAACTCTCCCAGCCATTCCCAGGACAGGTCTCCGGGATTCAGCGTGTATCCATCCAGTATAACTATTTTCATTCGTGCATAATTATTTTTCCGCACAAGGCGTGGCCGCAAGATACCGGAAAAGAAAAAAGCCGCTACGAAATCGCAGCGGCAATCTTTTTGTCAGGGCCATCGATCATTCTTTAGGGTTCTTTACCAAATTCAGTGTTTCATTTCGAGATCGGGATTTAATGACTGACTGATTTTCAATGGGTTGGATAAACGTTTTTCAGGATTTGGACACACGGTTCTTAGGATCTTGGATACTTGGTTCTCGGATCTTGGACTTGGATGGTTTTTTCAGGATCTTCGGATACGGTCTCTCACGGGATAAAATGGACTTTCTAGCTTTCGGAATTGGACTTGGTTCTACTTGATTTTCAAGGACATTGGAGGTTCTTTTCGAATATTGGACGGTTATTTTCTCTTGCTGATACAAATATGTGAAAGATATGTTAGGATCACAAACTTATTCGACCGGGGTTCGGTTTTGCCCGACGAAATTCAGATTAGCCCGACGAACGCAAACCGGTCGAACACGAAGGCTATTTCGGCGCCTTTCCGTGCAGCTTTATCCTCGAAAGTTCCATACGCCCGAACTCCGGCTGCTGATGCATACGTCGGTCGTCGTCAAATCCCAGTGCGGCCGCCTTTTCGAGCTCACCAAACGCCGTCTGCTGCTGGCCGCCGCGCGCATCGAGTACCGCCGAAAGATACCAGGCCTCACTGTTGCCGGGATCCACCTTCTTGTACAGGTCGACATAGTAACGGCCCTGGTCGTTGATACCGGCATTGATACAACGGTTGCTCATTGAATAAAAAGCCAGCGACAGCCAGGCCTCGAGACGCTGGTACATGGCGGCGGGCGCGCCTGCCCCTCTGCCTTTCGTCTTCAGGTCCGCAATGACCCCGTCCCAGTATCGCATATCCATCTGCTGAAAATGCTGCATATAGCCCGCTTTCGTGCTTTCCTCCCCGGCGAGCAGCCCCTGCTCCTGCTGTTGCTGCTGTTTGTATTTTGCACTGCTGCTGATCGAGACCCGCTGCTGACGGAACCAGTCCGCCTGCTTATCCACGCCGTCCAGGCAGCTCAAGGATACCGCACACTCCCGCCCGGCCTTCAGCAGGTCTCCGGCACCCATATCGCCCGCGAGACGGGCCTTGCTTTTCTTTATGTACTGGCCGACAAATACTGGATCCTTCGCCAACACACCCTTCGCCATGGCGTCCAGCTGCAGCCCGGCAAATGCAAGGTCCATAGTAGTCTCGGGCGCCCATTCGTGCTTTCCGTTGAATAGCAGCAGACGGTGCCGGGTACGGGTCTTGTCCAGCTCGCCGTTGATGCCCACCAGTTCGGTCAGGTTCATATCCCCTTCACCGGCAATGGCCGTTATGCTGAAGTCGAAATTATCGGCCCCCACCCCATCGGGCAGCCCCGCCCCACCCGCTATAACACCCCTTATCCCGGGGTGCTGAATGGCAACAAAGCTCGCGACCTTGGCTCCGCCGGAGAAGCCGCAGGTGTACATCCTGTTCGCATCCATCTTAAGCCGCCCCTTCGTATCCGCAGCCAGGGATTGCCATATTTTTTCAGTGGTCGACCAGTCATTGCCATTCCTGGAATTGTTGCTGCCAGCCAGGATAAATCCATACCTGTCCGCGAGCAGGCGATACTTGTTCAGCGGCAGCGCGCCGCTGCCATGGGGATCGAAAAAATAGACGACCGGCAATACCCCGGCCTTTGCAGGAACATAGAGCGCATAGGATTGCGTGGGATCGGCCTTGCAGACCACCGTATCGATCAGTTTTCCCGGTGCGGCGGCAACACCCGTCATCGCGCAAACAAGCGCGGTAAAGAATAGGTATAGCTTCATCCCCTAAAGATAGCGGGAAATCACCGTCGTGCCATCGGCCGGAACCTCAACCGTATATGTCTTGCCACTCAGGTTTATCGTCACCGTCATTCCCTTCTGAGCGGGATCACTGACATACAGCGCGTCCTTTTCCACCATAAGAAGACAGGGCCGGTCGACGGTCACCGTCCTGTGCCTGTCCAGCACCAGCGACCCTCCGGCATAAAAAGCGCAGACCGCCGCTCCATCCCCGAACCGCACGGCCTGGCAATCCCCTCCATTCCGGACTACGGTCCACGACGGCCGCCGCGCGAGCCGCCGCGCCTGGCCGGGCGTAGCACAGGCGGTCAGTACGTACCCGCACGAGTCGGTGCCGGGCGAATGCATCATAACGGGCATATATACCTGTTCAGTCACGGGTGTCGCCGGCTCCGAAGCATTTATCGACTGCCACGATCCGCCGGACGAACCGGCGCGCACGACCACCTTCGACGGCCGCACGAATATGCAGGCCTTGCCGTCATGCTGGATCCAACGCGCGGCATTCAGCGTGTCGGAGCCTTCTCCCACGACACGGCCATCAGCGACAATATCTCCCCGCCACCGGCACTGATCGATAGTCGTATACGCAGCAGCGTCAGACCGCAGGTCACCAAGAAGACAGACCACGACGCCATCGTGACAGGCCCAGAACTTTCGCGCCTTTAATACCTCGCCCAGCTGGTAGTCCATGACCGTCACTCCGCCCTTCCCGTCCGAAACGCTACCCGTGAAGGCATGACGAACGAGCTTTCCACCCCCATCGGCCGCAGCACAGCCCGTCACACCCGGCAGGTGCTCCCAGTCCCATACCGGCATCAGGTTGAAGTATTCTTCCCCATTGCCGATCGTATAGGCATCACCCGCATTGAGCCAGCGGCCCTTCAGGTTCTCACTGTTGATCGACTCGGATGGAAGCGTCCTGTCCGACATCGTTTTGAGGAAGAAGCCGAACCGACGGTCCTGGTAGACCGAAAAATCCGACCGGGGAAAATACCGGAACCCCTCCAGCGGCTGGCCGACGCCGTTCTGGCGCGCCGCCAGGGCCCGCAACTCGTCAGCCCTCGATGGATCCAGCTCGCAGAGATAGGGTATCGTGCCGCGCAGATCGGCGGAATGGAGCGCGCCGATGCGGCTGACCGACCGGTCGATAGTACCGGGAACCGTATTTACCCCCCTGCACATCCACTGCCATCCCTCGAGCACAAAGCTGGTCAGCAACCGGATCCTGTCTTCCGGATAGGCCCAGGTCGTACCCTTCAGCTCCCACGCCAGACGGGCGTTCTGCTCCAGGTAAGCAGCCCCGTACTGATACATCTGCAGACGGGCCAGGTGCTGGTGAAAGCTGTAGTCGGACTGAATGCCGTCCCCCGTAGCTATGTGGACCTCGCCTGCCAGCCGGTCGGCGCATACCCTGATCAGGCTGTCGTTGCCCGTCAGTGCGCCGTAGTGGAGGCCCAGATCGGCGCTCCATACCAGGTTCGCGCCGTTGCCCGGCTGCTGCAGCCGGTACTGCCCCAATACCTGCAAGGCGCCATTCAGACGGGCGGAGCTGAGCGTATCGTGCAACACCACCAGGATATCCCTCATCAGCTGCGGGACGCCGATCTCATTGTGCCACCAGTTGCTGTTGTGATAGCGCTTTTCGAGCCAGTTATCCAGCGCACCGTTGATCACGCGCCAGACGGCCTTGTCATGAAAATGGCCGGACCCCGGGTCCGACCATTCCAGCGCGAGGGTCCTGATCCTGTCCAGGTGCGCCAGGGGCGACCAGAAGCCGCGCGCCGTGTCGCCATAAACGATATCCGGCCATTGCTTCACGCTGTCATAGCCCGACACCAGTCGGGCGACCTCCTGCGATCGCATAGCGTTGACACCCGAGATGGCCCGCCTGTATCTCGAAAGGATCGTATCCGCCTGCGGAGGATGCTGATACCGCAGCATTGCCTCTATGAGATAATAGTCCGCGTAAATAATGGATACGTCGATATCGGAGTTCTTTGGAAAATTCCCGACGCCGTGCTTTAGCAGGTACCCTCCATCCTCACCCCCGGCCGAGGAATAGGCAGGCGATAGCAACGACCGCAGCATCGCCTCGGCAGAGCTCTTGTATTCATGCGCCTTCCGCGGCTCCACATATTCCGACAGCTCGAGCAGCGCGGAGCACATGACGGCTCCGGCCGACACGTCCCTGCTGGCATTGGGTATACCGGGAGCGTTGAAATCCCAGTACGGTATCTTGTCTTCGGGCAGCCGGGGCAGGATAAAGCCCGCGATATCCTCCGCCTGTTGCAGGTAGCGACGATCGCCCGTCTCCCTGTACATCATCGTATAGCCATAGAGTCCCCAGGCCTGTCCCCTGGCCCAGGCGGATTCGTCTGCGGCACCCTGTACCGTCTGTCTCTTCTCTATGGCCCCCGTCTGCGGGTCGTAGATAACGAGATGGTATGAGCTGTGGTCGGGCCGGAAATGATTCTTCATCGTCGTATTTGCATGCGTCACGGCGATGCGGTAAAAGGACGAATCCCCCGAAAGCTTTGTTGCTTCACACAAGAGCTCGAGGTTCATCATATTGTCGATGATCACCATGAACTGCGAAGGAGCCGAATTCCAGGACCGTGTACATCCTACGGCCGGACTAAAACGGGATGCCAGAGACTTCGCGCTGTTCAGCAGAACGTCCCGGTAGCCGGAAGATGGCGCGAGATGGTTTGCCTCCCCGAACGGACAATAGATCATAAAGCCAAGATCGTGCGTATCCTTGTTGTATTGTTCCTTTTTCAGCTGACTGAGCTTTTTCACTGCTTCCCGATAGAGCGCGCTGTCATGCGTGTACTCGAAAAGACGAAGGAGCTCCCCCGGATAGAAGCCCGACATCCACGATGAAGACTTCCCCATCGCCCATTTCCCCGCACGAGGATCAAAGGTCTCCGGGAAGCTGTCGGCGCTCGTATGCTGTACCAGCAGACGAACCTTCCCCGCAGCCTCCTTCAGATATTTGTCAACCTGATCATGCAACGCCGCCGGCGAAGCCCCGACCAGTTGCCCCAGCTGCGTCGGCGTCAGCTCGACACCCGGCATAAATGCTTCACCTTGCATATATTTCTCCAGGCTATACCTCAATTGACGCGCCGCCGGCCGGCGGTCCAGGTCGTGCGTGATATCGACAGAAGCAAGCAGCAGACGGCCGCGCCCGACCCTCGCCTCGATCACGTCCGCCATCTTCCTGTTCTTAAAGAAATTGTCGATGACCCGCACGATCGGATTCATCGCAGGCAACGAATCCAGGATCATGGTCTTTGAAGCGGTGATCATATCCCACCACTGCCAGTCGGAGTGGAATTCCGTAGGAAAATCCTTCAGTGCCGGATGCTTCGGATCACAGAGTATCCCCATCGTGCCCGGCTGGTTGGGGAAATGGACAGGGCTCCAGAACACAGGAGCAAACCGTCCCGCTACCCCGTTGATGCTGGCCGTATCAGGATTCAGCAGCACTTTCTTTCCTTCCTTTAAATGGACCAGCGCCTGATCCAGCACAGTATCGAAAACAACGTCCGAAGACACCACACCGGCGGCCGAAGAAGGATAGACCCATATCTTCCACCTGTTCTTGTATGGTGTACCCATCAGGCTCAGTTCGATCGTCAGCATTTCGGCAGCCCGAATGCCGCGCAGATCAAAGCTTATCTCACCCAGCCGCTGTCCGCTGCCGACAGACAGGTCCCGCGACGCCAGGCTTCCGGAAAAGACCAGACGACCCGCTGCATCCCTGACGGTCCATACGGGCTTGCAGCCCCTCAGCACGCCGGCGCCAAAATTCGCGACCTCGGCAGACGCGTCAAAACGCTGATCGCTGGTATAGGAGGCCCGATCAAACCGCAGCAATGGCACGACGGGCGAGCAATACATCCGATGTTCCTCCGGCGTCACCAGCCCCTTGCTGTCCCAAAAAGCGTCCAGGATACCGATCAACGCCGTCCCCTGGCCCGGAAAATCGTGGAGGTCCAACAGCTCAAATCCGCTGATGCCCTGCGTCCGCATCGCCCGCTCGATCTCTTCTTTATAAAGTCCTGCAGAGAACACCCCGCTGGCCTTAGTAAAGGCGGGCGCCAGTGCAAGCAGACCTTTCCGGTCCAGGTCATTCCGGACCGCCTTGAAATTCAGCGGGTCCAGCACACCGGTATATTTCCGTATCTCCTCCAGCCGGGGATAGACGGAGTATTGTCCCATCTCATGGATGAGAACGGGCACCGGCAGCCCGTCTACCGCTTTTGTATAGTCGCTTTTAAAATCCGGCGGGATGGTGTTGAATATGCCCTGGCCCCTGATCCAGCCCTTTTTCGTATACTGCGTTATATAGTAGTCGTCTCCGGGCTCCGGCCATTTACCATGTCCCGCCTGGAAGGTGAACGTGGTGGAGGTATACAGATGACGCGGGTCCTCGTTGCGCAGCCGTTTGACCATACCCGCCAGCCAGTCGAAATCGCCGTCCAGCTCATTGCCCATCGACCAGAGACAGAACGACGGATGATTGCCGTACTCCCGGCTGATCCGCAAAGCCTCCTCTTCCAGGAAACCGTCTACCACCCCGTCCATGCCGGCATTCTTGTTCCAGAAGGGCAGCTCGACCTGCAGATAGAACCCCATCGAATCGGCCACCTCGAACGCAGCGGCCGGTGGACACCAGGAATGGAATCGAAGGTGATTGAGGCCGTATGCTTTCGCCGTCGAGAACACCTTCAGCCAGCCCTTTCGATCCATCGGCGGATGACCCGTCAGCGGAAAGATATTGCACTCCAGCGTTCCGCGTAAGAACAACCGTCGGCCGTTGATCGAAAGCAGACTGTTGCTGTTGCCGAGATCACGCATCCCCAGCACCGCCGTAGCCCGGTCCCTTCCCCCCGCATCCAACACGGCGTTCACCGTGTACAGCTCCGGGTTGAACTCGTCCCAGGCCTTGCAGGACGGTACAGCAATGGCCGTCGACAGCTTCGTCTGGCCGGCCGCAAGCGTCAGCACTTTTTGAGCAACGATCTTTTTATTCCTGTCCAGCACCTGCAGACGCAACACCCCCTTTTCCCGCCGGCCCGGATCGTCGGACAAAGACGTCGTCACAGCAACTGTCCTGTCCTTTTCCGAAGGATACACCTGCACCGACCGTATATAAGTCCGGTTCCTCGCGACCAGCTGCATCTTTCCGATGATGCCGTTCCAGATGATCTGGGTTCCCTCCGTATAGGCATGGGCCATATCCAGATGAGAGATATCATACTTCCTGCTGTTGTCGATGCAAATGACGATCAGGTGTCTGCCCGTCCCTGGATGCAGGTCATACCGGTGGGGCGTGGAGAGGCTTTCCCTGGTTCCGGCCTCGACGCCGTCTATCCAGACCCGGCTGGTCCACAGGACCCTTTCAAGAATTAGGTCAACCACCTTCCCCTTCCAGCTTTCGGGGATATTCACTTCCCGCGCATACCAGGCATAGCCGATATAGCTGTGTTTTCTCGTCAGGTGCACCATCACGTCCTTCCCCAACCGCTGATCGGTAAGCGTTGGCGGGGCGCCGATGCCCGCATCATCCAGCGTGCCGGGCAGCACTATCTTCTTTTCATAACGCTGCTTGTACCAGCCCTGCTGCTCCCCCGTCTTCTGAGGGTCGAGCCGAACACTCCATTCCCCCGAAAGCGACAGGGTCTCCTGGGCAAAAAGCCCCTTGCTGCAAAACACCGATAGGGCAAAAAGAAAAACAATTCTTTGATTCATCAACAAACCATTTATATCGTTATAAAAGCCTCTTCTTTCTTTTTTCCGGCCAGGACCAGATGCGTCCTCGCGCCAAAATGCATCGCGTCCAGCCCGAGCACCTTTTGCAGACAGCCGGTTGCCTCGTCCTTCCTGCCGCTGCCAAGGTGCGAAAGTCCCATCATATAGTAACAGTGCGCCTGGTGGCGGGTCTTCCCGTCGTCCTCGAAGATCAGCAGATCGGGCAGCGATACCGCAAAATAATCGATCCTTACCTCCTCTTCGAGGTGCGTCACTCCATATTCGAGGAGACCGTCAAATATCCGCTCGGCAAGGGCATGACTGCCCAGTTTTTTCAAGGCCAGCCCCTGGTAAAATATCTTATCCGGCTGCTGATCGTTGTAAAATAACGCTGCCGCAGGCGTCGCGTCACCCTGCGCCGCCCGCTGAAAGAACGCGGCAGCCTGCGCGGGATCGCCAGCCCTTTCACAGGCAATCCCAAGCCAGTAGAATATATCGTTCTCCCGCGCTCCTGGCAGCTTTCCTTCACCCAGGCTATGCGGATATACCTGGGCCTTTTCCAGCCAGCCAATCGCCCGTTGCAGCTGTCCGGCATGAATATCCTGTTTGGCCATCTCTACCAGGCTGTAAATATATTGACCCGACACTTTGCCTTCGCCTCCTTCCCAGGGATGGAACTTACGGTCCATGATCAGCTGCCAGGCTCTCTCATAACTGCCCAGGAAATTATAAAGGGCTGCCCTCTCCAGGTAAAGGTCGTCGCGTTGTTCCACCAGCGGCAGGTGCCGCTCGAGAATATCAAGCCGCTGCCGCGGATCGAAATTGAGACGCCGGCGCAGCTGGTCCAGCTCCATCAGCACCCGGGCATCTGTCTCGTCCAGCAAAAACGCCGTCGTATAGAACCCGAGAGCCTTATCCGGATCACCCTTCTTATTGAAATAGGCGATCCCCAGGTTGCGCGCCACCGTAGAAAAAGAGCCGTCCCGGGCGGCGGAAAGCTGCCACTGCTGGATCGCTTCGTCGTATTGCCGCCGGTCGTACCAGAGATTTCCGAGGTAATAGGGAGCCTTCGCGTCCTCCTTGTTGGCAGAACCGGCATAACGAAGGACCGCGATATCTTCCAGCCGGTTGGGGAAGCAGTGACCGGGCCCGATAGCGGCCGCCTTCAGCAGCCACTCCGTCGAAACAGCGTCATTCCCCGCCAGGTGGTGCCACCAGGCCAGGTAATAGCCCACCATCGGATACCCGGCGCCGGTATACAGGGACAGGAATTCGATCGCATCGCTATACTGCCCCGCGGCCGCATAGTCCAGGGCGTAAGTGATATAGTTCTGTACGGATCCCCTGGCCAGCACCCTGAGCCTGTCCAGCGTCCCCCTTTCATTTTTGAACAGCTCGAAGTACAGCGGGAGATTGAATTCATCCAGTTCAAGACCGCGTATGCAGACCTCCCGCGAAGACTGTCCCGTCTTTCTCAGGATGACGGCTTTCAGCATCCAGGCCCTGCTGTTTCGTCTGTTCCTGTCCAGCGCATGCCCGACGTGCTCCAGCGCACGCTGCCAGTCGCCTTTTACCATGTCCAGCTGGGCCAGCGAAAACCAGGCGGCGGCCTGCCAGGCGCTGCTCCAGCAGGCCTTATAGTACTGGTCATAGGCCTCATCCGTCCGCCCCTGCAGCTGAAGGGCCAGCCCCAGATTGTAAAAAGGCTCCCCGTCGTAGGGGTTGGGATTGCGGCTCGTCAGCGTTGCAATAGCCTTCCGGAAGAACGGTTCGCTTTTCTTAAACTGCCCCCTCCTCAGATACCAAAGACCAAGCGCATTGTTGCTGCGGATATCACCCGGATCACGCCGCAGCGCTTCCTGATAGTATGGCAGCGGACTGTAGGTCGCGTGCCGGTATTGCTCGAGGTGCAGTCCCGTAAGATAGAGCTGCTCGTTATTGGATATCTGCTCGGGCGCAAGCGCCGCCTTTGCGGGTTCAGGGATATCGCCGCCACGGTGCCTGACCGGGTCATCGCTAAGCAGCTCTCTTCCTGTTCCATCGACGATCTGCCAGCTAAGGTTCTCCGGCCCGATCCCCTCCTCCACCGGCAGCGTCCAGACAAACACGTCTTCAGGCCTGGCATTGCAACGGGTCTGATCGAGCAGTCTCCCGTCATGGAACAACCGAAGTACGAGGCCGTCCTGCGGTGACGTGGCAAAGACCCGCACAGTCAGCAGATCGCCGGTCTTCTCTATGCCGGCAAGAAGATCCTTTGTCGCGTTCCTGACCATCCCCAGCTCCCGGTAAGGGAGGAAGTATTGTACGAACGATTTTTCTTCATACGGCATCAGCCACGTGAAATCCGGTTGGTTATCCGTAAAGACGCCGGCCATCAGCTCGATATAAGGACCGTCCTCGTCCGTAAGATTCCTGTCCCAGGCCCGCCCGAAGTCGCCGTGCCCCCAGGTCCACTGCTTCTTGCCCGGACTTACGTGGTGATCGGCAACGTGCAGCACTCCTGCCCTCGCATCGTGCTCGTAGCCCCCCATGAAATCATAGTTCGACCGGATCGCCATATAGGACGTCGGAACAGGGATATTCTTATAACGCGAGATATCGGTACCCGGCGAATAGTCTACCTTGTAATATGTCCCCGTAGCGATCGGAAAAGAGGATACATCGCGCTTGCCATGGTCAAATACGGCATTGACGTCCGGCGGGAATACGGACTGATAGTGATCATTCACTTTCACCGCCGGGTTTGCCCACCAGAGAAAGGTCTGGGGCAGCGGGGTCCGGTTGAGCAGCCTCGCGCTGATCTCCAGGTAGGCCTTATCCGGGTGAAGGGTAAAACCTGCCATGCCCTTGGTATGGAACATGTTCTCCACTTCGTTGATCCAGACCGTCTTGCTGCCGTCCGCGTGCTCTTCGATCGAGAAATCCACTGGCGAGAACGTGCCCGGACGATGATGCTGGGGCCAGTTGAACTCGATCCCCCCCGAGATCCAGGGTCCGGACAACCCCACCAGCGCCGGCTTGATAAACCGGTTATAATAGATGAAACCCCGCTTGCCGATTTTATAAA
>JAFDYE010000445.1 GCA_018267585.1 Bacteroidota bacterium
ACAATTTCGAAGTGGACAACGTAAATCCTTCGAATGGTCTGATACTTGGCAAGACGCCCATTACTTCCCCGACGCTGTCGAATTTCACGGCTATCGGCCCGAACAACGCTTCCGGTACCAAGGCCGACTATGGCTATGGCATGCGCTGGAGAAGGGGCTGCAAATTCATCCTGGCCAACTCCATCGTAATGGGCGGTCAGAAGGCCGGTCTCGTTGTAGAGAATGACTCTACCGGCAACTACTATGCGAACGGAACCTCCAAATTCTACAACAGCTTCCTGCATTCCGTGACCAATCCTTACCAGGTCGCCGGCATGCCGGGCGGCTACACGACGCTGGACGCTACAATCCTGAAAACCCTGACGGAGGGCGCCAATAGCAGCAAGCTGTACGCCAACGCGGCCGACATCATGCTGACGGCTCCGTTCAACAACGCTGCTCCTAACCTGAAGCCGGCATCGGGCTCTCCGGCCCTGAGCACCGCGGCTAAGTTCGATCTGACTGCACTGAACACGGCTTTCTTTGACAAGGTCAGCTATATCGGAGCGCTGGACGCCACCAACGACTGGACGGCTCAGTGGACGGTGTGGGGAAAATAGAAATAGTTAACCCGCCATTCCAAGCGTGGCAGGTTTGAAAAGTTTTGTCTTGGTTCGACAAATAGGCCAGGGGCTGTTCCGACGGGGACGGCCCTTTGGCGTTTGCGAGCGGCTAACCCGCACGAAGTCCCGCCAACGCTAGTCTCCGACCAGTTTAGCGAGGTCCATCAGCTCCTGCTTCTTATAAGCATTGCGCTCGTCGTCGAAGCATTTGGAAAATTCTTCGAGAGCGGTCTGGATAATCCGGTTGTGGGTGAGCGGTTTGAAATAAGAAGCAACGGGAGGGACGGAGACGCGTTTGAAATAGCTTTCGACGTCCTTGTGGGAAAAGACCTGTCCGCTCATCGGGTCGATAAAGAATTCGATGCGCTGCTGCGGGCTGAGTTTTTCGGGGTTCTCGTCGTAGTAGGGCTTGATATAAGCCAGGACGAACTGGCGGGGGATATTGATCGCTTTGATGGGGATGTCCAGCAGCTCGCTGAGCAGCAGATACAGGATACCGTTAGTAATTGCATTGCCCCTTTTTGTTTCGATCAGCTTGTTGATCAGAAATTCTTCGGGGTGCTGATAGGCGACCTCGGTGCCCTTTAGTCCGTAGTAGTTGTATAAAATGCTGGTCAGGACGTTCACCTGCTCCAGCGGGGTCAGATAGCTGTTGAGCTCGAGCCAGATGTTGCGGCGAAGCTTTTCGATCTCCTGCAGGACGGGCGTGCTTGCTAGCTCGGGGTACTGAAACTTGGCCAGCAGCAGGGAGGCCGTGAGCAGGTCTTGGTAGCTGCTGCCCTTCCAGTTGGTGAAGTCCTCCGTCAGGTCCTGGTAGTGCAGCCGGTGGATCAACAGCTCGATCCTTTCCTGGACGTCGTTGCTGATGGTATTCTCCCAGAGGTCCTCCAGGTTCGGTATGATGCCTCTTCCATAGCTGACGATCCTGGTGCTTACCGAATCGAAGACTTCCTGGTCGGGATCGTCGATCAGGTGAAACAGCGCTATTATTTCTTTGTTCTCCTGCATGTGGTTTGAGATCGCTCGATTATACTATGTTAAGTTCGGGCCTATTTATAAGACCCGCAACTTTTTCTTATCCACACTAACGCATGGATTGTTCATTAAATTGCGTGCAAAACGGTTGCCAGACTGCGCAGGGTCGCTGCGGCCGGCGGGGATGATTTCCCGTTTTTGGAATAAGCTGATCGACCGTCGCGCCTCAGCTTCCTTTTTTCTTGCGGGGAACCCGTTTGGGCGGGTTAGCCTTGACCTCTTCGATAATGGCTTTTACCTCTTCCAGCGTCAGGTCGGCAGCGTTTTCCTGTTTTTCTTTCGGCAGCTTGTAGTTGCGTAATCCCTGTTTGATATAGGGGCCGTAGGGACCGCGGAGCAGCTGTATCTTTTCCTTTTCGAAGACCTTGATGGTGCGCTGCTCTTTCGCCGAACGTTTTTCTACTACGATCGGGGTAGCCTGTTCATAGGTGATCGTATAGGGATCAAATTCCTTACCCAGCGAATAGAACTTGCCGTCGTGTGCGATATAGGGACCAAAGCGACCGATATTGACCGTCACGTCCTTTTCCTCGAAAGGCCCGAGGTTGCGGGGAAGCCTGAACAGCTCCATCGCCTCATCATAGCTGATCGTTTCGATGCTTTGGGTATTCTTGAGCTTTGCAAAACGCGGTTTTTCTTCGTCGTTGACGTCGCCGATCTGCACCATGGGACCATAGCGGCCCATACGGGCGACGACCTTTTTGCCGCTCTGGGGATCGATACCTAGCTCTCTTTCTCCCTTAATTCTTTCGGCCGTTTCGATCGTATTGTCGACGTCTTTTTTAAAAGGGTTGTAGAAATCATCGATCATCTTGTTCCATTGCATTTTGCCGCGGGCTACTTCATCGAATTCCTCTTCGATGCGCGCCGTGAAATGATAGTCCATGATGTCGTCGAAGTATTGCTTGAGGAAGTCCGTCACCACCAGACCCAGATCGGTGGGGAATAGTTTGGACTTTTCGGCGCCTGTATTTTCCTGCTCGACCAGTTTTTCGATCTTGTCGTTCTTCAGCGACAGGATGCGGAAATCTCTTTTTACTCCCTCCTTGTCCCTTTTCTCGACATATCCTCTTTTCAGGATCGTGGAAATAGTCGGGGCGTAGGTCGAGGGGCGGCCGATGCCCAGCTCTTCCAGTTTTTTTACCAGGGAGGCCTCCGTATAACGCGGCTGCGGACGTGTGAAACGTTCGATGGCCTTCA
>JAFDYE010000446.1 GCA_018267585.1 Bacteroidota bacterium
AAAACCAAAATCGAAAATGGAAGTAAAAGAAGCGACTGGGAGGTTAGGCGTACTTATCCCCGGACTGGGGGCAGTGGCTACTACTTTAATTGCTGGTGTAGAAGCTGTTAAGAAAGGGATCGCGCAGCCTGTCGGGTCCCTGACCCAGATGGGGAATATTCATTTGAATCGTAAGAATGGCAAGAATTATCCGAAGATCAAGGAGTTTGTTCCTTTGGCTAAGCTGCAGGACATCGTTTTTGGCGGCTGGGACGTATATGAGGACAACGTCTATGTCGCAGCCAGCCGTGCGAAGGTGCTGGAGCAGCATACGCTGGATCAGTTGCGCTCCGAGCTGGAGGCTTTGAAACCCATGAAGGCGGTTTTTGACAAGAATTACATTAAGAACCTGGATGGAACGCATATCAAGGAAGGCGCGAATAAGATGGTCCTGGCCGAGATGCTGATGGAGGACATCGCCCGGTTTCAGGATACCCGTGGCTGTGACCGGCTGGTGATCGTCTGGTGCGGCTCTACCGAAAAATATATCGAGCCTTCGGAGGTGCACGAGAGCCTTGCGGCTTTTGAGAAGGGGTTGAGGGAGAATGATCCGCGGATCGCGCCGAGCATGATCTATGCCTATGCGGCTGTTCGTCTTGGTGTTCCCTTCCTGAACGGCGCGCCGAATCTCACGGTGGATATCCCTGCGTTGCTGGAGCTGGCTAAACAGACGGATACGCCGATCGGCGGCAAGGATTTCAAGACGGGCCAGACGTTGATGAAGACGATCATCGCGCCCGGTTTGCAGGCCCGTGCGCTTGGTGTGAAGGGGTGGTTCTCCACAAATATATTGGGCAACAGGGACGGCTATGTGCTGGACGAGCCGGATAATTTCAGAACAAAGGAGGTGAGTAAATTAAGCGTGCTGGAAGATATCCTGCGTCCGGACCTGGCTCCTGAGCTGTACAGCGAACTGTACCACAAGATCCGTATCAATTACTATCCTCCCCATGGAGACAACAAGGAGAGCTGGGACAATATTGACATTTTTGGCTGGCTGGGTTACTCCATGCAGATCAAGATCAATTTCCTTTGCCGGGATTCGATATTGGCTGCGCCCCTGGTGCTGGACCTCGCGTTGTTTGGCGATCTGGCCAAG
>JAFDYE010000447.1 GCA_018267585.1 Bacteroidota bacterium
CGCCGTAGGCTTCTATGGCAATTTCTACTATCTCGTCAATCCCCGCGAGGTCAACGGGACATCTACTGCGCGTGGCGGAACGGCTTCGGCCTCTGCCGTCAAGAATGGCAGCGATGTCATGAGCGTTCCCGACCAGCTGATGGCGCGGCTTGGCGTCAACGTAATGGCGGGCCGCTGGGCTTTTTCCGCGGGTGTACGCGACGAGTGCCTTCCGGTCCATGACCTCGTGGGCGGCAGCAACGGTTTCAGAAGACCGGGATATATCATCTCCGCCGAGCCGGGCGTAACTTATGTGATGAACAAGGTTTCCCTGTATGCCTTCGTTCCGGTGGCCCTTGTCCGTAACCGCACCCAGAGCGTCCCGGAAAAGATAACTACACAGCTGACCGGTGTTACGGCGCACGGTGACGCCGCATTTGCGGACTATGTGGTCAATATCGGAATGAATATCCGCTTCTAAACTCTAAAAACATTTTTATGGCCAGACTAATGCTAATCGCCGTTACATTGATCGGGTTGCTGCCTCTCACGCTGAAGGCGCAGACCGACGAGGACGGTATCATGATGAATAAGAATCTTCTCTGCGCCGGCCCCAGCTATGGTTACAGCAGCTGGGACCACTACTGGGAAGGGACCTTTAAGCGGAACAACCAGAACATAGGCACGGTCACCACACAGATGGTAGGGGTGATGGGTACCTATGGCATCACCAAAAAGCTGAACATCGTCGCTAGCGTGCCCTATATCTGGACCAGGGCCTCCGCCGGCACCCTCCACGGACAGCACGGGGTCCAGGATCTTTCCGCCTGGGTGAAATGGCTGCCCGTGCAGATGCAACTGGGGAAGGGAACCTTTTCGGTCTATACCCTGGCGGGGGGGTCGTTGCCGCTAACCAATTATATCGCCGACTATCTTCCGCTGTCCCTCGGCCTGCATAGCAGGACTGCCTCCGGCCGGATCATACTCGACTACCAGTTGGGGCACTTCTTTACTACGGGGTCGGCGACCTACACCCTTCGCAGCGATATCACGATCGACCGGGACGCCTATTACACCACGTCCCTGCATGCGACCAACAGAGTGGACATGCCCAACTTCTGGTCCTTTAATTTCAGGACGGGTTACCGCGCCAACAACCTGGTACTCGAGGCCGTTGCGTCCAATATGACGACACAGGGAGGCTTTGACATCCGGAGGAACGATATGCCGTTCCCGAGCAACAAAATGAATGCGACGATGGTTGGAGCACATTTCAAATACGAGCTCAGGAACCCCAAAGGCCTTTCCATTACCGGCGGGGGAAGCTATACGGTTGCCGGGCGTAATGTCGGCCAGTCCAAATCTTTTGACATCGGGTTCTTTTATATCCTGAATTTTTCAAAAAAGCCAAAGAAATAATTTATGAAAAAGATATTGTTTTGGGCGCTTGGTGTAATGGTGGCGGCAAGCGCTTGCGATAAAAGGGTATCCGACCGTACGGCGGACCTGCCACCGCTGCAGCCGGCCAATCAGGACCTGAATGCCGGCAGCTGGAAGCTCGTCCTGCTTTCCCGGCCCGATTCTTTCCCGGTAGCCGCTCCCGCCGCGACAAACTCTCCGTTATATGTCGCAGACCTCAACGAGATCAAGGGTTACCAGGCGCATCTCAGCGGCGACATGCAGGATAAGATAAAATACTGGAGCGCCGGCGGGGTGCTGCGGTGGAATGAGATCATGCGCGACCTCATGGCGAAATACAATCTTCCGCCTTACCAGAACGCCGACGGCAGCTATCCGGTTCCAAATGCGGCCAACCCGTTTGCCTATCCGCTGTTCCCTTTTTCGAATCCTCCATACGCGGCGCGCGCCTATGCTTATGTCAGCGCGGCGCAATACGACGCGCTGGTGGCGTGCTGGCATTACAAGGGTGTATACAATCGTCCGGCGCCATATCGTGTAGACTCTACTGTCAAGGCACTGGCGGGCAAGAGCACCCTTCCTTCCTATCCTTCGGAGGGGGCGGTCCTGGCAGGCGTGACGGCGGAAATGATGAAGCTGCTCTTCCCAGGCGAAGTCGCCAGTATCCAGCAACGGTTGAACGACCAGGAGCTGAGCCTGATCGCGTCCGGAGCGGCTACGCGCAGCGACGTTGCTGCGGGTGAGACCCTGGGCCGCCAGATCGCCGAGGTCTTTATTGCACGGGGAAGAGCCGATAACGCCGGCAAGGCGGTGGGCTCGCAGACGGACTGGAACAATTTTGTCACCGTTACGCAGTCGAAGAACCAGACGCCCTGGTTCAGCCTGGAGACACCGGGAAGGCCGCCAATGCTGCCCTTGTTCGGGAAGGTTAAAGGCTTTTTATGTGACTCGGCGGCGATCGTCGCCCTGCGACCGGGTCCTCCCCCTTCCACGAGCAGCGACCAGATGAAACAGGCTACGCTGGATGCCTACAATACGATAAAGAACCCCAGCCGGGAGCAGATGCGCATCGTGCAGTACTGGGCAGACGGGGTCGGAACCTTTACCCCTCCGGGTCACTGGAATGCTATTGCCTCCGAGGACTTCGTCAAAATGAATTATAGCGAGGTGCGGTGGGCGCGTAACCTGGCGCTGCTGAACATGGCGGAGATGGATGCGGCGATATCCTGCTGGGACATCAAATACTACTATTTCAACCCCCGGCCCACGCAGATGGATCCCCGGATAAAAACGTTGACCGGCATTCCTAATTTCCCGTCATATGTTTCCGGCCACTCTATGTTCAGCTTTGCGGCGGCTACCGTGCTGGCCCATATCCTTCCTGAGCGGGCCGGCGCCTATACTGCCATGGCGCAGGAAGCGGCCAATTCGCGGATATATGCCGGTATCCACTACGCGATCGACTGCGACGCCGGGCGGACGGTAGGACAGAACGTGCGCAATTACGCTGTCAACAGGGCGAAAATTGACGGCGCAGAGTAGAGTCTCCATGGCCGGACGGGTTCCGGCTGTAACGATATTTTTTTCTTGGTTATAAGCAAAAGCAAGCAAAAACCCCGTGAGTCTTCACGGGGTTTCATTATTTTTATATGGCATATATCCTGTCATATTATGAACCGAACCGGATTTATTTTACTCTTTGTAGTAAGTTCCTTTCTTTCTTTTGGGCAACCCCTGGTCACGACTCCTCCCGACAAGATCTATGGGAAATTGTTCGTGGACGTCCAGATGAACAAGGTCTTTCCCGACGGGAAGACCTTTGTGGATTGCATACCCAAGCGAAAGCCGGCTGAGATCCTGGCGGACTATGAGACGGCGAGGTCTGCCGCCGGCTTTGACCTGAAGAAATTCGTGCTGGACAATTTTGACGTCCCCGGCTCTCCCACCGATAACTACAAGACCAATACGTCTGAGGACGTTGTTACGCATATCCGCAATCTCTGGGCGGTACTAAAAAGAACGCCCGATAAGCCGGTCGAAGGAAGCTCCCTGCTGCCGCTGCCATATCCTTATATTGTTCCCGGCGGCCGTTTCCGCGAGGTCTATTACTGGGATTCCTATTTCACCATGCTGGGCCTGAAGGAGAGCGGGGAGATAGAGATGATCGACAATATGGTGAAGAACTTCGCCTACCTGATAGAGAATTATGGGCATATCCCCAATGGCAACCGGACCTACTATCTGGGGCGGAGTCAGCCGCCCTTCTTCTCGGTCATGGTCGCGCTGCTGGCAGAGGCCAGAGGCGACAGCGTCTACCAGGAGTTCCTGCCCGCGATGGAGAAGGAATACCAGTTCTGGATGGACGGCAGCGGCAAGCTGAAGGCGGGCCAGGCCTACCGGAGAGTGGTCCGGCTGAAGGACGGGGATATCCTTAACCGTTACTGGGATGACGCTACCGTACCGCGCCAGGAAAGCTGGCGGGAAGACGTGCTGACGGCGCAGAAGTCGGGCCGCGACAAAATAGAAATGTATGAGCAGCTGAGGGCTGCGGCCGAGAGCGGTATCGACTTTTCCAGCCGCTGGTTCGCAGACGGCAGGGATCTGATAACCATCCGTACGAGCGATATGATCCCTCCCGATCTCAATTCGCTGCTCTATCATCTTGAGTGGGCGATATCCAAGGCCAAGCTGATGAACAAGGACAGCAGCTACCTCGAGTACCGGCGCAAGGCGATACGCAGGGGCGAGCTGATCGACAGGTACTGCTGGAACAAGGCGCGCAGCTTTTATACCGACTATAATTTCAAGACCGGGAAGCAGAGCAATCACATCAACCCGGGGGGAATGTATCCTTTTTGTTTTATCAATGAGCATCCCGACTATTTGAGTCTGCTCGCCAGAAAGGTCGCCGCCGTCATCCGGGACAAGCTGCTGAAACCCGGAGGCGTCTCTACCTCGGAGTTCAACACGGGCGAGCAGTGGGACGCGCCCAACGGCTGGGCGCCCCTCGAGTGGATGACTATCTGGGGGCTGGACCGCTGTGGCCAGAAAGACCTGGCGGCCGACATCGCCGCGCGCTGGGTTAAGCTCAACGAAAAAGTGTATAAGGAGACGGGCAAGCTGATGGAAAAATACAATGTCGTCGATATCAACCAGGATGCGGGAGGAGGGGAGTATCCTGGCCAGGACGGTTTTGGATGGACCAACGGCGTGCTGCTGCGACTGATCAGGCAATACGATCTGCCGAAGGAATAGGGAGGGTCTGCGATCGCGATGGATTAACCCCGGTCCACTGATGGCCGGAATTCGGGGGGGGGTGCGTGAGGGCGCGAAGTCGGCCGGTCCACTGATGGCGCGAAGTCGGCCGGTCCCCGTACATTTGCAAAAAATTAAGGAATGTCCAGAACCCTTTTTGCTTTTCTTTTGGTGGCGTCGGTCTTTGCCGCCTGTTCCCCAAACAATGTGACCGTCGATAACAGCCTGCAGCAATATTTTGATTCGGCGGGAGTAAAGGGGAGCTTTGCGCTGTTCGACAATGGGCAGGGGCATTTTACCATTTGTAATTTACCGCGATATAAGGATAGCGCCTATGCGCCGGGCAGGACCTTTGATATTTTACAGGCGTTGGTAGCATTGCAGACGGGGGTATTAAAGGATGATACCTCCAGGCTGGCCGGCAAATTCTCCGCCGGAGGATCGAGAAGCCTGAAAGACGCGTTTCAGGATACGACATCTATGGGCAATATGGATCTTGCCGGCCTTTCCGGGCAGATCGGTAAAGACACCCTGAAAAAATGGATCGACAGCCTTCGTTATGGCAACAAAGATCTGGGCGGCCCGATCGACAGCTTTTGGTTTGACAATCATCTGAAGCTGACGTCGGATGAACAGCTGGGCCTGATCAAGCGGCTTTATTTCGACCAGCTGCCCTTCTACAACCGGCCGCAAAAGCTGGTCCGGGGCATCATGCCGGCTGAGATCAATTCGAACTACCGGCTGGTGTACAAGACGGGACAGACTATCAAAGAGGACGGGCGTGCGCTCGGCTGGGTCCTGGGCTGGGTTGAAGAGAACAAACACCCCTATTTCTTTGTGCTCAACCTGGAGTCGGATGATCGCAATAAGGACCTAGGCGCTACCGGTTTACATATTGTTAAAAATATTCTGAAGCCGATGGGTTTTTTTGAAGGGAAGAAATAAGGTATTCTTTTTGCACGTTTGATTGGCTATCTTGCACCAACTGTGAAATACCGTATTGAACATATAAATTTCCTTATCGGCCTTGCCGGTCTTCCTATACTGCTATTCCTGTTGTGGCTTTTCCTGAACTGGAAGAAAAAGACCAGGCTCCGGATGGGCGATCCGGCCCTCGTAGGCCAGCTGACAGGCAATTTCTCTCCCTTTCGGTTTATGATAAAGGTTGGACTGGCGCTGGTAGCCTTTGCTATACTTGTGCTGGGGGCGGCCAATTTCCAGATACCCGGCGCAATGGAGAACGTGAAGCGCAAAGGCGTCGACGTAATGCTGGTGCTGGATGTCAGCAAGAGCATGCTGGCGAGGGATATCAAGCCCAACCGCCTGGAGAAGGCAAAGCAGCTGTTGCTGCGGCTGACGGATAAGCTGGACAATGACCGCATCGGTCTGATCCTTTTCGCCGGTCGCGCGTATATGCAGATGCCGCTGACGACGGACCATGGGGCGGCCAAGATGTATATTCAGCAGGCCAGTCCCGACGACGTTCCGACGCAGGGGACGGTTATCGGCGAGGCTCTGCGAATGGCCAATGCTGCATTTAATTCAAAGGAGAGAAAGTATAAATCCATACTGCTCGTTTCTGACGGAGAGGACCACGACCCGGAAGCGCAGGAGATTGCCAAAAAGCTCGCGCAGAATGGTGTCATGATCAACACTGTCGGGATCGGTTCGCCCGAAGGTTCACCCATTGTGGACCCGGCGACGGGAGACCTGAAGAAGGACGCCCAGGGGCAGACGGTGTTGTCAAAGCTGAATGAGCCCGAGCTGCAGAATCTGTCCAACCTGACCAACGGCCAGTATCTTCGGCTGGACAATGTCGACGACGCGCTGATCACCATGACCCAGCAGCTGGAGGGCGCAGAGAAAAAGTCAATGAGCGACTCGGAATTCATCGACTACAAGAGCTATTTCCAGTGGTTCATGGCGGCGGCCTTGCTGCTGTTGCTGGGAGAATTCTTCCTGGCAGAACGGCGCCGGCAGCAGCGTACAAGACCTTCCGGGGTCCCGGTGCGGGTCCTGATGTTTGTCATCGCCGGTCTGGTCACCACGCTCCCGGCAGCCGCACAAAATGGCAATCCCGAGATACGCAGCGGCAACAGATACTACAAGAAAAAGCAGCTCGACCAGTCTCTGCAGCAATACCAATCCGCGGTCCGGAAGGCGCCGGACAATCCTGCCGCCAACTATAATCTTGGCAATGCCCAGTTCAGAAAGAACAGCTTCGACGACGCCGCCAGGTCCTATGACGCCAGCGCCTCCCATACCACCGACAAGGCCATGCAGGAAAAGGCCCGGTACAACAAGGGCGTCGCGATGATCAGGCAGAAAAAGCTGCAGGAGAGCATCGATGCCTGGAAGTCTGCGTTAAAGCTGGACGCCTCTGACGTCGACGCCAGGGAGAATTTGGAAAAGGCGCTGATGGAGCTGAAAAAGCAGCAACAACAGCAACAGCAGCAGCAGCAACAAAAGAAAGACCAGCAAAAGAACAAGAAGGAAGAGAAGAAGGACCAGCAGCAACAGCAGGAGCAGCAGCCAAAGCCGCAGCCCAGCCGTCTGAACAAGCAGCAGGTCGAGCAGCTGCTGAAAGCGCTGCAACAAAAGGAGAACGACCTGCAGAACAAGCTCAATCAGAACAAGATAAAGGCGCCGAACCAACCCGAAAAGGACTGGTAGCCGGCTCACGGCTTTATCGTAACTTTACCCTCTTATGCAGCTGTATTGTAATTCCCTGACAAAGTACTCCAGGCTTAAGACGATCGAAGTAAAGATCGGAGACTTGTATTTAGGAGGCGGCCATCCTATCCGGGTGCAGACGATGACCACGACGGATACGATGGATACGATCGCCACGGTGGAGCAGTCCATCCGTTGTATCGAGGCCGGAGCGGAGCTCGTGCGCATCACCGCACCCAGCAGGAAAGAGGCTGAGAACCTTTTGAACATAAGGAACGAGCTTCGCCGCAGGGGATACAACACCCCGCTGGTGGCCGATATCCATTTTACTCCGAACGCCGCGGAGATAGCCGCCCGTATTGTCGAGAAGGTACGGATCAATCCCGGCAACTATATCGACAAGAAGAAATTCGAGCTGATCGAATATACCGACGCGGAATACGACGAGGAGATCGACCGCATCCGTCAGCGTTTTACCCCGCTGGTGAAGATCTGTAAGGAATACGGCACGGCCATGCGTATCGGTACGAATCACGGTTCGTTGAGCGACCGCATCATGAGCCGCTATGGCGATACGCCCATGGGCATGGTAGAAAGTGCTATGGAATTTCTTCGGGTGGCCAGGGACGAGAGCTATCACAATATCGTCCTCAGCATGAAGTCCAGCAATCCGCAGGTAATGGTGCAGGCCTACCGGCTGCTGATCCGTCAGATGGAAGAGGAGTTCGGGCTTTGTTATCCTCTCCATCTTGGTGTCACCGAGGCAGGAGACGGCGAGGACGGACGCATAAAATCCGCTATCGGCATCGGTACGTTGATGGAGGACGGGATTGGAGATACGATCCGCGTTTCCCTCACGGAAGATCCTGAGTTCGAGATACCGGTATGTAAAGACCTCGTGAAGCGTTATGCCCGGCGGGAGGCTTCCGCGACGATCCCTCCGATCGGGCACATTCCCTATTCTCCTTTTGAGTACAAGCGCCGCGTATCCCGCGTCCTTCCCGGCATTGGCGGCCAGCATGTCCCGGTCGTCATGGCCGATCACATGCAGGACACCCGTATCGACAGGGCCGACCTCCGGGCCATCGGCTACAGCTATGACGCTACCAGCGACAAGTGGAATTTGGGGGACGCCGCTGCCGACTACATCTATACGGGAAAAAAGACGATTGAGTTCGATCTCCCCGGTACGCTAAGGCCGGTCTGCGACCACGATGCATGGCTCGGCCTCGACGACCAGGAGAAATATATCCCGCTGTTCCAGGGAGTAGAATACGATCCATCCGGCGAACGTTCGGACACGCTGAACTTTATTGCGTTGAACGCTGCCGACGATACGTCGGCCGACCTGGCCGAGTCGTTAAAGGACGACGCTACCCTGGTATTCTGCATCTATTCCTCCCACTCCGAAGCCATGCTCTCTGTCCGGCGGCTAATCATGGAGCTGATCGTAAGGGACGTTCGCAGTCCCATAATCCTTGCGGTAGAGAGCAAGGACAGGACCATCGACGAACAGCTGATCCATTTCTCGACCGAGGCGGGAGCGTTGCTGCTCGACGGCATGGGCGACGGGGTGTGGCTGATGAA
>JAFDYE010000448.1 GCA_018267585.1 Bacteroidota bacterium
GGTGCCAAACCAGGCGCCAAACCCATTGGTCATGATCATAAAAAGCCCCTGCGCGCTCGCCCGCATAGTGATCGGCGACTCCTTTTCGATAAATAGGGACCCGGAGATATTAAAGAAATCGAAAGCCATGCCATAGACGATCATCGAAAGGACCAGGAATACCAGACCGCCGCCCGGATTGCCGATACCAAAAAGACCAAATCGGAACACCCAGGCAAAAATGCTGATCAGCATCACCGTCTTGATGCCAAATCGTCGAAGGAAGAAAGGAATGGCCAGAATGAACAGGGTCTCCGACACCTGCGAGATAGAGGCCAGGATATTGGGATGCACCACGGCAAACGTCTTCGCATAGGAAGGATCATTGGCAAAATCACCCAGGAAAGCCAGTCCAAAAGCATTCGTGATCTGCAAGGCGGCCCCCAGGAACATCGAAAAAAGAAAGAATACCGCGATCTTGCTGTTCCTGAACAGGACAAAGGCGTCCAACCCCAGCGAAGAGACGAGGCTTTTCTTCCTCCCCGTACGGACAGGCTCACAGGACGGCATCGTAAATGCATAAATGCCGAGGACAAGCCCCGCCCCGGCGCTGATATATAATTGCCTCGCACTGGCCGTCCAGTTCAGAAGATCGACCACCCACATGGCGCAGATAAATCCTACCGTCCCCCATACCCTCACCGGCGGGAACTCCTTTACGATGTTAAATCCCTTTTTCTCCATGACAATATAGGACACCGTATTATTAAGGGCGATCGTCGGCATATAGAACATCGAATTCAGGAGCATGATCACATACAGCATCGAATAGCTGGTCACAGTAGAAGCCCATATCAGCAATACTGCGCCGAGAAGATGACAGAGCCCCAATACTCTTTCCGCATTCAGCCACCGGTCAGCAACGATACCGAGTAAACCAGGCATAAAAAGGGAAGCGACCCCCATGGTCCCATATATGTCCCCGATCTGGCTCCCCGTAAAATGAAGCGTGGCTCCCATATACCTCCCCATAGAGATGAGCCAGGCGCCCCAAACAAAAAACTCCAGAAAATTCATCAAAACCAGCCTGAACTTAATGCTCACTACCGTGTTGTTTTAATGAGGGAAGATAATAATTAATAGGTAAATTTGCTGATTAATTCAAAAGCAATGGACATTTCAGCCATCTCCACCCTTTTGGGAACCACCAGCCCGGATATACGTTCGATCGGAGAGAAAATAATAGCCCAACAACGCATCACACCCGAAGAAGGCATCCTCTTATTCGAAAAAGGCAGCCTTCCGCTGCTCGGCGCCCTCGCCAACTTCGTCCGCGAACGGAAACATGGCGACAAGACCTATTTCAACCGGAATTTCCATATCGAACCCACTAACGTCTGCGTCTTCACCTGTAATTTCTGTTCCTACTCCCGCGTCTATGCGCACCGCGACGAGGGCTGGGAGCTGACCCAACAGCAGATGCTCGACATCGTAAAGAGCTACGACGGCAAACCCGTCACCGAGGTCCATATCGTCGGCGGCGTGCACCCAAAGATGAACCTCGAGTTCTTCGCCGAGCTCCTGAAAAAGATAAAAGCCCACCGCCCGGAGCTCCATATCAAGGGCTTCACGGCAGTCGAGCTGGACTATATGTTCCGCAAGGCAAAGCTCACGGTCGAAGAAGGCATGAAGACCCTCCACGCCGCAGGCCTCGACTCCATGCCGGGCGGCGGCGCCGAGATATTCCACCCCGAGGTCCGCAGCGTCATCTGTCCCGACAAGGTCGACGCCGACGGCTGGCTGAAGATCCACGAGACCGCCCACAAAGAAGGCATGCACACCAACGCCACAATGCTCTATGGCCATATCGAGACCTATGCCCACCGTATCGACCACATGAACCGCCTGCGCGAACTGCAGGACCGTACCGGCGGCTTCAACACCTTCATCCCCCTCAAATTCCGGAATAAGGACAACGACATGAGCAAGGTCCCCGAACTGTCCGTCGTCGAAGACATGAAACTATATGCCGTAGCCCGCCTCTTCATGGACAACTTCCCCCACATCAAGGCCTACTGGCCGATGCTCGGCCGCAAGAACGCGCAGCTCACCCTCTCCTTCGGCGTCAATGACCTGGACGGCACCATCGACGATACCACGAAGATCTACTCGATGGCCGGCAGCGAAGAGCAGACGCCGTCCCTGTCGACCGCCCAGCTGGTAGGCCTCATCAAACAGGTCGGCCGCGAACCCGTGGAACGCGACACCCTCTACAATGAAATAA
>JAFDYE010000449.1 GCA_018267585.1 Bacteroidota bacterium
AACGGCGTGGCGCCGCACCGTACACCATCGATATATACCCTAAGACCGCTGTCATCACAAACGCCGGCGATCAGGTGCCAGCGCCCTTCCCAGTCCGACGGCAGATCGACCGTACAGTCTCCCCTACCCCACCCTCCGGCGAAAAAGGTCAGCTGCCTGCCATCCACGACCTGCAGTACGTGATTGTCTCCATTCGTAAATATATCCGTCAGCCCCCGGCGACGCCCTTCCGGACATACCCATAACACCATCGTCAGCCGCCGGCCCAGGTCATTCAGACTGGGACTCGCCGGCATACGCACCAGACCATCCATAACGACACCGTCATTGCCAAAACCTGAGCGGTCTTTCCAGTTGCTGTCCAGGTCAAGCACCAAAGCCGTACCCGGACTGTCGCAAACCCTGTACCGCTGGACACGTTTACCTATCCAAAGTTGATGCCAGCCGACCCTGGCGCCAGCCAGGGATATCTTTCTTACCTTCTGCTCACCCGCCTCCAGCACCACCGGATCGATCGCCACCACCGAGTCGTCAACTATTATCGGCAAGCGATACGAATCTTTTTTCCATCCTGTATTCTGTACCGGGTAGACCACACTAACGGTATCGCCCATTCTAACGATCACCCGCATATCCGGATCACCCACGGCAGGCTGCGATGGCAGCAGAGCGCCCGGCGCTACCGCAAGCACACCAACATCGACCCCATCCAAACGCACACGAAAATCCCCTGAAGGATACCAGCAAAACCGGATAGAATCACCAACCCGCTGCCCCGCGTTCACAAAACAATTCACAATACCCGCCACCCGGCCCCCTACAAACAATCGCACGATCTTCACACCTGTAACACCCTTATTTTCGACAAAAAAATGGACCACGTCACTGTCTCCGGACCGTACGCGCGCTGCCCCCAGCCTCATCCCCGAAAGCACAAACTCCGGCCGCGCCCGCCTCACCTTCTCAACACCATCCCCCAATACCAGCTCGCCGCCTGCGGTAATCATTCGATGCGACACTGTCATCGGGCCACGCCCCCGGCGTATCACCAGATCCTTTCCCCCAGCAAGATGCAACACCACCTTCCCAAACAACGGCGTCCCAACCGCATAATCCGGCCTCCCGGGACACCACGGGAAAAAGCCAAGCGCGCTGAAGACATACCAGCTGGACATCGCTCCCAGATCGTCGTTGCCCGGCAACCCACCCGGCCGGTCACTATACCGGTGCCGCATAATTTCATTGATCCAATAGATCGCCAGATCATGCCTGCCTGCAAAATTGAAGAGATAGGGCACGTGCAGAACAGTCTCATTGTCGAATACGATCCTCCTGTCCTTCAGCGCAGAATCCAGCCGCAGCGCAAATTCCCGGTCCCCGCCCATCCTGTCGATCATGCCGCTCACATCCTGCGGCGCAAAATAGCTGTATACCCAGGCATCTCCCTCCTTATACCCCGCATTGCCCGGCCTGACCCGAAAAGAATCCCCCACCCGCGGCAGCAGCAGCAATGATGGAACATACAGGAGCCGCCGCCAGGCCGCCGATCGCCGCTCCAGCATCTCAGCCGTCTTCGCATCCCCCATGACCGACCTCGCGTACTGCCCGAGCACCCAGTCGTCATAGGCATACTCCACCGTGCGCGTTACCGACTCCGGACCCGTCATGGGTATGTATCCGCTGTCCGCATATACCTCCCGGTCATCCTGTTGAAAGGGTCCCCTGACCAGGCTCTTCATCATTGCGCCATAGGCCATACCCGCGTCGACCGCTCTCACACCCTTCAAATAGGCGTCTGCAAGTATCGCCACAGCGTGATTCCCCGTCATCGATTCCACAGGAAGATGCCCCTGTCTGCGATAGACCTCCATCATCGCCCGCATCATAGCCGCCTGCCGATCCGGATACAATAAGGTCAACAGGGGATGAAGGCTCCTGTAGGAATCCCAGGGAGAAAAACTCCCATATCCCCCGGCCGGCAACACCCACGGCACCAGCAGGGAATGATACAAGGCCGTATAAAATATAGTCTTGTCCCGCACCCCGCCTTCCTGTACATCCACCACCGACAATACCCTGTTCCATTCCTCGCGAACGGAGCCACGCAAAGATTCAAAATCGCCACCTTCCGCACCGATCCACACCAATACCGGACCTGCGTCCGCCGCAAAAGAGAACACCTCTCCTCCCTGTACTGCGCGCCGGGCAATATATCGCTGACTAAACCCAAACGACATGCCCGCCGTATCTCCCACAAATATCTCGGGCTCGACCCCGCCGGGGAAAGTCATTCTGAATAGCCCGGCCAGCGTGTCAGCCACCATCTCCACTAATGTACCGTCATCGCTCAGCCGAACGCGATAATATCCCGGCTCTGCGACCTCGTCCTTGTGAGAAAAAGGACGCGCCACGCCCCCCCGGAACGGCATGACAAAAAACCTTCCCGCCGAGCCGTTCGGAAAGCCGCTCGGATGATGCATACAGCTGAACACACGGATCACGCTGTCGCCATAGTCATACCCGCCGTTAAGCCTGGTCTCCGGCGTCAGCTGCAGATAGCCCCACGGCGCCACCGCCCCCGGATAGGTCCCGCCCTCGTTGCCCCACCTGGTAAAGACATCGCTCTTCGCCGTGCCGATAAAAGGATCGACCCAGCGCGCCAGGTCATCGGCCATACCCTCTTTCAACGTTGTTACCCGCCTGCTGGCAGCTTCTTCCAATTCTATCCTCACACGGGAAACATCCCTCCCCTCCTCGTCAAAGATCTCCAGTCTGTTCTGCCCCGGCCTCAGCCAACACTCGGGTATATAAAGCCCATTCACAGGTATCTTCTCCGGATACCGGCCCAGGTTATGCCCATTCACCCAGACAGATCCATGTCCCAGCCCTTCCGGCTTCACCCGCCAGATACTGACAAAGCCGGGATTGGCCGGAACAGTAAACTCCGCCTTCCATATACAAGGACCAGCCGCCGACCCCGGCACTCCAAGTCCACCCTTCATCCTCCATCCCCGAACCTCTACCGGAGAAGCCCAGGGCGAGAAACGCACCGGCTGATCGATCCCGCCCTCATTACTATAGTTCTCTATAAAAACTTTCAACTTCACCGGCCGCCGCATCGTATCTATCCGGTCAAGCAAAACATCGAACGGCGAGTTCCACCCTTCATGCCGGAAAACCTTCCGGTCATTGATATAGACGTCCGCATTCTCATCGACACTGGCAAACCGCAGCTCCGCCTGCCGCACACCAGGCGCCACATCCGGAAGTTCCGTCTCGAACCACGCCTTCCCCGCCTTCTTGTCGAAGACATCATCGCCGATCTTATAGGTCTTGAACACGCCATCTTTCAAAACCCGCCACCCATCCAGTGTCCTGACCGCAGGAGGCCCCTTCACCAGTAGCGCCCGGCCAAATAACCCCTTACGGGCCACGGAATCGAGTCCCCCGATATAGGCGGCCAGCTTGTCCCTCCCGTCATGCGCCGTAAAGACCGCCAGCATATGCCGCCCCTTCGTCAGACGCAACGGGATCGCCCCCGACCTGACATCCACCGCCCCCAGCGGCCTGCCATCCAAAAAGGCCAAACCCCTGTCCGCTCCTTCTACCAGCAACGTATAATCGCCATCATTTTCCGCAGTCACAAAAGTCCTGTACCACGCCTCCGCAGTCGAGTCTCCGTCGGCGCCCATCTGCAAAGGCCGCTGAGCAAAAACCCACGCATGATCATCAAACCCCTGCTGGACCGGCCCCGTCATGAGCGTTTTTTTCCATCCGCCGACTGTTGCGCTTAGGACCGGACTTCCCGGCCTCACCGGACTCCCCGCAGAAAATAGCCGGGCCACACGTTCTGCTGTATAAACTACCGCGTGAACCCTGTCACCCGGATCCTCAACCTCCATTTCGATCTCCCCCCCCTCAACGCGAACTCGCCCCACATACTTCGGTCCGCAAACGATCGTGTCCCCTATGACCCAGCACCGGTCGGTCGCCTCGAGGTTCATCACCAGGACCCTCACACTACCGACAATATGTTCATCCGGCAACATCCCGCCCGGTACCCGCACGCTAACCCGCTCACCACCCTCAAACCGCAGTCCCAGCAAGCTCCCCGCCTTACCATAAACCACCAGCCCCGATCCGCACCTCGCAAGAAGCATCGCCGAATCACCGCTCACCCTCACATATCCGTCCACGGCAACACCGCTATCAGAAAAATGGACCCGCCTCTCCGCCAGCTCCGAAGCAAAGCTCCGCGCGAACAAGGCCGCCCGCTTAAATCCATAATAGATAGGCCGAAGATCACCCGCCTGCCCCACCGCCGCCCCATAGTCATAGGACGCCGCATCCTCATCATTGTTCGTATAGCCAAAATTGCTGCCCCCATGCGCCATGTAGTAGTTGTATCCCCCGCCTCCCCGCTGTATGATCTTCCAGGTCCGGTCCTCAAATAGACGGGCCTCGCGCGGCCCGGACCCATAGCCGTTATACCACACGCTCCAGAACTCCGTCGTGAACCAGGGATTCGGCCGCCCCGGCTCATCCAGCGACACAGCATCTCCTGCGGGATCGCTCGAATGATGCAGCCCGCTAAAAAAATAGGGCACCCCGATACCCAGTTCCAGCGCCTTCCGCTGCAGGAAGTCAAAATAGCCATTCGGCTTGTCCGTCCCCCAACCCAGCGGATGCTCGTTCTCCAGCTGCACCATGATCACACAGCCACCCCGGTATATCTGGTTCGCAGCCACGATCGGCAGCACCCTGTCAAAAAAACGCCCTACATAGGTTTCAAACACCGCATTGTGCTCCCTCACCCGCAAACCCGGCTTGAACTTCAGCCACAACGGGTATCCGCCATTTTCCCATTCCGCACAGTCATAAGGCCCCACCCGTACAATGGCGTACATCCCCATCCGGCGCACAAGCCGCAAAAATTCCCCCAGATCACGATCTCCGCCAAACTCGAAAACACCCTCCCTGGGCTCATGAAAATTCCAGAACGCGTATACCTCCACGCAGTTGAAACCCGCCCGCTGCAGCCGCAATAGCCGGTCCGCCCACAGCGCCCGCGGTACCCGCGCATACTCCATCCCTGCCGATACGATAAAAGTCCGCCGGCCATGGATAAAAAACCCGTTCTTGTCAAAATGGATCGATCGGCTCGCACCCGCCGTCTCCGGAAAGATATGATCATTCGGCTCCTGGGCATGGCCGGCGCCTACAACGCCGACGCCGCACAGGACCGCCAACAACCAGCTATAAACGTGACGCATATTTCTTGTAGATCCCCTTCACGACCTCTACCGCATCTCCAACGGGCTCCTCCGCATATTCCACCCCCCTGGTATTCACCCACTGCCACTCCCAGTCCTTAATGGACTGGTCGAATGCCGTCGTCTCCATCCGGGCGCCGGTCTCCATCTTCCGCCGCAGGACCTCGAAATACTGCTCCCACCGCGGCTTGTAAAAATCCTTTATCAGACCCGCCCACTGCCGGCAGGAGTATTCATGGAGACCGCTCTCCTTGTCGCCCCATAGCGTAATGAGGTCACGCGCATTCCTCTCATACAGGTCCTTCTCCGCACCCTCAACTCCACAACGCCGCGCATCGCCGAGCCAGCGGCCCAATAAGAACTCCTTGCGCGTTGCCAGCAGTCCATCCATATCATCCATCAACTCCAGGAACTCGCGGGTAAATTTGTCATACCCCGCCATATCATGCTGCAAATAAGCCAGTACCCATTTCTGCTGCAAAGGCAACGCATAGTTCGCCAGCACCTGCCGGGTAATATCCACCAGGTCGTATCGGAAACCGTCACTGCCCTTCAGCGCATCCGCCTCTCCCAACAACAACGACCACGCCTTCACCAGCTGAGCCGGCTCATAGTCCAATTTAGTCCTTACCCGGTCCCCCCAGACATCCGTCATCGGACGTGAGACGATGATCGACTCCGGCCCCCCTTCGCCCAACCCTCCGGCGTAAACGGTCTTCGACAGTATCCTCCACGCCTCATCGATCCGCTCGTTATCCACCCCATACCGCTGCAACGCATACATGTGCAGCCAGCGCGAAAGATCTATCGCACTATCCCGCCACACATTATCCAGCATCAGCTGGAACAAGGCAGGATTCTGCTCGATCCCCTCCGGCGTCAGCCCAATACCCTTCATCTTACCAGCCGAACGATCGTGCAGCGCGGCAGAAGGATCGACCGCCACAGCCTCCATCCTTCCCCACAAAGAAATATTGCCCCCAAAATTCTGCAGCATATTCCATATCCACGGCTTGCCATAGTAAGCGCCGGGATCGGCATTAACACCAAAAACAGTCCGATCCCGGCGCACCGCTGATGTCTGTCCTTCGGACGAGCCGCTTTCAGCGGCACCTGAAGCGCCCGTCCGTTTCCACACGGGGTGGCTCTCACTATACAGGTCCAGTACGATCATATGGTCATCCGGGATCGCCTTCAATAATGCCTGCACCTGCGGAGCCCTCCAATAGGCAGAATCGTAATGGAACATCCACCCCTGCATCACCCAGACCGCCCTGGGGTCCGCACCCGCCATCGACGCAAAGACCTTTTTGCTTATATCGCTGAGGTAAGTGGAGTCGTCCGTAGGAGGAAGATTCTCATTGAAGGTATCCGCAGAATAGAAATGGTCGGTACCGTATTCCTTTGTCTGCGCCTCGATGAACAGACGCCCGATCTTCTCGAACATCTCATCGGAAGGGTCCAGTATATACACGTCCGGGAAACCCGCACCCCAATTGGTTTTTTTAACCTTCGCCGCGGGGTAACGTTGCGTAAATCCCGCCGGCACATGGCCCGTGAAGGACGCCAGCACCGGCTTCATACCCATCGACCGCTCGGCCGCAAGTATCTTTTTCTGCAGCTCGCGGTGCGAGTCCATCCAGTGTTGCGGCAACGGACCACCCCAGCCGTCTAAGTTCCCCATCCAGAACCAGCTGAAATATGCCGGACCACAAAAGAAGCGGTCCAGCTCCCCATCGCTAAAACCCATCTGCCGGTAGACCTGCTGCCAGATGGCCTCTTCACCCGTCAACGCCAGCGGCAGATTGATGCCGTTGAGCGTCATCCAGTCGATCTCCCGCTGCCACCGCGCCCAGTCCCACCAGGCCATCGAATAGTTGAAGGTGCAATAATTGATATAGTAGCGGTACTGATAGGGCGTCTCGCGCCGGACCCGCACTTTCACCACCGGCAGCACAGCCGGCAGCCGGAGGTCAACCCCATTCCAGGTGACCAGGCTGTGACAGTACTCCCGCAGATAGCAATTCAGCGCCGAACCCACGCTCACCCCATTGCTTCCCTTCAGAACGACCTTCCCCCCTTTGCTCTCGAGCTCAAAGACATCCTTACCACCCGAGGGCGCAACATAGTCCACCACAAAAGCGGAAGCCCGATTCCCCACCACCCGCTGCACAAAAGCCCCCGCGGCCGCCTTGTCCAGCTGCCCAAATCCCGGTTTACCGCAAACCAGCGCTATAGCGACGACAACAATTCTTCTCAATTAATAATTCGGATTTTGTTTGATTATGCCTTTACTCTCGTCCACGATCTGCTGAGGTATCGGCATATAATAATCTTTTGGCCGTGTAAAGGTACGGGGAGGAATGATTGTAGCGCCATTAAAAGGCGGCAGCGGCGAGGCCGCCATTGGCTTGCTTACGATCGTGTCGATGTTGACCAATTTGTCCTTGTCCCAGCGCAGCAGGTCCTGCCAGCGGGTATTCTCACCCCCCAGTTCGACACGGCGCTCATGGACGAGATCGCGCATCGTCGCCCCGCTCTTCGGCAGCAACCCGGCCCGGATCCGCACTTTGTTCAACTCTGCATCTCCGGCGCCGGGACCACTCTGCCTTATCTTAGCCTCAGCAACCAACAGATAAATGTCTGCGCTGCGCAGCAGCGGTTGCTTCTGATTGAAATCGATCATGCCATCGTGTGTGGGATTGCCATCCGACACAAATGCCGTATACTTCCGGATACAATAGCCCGTAGCCGACATGCTTGGCAGGAACCTGCCCGTCGTCTGACCCGACATCCCCGCAAACATCTGGTAGGCATCCCCATCCCCGATCGTTAGGATATTTTTCTGGTAAGGTATGGTGTCACCGACCGAGATCAACGTTGCCCGTTTGCGGATAGTATCCGCGTTCTCGAACTCTCCCGCGAAATTCTGCGTCGGCTGATGGAAGCCCCAGCCCTGCCACGCACGGGGAGTAAAATACTGACTGATCGCAGAGGACGGAACATTGGACGTCAGCTGACTGTTATTCCAGACAGCGAAAAGTATCTCGGAATTGCTTTCCTGCTGCCCCACCGTGAAATTGGCCCGATAGTCCCCCGCCAGCGCATAGTTACCATCGTTCACCACCTTCGATCCCCAGGTAATAGCATCAGCCATCCTGTCTTCGGTCATGTATAACTTGCAGAGCATTCCCCAGGCGGCACCTTTGGGAACCCTTCCCTTGTCCGCGTCCTGATAGGTCTCGGGCAGGAGGTTCGCCGCCTGCAACAGATCCGACTCAACCAGCGCGCGAACGCTGTCGATCGAAGACTTTGCCACATTATAATTGACGTCGGCAACATTCTTCTCCGTAATGATCGGCACTTCGCCATATATCTCGCTGAGAACAAAATAGGCATAGGCTCTCAGAAAATAGGCTTCACCCATCGACCGCTGGCGGATAGCATCATCCATGACCGGCACCTTGGGAATATAGATCAGCGCATTGTTGGCCCTCCCGATCTGTTCATAGGCGAACGACCAGGTGACGCCGATGATCTGCTGCGTAGGGTCGGCATTGAATACGCCCACCGCTTTGAAGTCGGGGTGGTCTCCCGCGACATAAATATCGTCCGACTGGTCATCAAAGACGTAGATGTGATGCCCGATCCAGTCTTCCGTATAAAGGACATTGTAGATGCCATTGACGCCGGCAATGACGTCCGCCTGGTTACGCCAATAGTTGCCGGTATTGTATTGTCCGCTCTGCACCTGGTCCAGCGGGTGTTTGATACAGCCCGCGACCACCGCAGCCGTCACCACCACCAGGGAACCCAATATTATATAGTTGCGTCTTCTTTTCATATTGTCTTTTTTGAAGGGTTAAGGTTAGAAGCTTACGGTAGCACCAAACGTTATGTTCCGCGACTGCGGGTATTGAGCGACATCTACGCCCCGCTGCACACCCGGCGTGGAAGAATACGGATGCGGTTCGCTGGGTCCCGAAGAACCCGGATTCGTATAGCCCAGTTCAGGCGTATACCCCTTGTACCCGGTAATGGTAAATACATTATAGCTGCTGACATAGACCCTGATCTCCGGGAGCTTTACGTCCCCGATCTGCCGCTTCGGTATCGTATAACCGATCGACGCACTCTTCAGCGTGACATATGCTCCATTTTTAACCCAAAGGTCGGAAGACCTGTAGTTGTCGTTTAAGTTGTAGGTGGAGAGCCTGGGAATGCTGTTGCTCGTTCCGGCGCCATGCCAGCGCCCGTTCTGCTCAGCATACCAGTTGTATACCTGCGTGGCATCCAGACCGACCAGCCGGTCTGCATCATACAGCTGAAAACCCGTGGCGCCCGTAAAATTGAAGCTCAGGTCAAATCCCTTGTAGTTGACCGCCCCATGAACTCCAAAGACAAAATGCGGGTTCGGATCACCCAGCCTCACCCTGTCCTTGTCGTCGATGACACCGTCGCCGTTGATGTCCCTGAAACGTACGTCGCCAGGCTTGATATTTCCTTTGTTCGGGTCGTTGGCGACACCGGGGTCCTTGTCAATATCGCCCTGGGTCTGGTACAGGCCATCCGTCTTATAGCCATAGAAGGACGCGATAGGCTGCCCTTCGTAAGTCCGCGAAATATCCACATTTTCACGTCCGTACAACGGCGCTCCGATATATGCCGCATCCCCGAAAAGCCGCGTGACCTTGTTCCTTAAGAACGAGGCGTTGGCCCCAAAGGAGTAGCCCAGGGAACCAACCGTGTTCGAATAGTTGAGTTCCAGCTCGATGCCATGGTTATTGATCTTCCCCAGGTTGAGGTCAGGCAGCCGGATATTACCCGCGTCGTCACTGGCAAGCCCATTGCCACCATTTTGCGCACCAAAGGTCTCGACCAGCTGATAAGGTATCAGCATATCCGACGTATTCTTGTTGAAGTAGGTGATGGTAGCCGTAAGATGGTTGTTCAACGTCGCCAGCTCGGCGCTCAGGTTCGTCATGACCGCGCGCTCCCAGGTGATATTTGGGTTGGCGATGCTGATGACATAAGCACCATTCTGATAGACCGTTCCGGTTCCCGTACTGTAGCCAAACCCTCCTCCACCAAGACCGCCGCCACCGCCATAACCGATACCGCTGAGATACTGGAAGTCGCCGATATTCTGATTACCCAGCTGCCCCCAGCCTCCGGTTATCTTCAATGAATTGAGGAATTTCACATTGTCCCGGAAAAAGCCTTCGTCCGAAACACGCCATCCCGCGGAGAACGCAGGAAAATTGCCCCAACGCTTGCCCGGTGCGAACTTGCTGCTGCCGTCGGCCCTGAACGTCGCCGTCAGCAAATACTTGCCCATAAAGGAATAGTTGCCGCGCACGAACCAGGACTGGAGCCCGGCCGTCGGCACATTGAAGCCCGAGTTGCCGGCGCTGCTGCTGTTACCCAGATTGAGTACCCGCTGATAGGCGCTGGTATCGTCATACCCGACCCGTGTAGCATTGAAATAATTCCCCTTAAAGGTCTGGGCCGAATAGCCGCCCGTAAATGTGATATTATGCGAACCCAACAGCTTGTTATAGGTAAGATAGTACTCTTCGAGGAAAGACCAGCTCTTGCCCGAACCTCGGGTCAGCGTCGCAGTGGACGGACCACGGGTCTGGTTGGCCAGCGCATTGTCGAATTCATAGAAGTCCTCGGTCTGCTGGTCATATCCATAGTTCGCCCTTAGTTTAAGACCCTTCAGGACCTCCAGCTCGGCATAGCCATTGGCCAGTATCCGGTCGAATTTGTCTGACTTGTCTACCTCCGTAGCCGTAGCTACAGGATTATTGATATCCCCCAGCTGATTGTCCGCCTTCGAGCTGCCCCAGCTGCCATCCGGATTGACCACCGGTATGCCGGGATTGTATCGGATAGCGCTCCACACCAACCCCGTCTGAGATGATTTGGTATTTGGCGCGGCGCCGTCCGTGTGCGAGTAGACGATATTCTCGCCCACCTTCAGCCGGTCGAATAGCTTGTGCTCGGAATTGATACGGAAACTATACCTTTTGAAATAAGAGTTGATGATCATGCCCTTCTGATCGAAATAGTTGCCGGAAAAGCTGTATGTACTGTTCGGATTCCCGCCCCTCACCGCGAAGTCCGCATTCTGCGTGTGCCCGGTGTTGAAAAGCGCCCGCTGCCAGTCCGTCTTCTGCGTGCTGTAAGTATTCCCCAGCCATACTCCCGGCACAGGCAGGCCGTCATTATTGTAGGCTTCCTGCTTCAGCTTCACAAGGTCCGGCGCCGTCAGAAGATCGAGATATTTGGCCGCCTTGTCGAAGCCCCAGTAGTAGCCGGCGGTGGTCTTCATCTGCTCGCCAAAGGCCCCCTTCTTCGTCGTGATCAATACGACCCCATTGGCGGCGCGGCTTCCATAGATCGCCGAGGCGCTGGCATCCTTCAGTATTTCTACGGAGGCGATATCGTTGGGATTTACGTCATTCAGACCTGTAGCCGGAACACCGTCGATGACGACCAGCGGATCGGAATTGTTCAGGGTACCCGTGCCCCGGATGCGGATGCTGGGCTCACTGCCGGGAGATCCGTCGTCGCGGATGATATCGACACCGGCTGCACGCCCCTGCAGCGCGTCTCCCGCATTGCTCACCGGCAGGTTCCTGAAATCTTCTCCTTTTACGGTCGTAATACTGCCCGTGACATCCCGTTTGCGCTGCGCACCGTAGCCCACCACCACCGCATCCGCCAGACCGGTAGCATTGGGCTGCATCTGTACAGCGACGGCTTTATCGGAGCCCACCGCGACGCGCTGCTCCTTATAGCCGACATAACTGATGACCAGCTCATCGCCGGCCGCAGCATCGATGGTAAAATTCCCGTTCTCGTCCGTCTGGACGGCACGGCCGCCACGACCCAGCTTCACCGTCACGCCCCCGAGCGGCTTGCCGCCCTCATCGGTTATTTTTCCCCTGACCGCCGTATCAGGTCGGGCAGAAGGCGCAGACGGCACAGGCTGCTTCTGTGGCGTAATGATCACTTTATGACCATCCTTGATCGTATACCCGAACTTTCCTGCCAGCACCCGGTCGAGGATACTGGGGAGTGACGCATCGGTAACATCGAGGTCCACCTTTCCGAGCTGACGGAGATAGTCGTTGTTGTAAAAAAATCGGTACTTGCTCTCTTTCTGGATCGCATTGAAGATCTCATGCGCCCCAACTTGCCTGAGATGGAAGCTGAACGTTTCCTGCGAATAGCCATGGGCTGACACCTGCAGACAGAGCGCCATCAGCAGGGCAAAACATACTCTCACCATAATTTTAGTTTTGGCTCGCAACAAGCCTTACCCTGTTGCTGTCTATTTGATAATTGAACTTGGTCGTCATCTTGAGGATGTCCAGCGCCTGCTCCAGCGTCTCCTTCTCGAACACCCCGCTCACGTGTTCGTGCTTCAGCCCTTCATCTCCGAACTCGACATGCACTGCATACCGCCTTTCCAGCTGCAACGCCACGTCTTCAAAACTCTCGTTGGTGAACACCATTTTGTTGTCCATCCAGGACGTCTCGGCGACTGCCTCCGTACGATCGGCCTGTGGCAGCAGCTGTACCTGGTAGCGCAGCTCGTTCTCCACTATCGCTCCTCCCTTTGCTCCTCCGTTGACCACGGTCAGCTTTTCGTGCGGGGAAAGCAATATCATTTTTTCCGGATCGTCGTTCATGATCACCTGTATCTTCCCGCTGATCAGGGTTGCCGCGACTTTTTCGTCCTCCCTGTAGGCCTTAACGTCAAACCTCGTCCCCAGTACCCGCACAGTGATCTTACCCGCGTGTACAAAGAATGGCTGGTGCGCCCGGTCCGCTACGTCAAAAAAAGCCTCCCCTTCCAGCTGCACCTCGCGCGTCTTCCCGGAGAACAGCCTTGGATATACCAGCCGGCTGCCGGCATTCAGCCAGACCTTTGTCCCGTCTGCAAGCAGCAGCATCGACTTCTTCCCGTATGCAACCTGCTCGGTCTGGTATTGAACCGCCTGCGATGGCATTTTGCTCCATTGATAAACACCCGCTCCGGTCAGCACGGCCACGGCCGCCGCCGCTACCCATCTCCACCTTAAAGGCCGGACCACCGCCGGTACCGCATTCATCCGCTCTTCCAGGTGCGCCCAGCCACTGCTGGCCAGCTCCGACTGCGGCAAATTCTTTTCCACGTGCTCCGCATTGCCCTTCAGGGATGCAACCAATTCCAGCAGGTACGAGTACGATGCATCGGCGGACAACAGCTCATCGAGCTCGTTCAGCTCAGCCGGCGAAGCCGTCTTTCCCATGCGCTTGGCCATTAGTTCGATGACCCGGTCATAGTCGGTTGAATTATTGCTCATTCAGAGAGCAGGACACAACAAGTCCTATTTTTTCTTAAAAGAAGCCGAAATATTTTTTGGGAGGGAAGGTCTAAGCGCTTCTTCTAACTTTTTCAGGGCGATAGTGAGTTGTGTAGTAACCGTTTTGTAAGAGATATCCAGAATGGCGGCAACCTCGGCGGCGCTCAGTCCGTCCTCTTTTACCAATTTGAATATCAATTTGCAACGAGCAGGCAACCCATCGATCGCCGCGGCTATCTTCTTCCGCAGCTCGTCCGTGATCAGCAGCTGCTCGGGATCCGGGCTCAGGTAAAAATGATGCACCACTTCGAGGTCCACGGGGTCGCGGCGGTTGACCTGTCGCTGGTAATTGGCCGCCGTATTCCTCACAGCTACATAGAGATATACGGAAATATTTTCGATCTGGTCGATCCGGGTCCTGTTCTGCCACAGCCTTAAAAAGACATCATTGACGATCTCTTCGGCCTGCTCCCTGTTCTGAATAAAAGTATAGGCAAACTGGAACAGGCGGAACATATTATCAGTATAGAACTGCCGGAAAGCAGTCTCGTCATTGTGGAACTGTATTCGATGCAATAATGAAGGTTGCATAGACTTATTTCACCCGATACCTTATCAGCTGCACCGCACCCTTGTTCTTTGCTGCTACTATCAGAAGGCCGGCAGTCGTTTTTAACGACGTAATATTACGAATATCTCCCATAATAGACAACTTCGTCGTTGCATTTGGTACCGGATCAAAGTTTCCTTTTCCGTCCCCCTTCAGAAAAACACCCATCCCCGCGTCCAATGGACCCAGCAATACTTTGAAAGGATAAAAATTACCCGCCAACAGCAGATCAGGCTTCCCATCCCCATCCATATCACGAACGATTATTCCATTGACAGCGCTCATCTGTGCCTCTACAGGCAAGGACACTGTCCGGAATACCTTTCCTTCCCGGTGCAGCAGCAATGACCGCATTGTCTTTACCTCGACGGTCCTGCCAGAAGCCAATTGTTCAGGAGTGAACAGATCCGTCAGCTGCGCATCAGCATAGTCAGCATATCTGCTAAACTTTTTTTGCTGCCATGGCATCTGGTCGAACAATTCATCCCTCGTAATAAAAGGATAGCTCTTCCCGCCATCATAATAACAAAGTATCGGGTCCATAACCCCATCCTTATCAAAATCACCATAAGTAATCGTTAAGGGCGTCGCAGGCCCTACTCTGAAGGGCGTATTGAGCCCCAGGTTCCCCGCCACGATATCGCTGTCCCCATCCCCGTCCACATCGGCCGCCGCCAGCCGGCACCACCAGCCCGACGTCTCTCCCAATCCATACGCCGCCGTCCGGTCCTCCAATCTTCCTGAATGGTTCTCAAATGCCATGACCGGCATAAATGGACCCGCAACGACCAGGTCTTCCCATCCATCCTTATTCAGATCGATCCACAGCGCGTCCGCCACCATCCCACAGCGACCGAGACTCGTATCAACAGAAGCCTTTTCAAATCGGATCGCACCCTTCACGCTTTTGTTCGTCAATAAAAAACTTTCAGGCGGCGCAGGAAAAAGCCCCGGCCGTACATACCCACCCACAAAAAGATCGGGCTTACCGTCGTGATCGACATCCGCCGCACGGACACAGGACCCGCTGACGGCCTCGGCAGGCAATGCATCAGCGACCAGGCGAAAATGTCCCTTGCCATCATTCTCGAAGAGCCTGTCCTGATAGCGTCGGTCATTCAAAGGATAGTCCGCGCCCCCGCTGACAATATAAAGATCCAGGTCCCCATCGCCGTCGGCATCGAAGAACAGGGCGTCCGAATTCGTATAATCCTTTGTAGCGTTCCAGGGCTGGTCCGCAGCCAGGACAAACTTACCCTTTGCGGTCTGCAGATAGAGCTGACTTTCGAACCCGGTCGATGCTCCTATGAAAAGATCATCCAGCCCGTCTCCATTCACGTCACCCCGTGCAATAGCCGGACCAGTCTTGGACGGCTGATAAGGCAGCAAAGGAGATATCTTAAAATCTATCGTCTGCGACTGGTCGTGCACAAATCGTACCCCGCTGGCGCCCGTCACATCCTTAAAAGCACCCTCTTCAGCCACCTTCGCGGGAACATCCGCAGCATCCATCTTATCTTCCTCCAACACCAGTAATGTATCTGCCTTCACATCACTCAGTTGACTAGTCTTCCCCGAAGGCCAGCTCACCACCAACGACGCTACGCTGTCCTCGCCCAGTCCGATATGCATCACCGGGTCCACCGAAGACTGGAACCCCCTGGCCGTGTACTGTTCCTGCACCTGCCTTCCATGCAACGCAGATACCTCGACCTTTGCGCCAATCCCATAGCTATTCTGACCCCTGGCTTTCAACCGCAGCCGCAGGTAGTGCGCAGCTTTGGATCTTCTCTGCACCGTATTATTCTTATAAACCAGCGCCGGCCCATTCAGATCATTGACCACGAGGTCCAGGTCACCGTCACCATCCAGGTCCGCATATGCGGCCCCATCATGAATACCCATCTCCGTAATCCCCCATTCCGCCGTCACATCCGAAAAGCCCAGCCGGCGGTCATTCCGGAAAAGATAGTTGCGGAGCTTTGTCGAAGGCATGTCCTGCACCAGCCGCCACATTTCCTTTTTATCACCGCCCACTTCCTTGTAGCTGGAAGAATAGCCGGACGTATATTTTACAAAATCGAGATTGGTAATATCCCGCAGAATACCATTGGAGACAAACAGGTCCTTCCAGCCGTCGTTGTCGAAATCGGCAAACAAAGGGGCCCAGCTCCAGTCCGTGCTGCTGACCCCTGCGAGCTGTCCTATTTCGCTGAACACCGGCATGCCACTGCTGTCTATCCCTCTGTTGAGCTGCAGGGTATTCCGCATCTGCTGATGGTGCAGACCATGATCGACCCGCATAACGTATTTGTCGTAGGAATCCGCTCCTCTGAGCAGCTTCTGACGGTGGTTGCCCTCGGGCAGCATGTCCAGGACCATGATATCATCGAGACCGTCGTTGTTGTAGTCTGCTATATCCGAGCCCATCGAAAATTCCGAGATATGCCCCGCCGCCTTTTCCAGAACCTCGCGGAAAGTCCCGTCGTGATTGTTGAGATAAAGAAAGTCCCTTTCGTCATAATCATTGGTAGTATACAGGTCCGGCCACCCGTCGCCATTGACGTCGCCGACCGACACGCTCAGCCCGAAATTCAGGCCGCTGCCATAGATTCCCGCCTGCTCGCTGACATCAGTAAAATGTCCGTTGTCATTCCGGTACAGCCGGTTGCCGAACTGCGGGTGCCGCCTGGCCCTCAGCTTGTCGGTATTATAAAAAGGGTTATAGAACATCGCGGCATGATTGACCATGAACATATCCAGGTCGCCGTCATTGTCCATATCAAAGAAGGCTACTGTCGTCGTATAGGTGCCGGGGGCGTCCAGTCCATAGGCCCTTGCCGATTCGGTGAAAGTCGGAACGCCGTCCTTTACCCCATTATTAATATACAATTCATTTGCCCGCTCCGCGTCTGTCCCCGGCCCGGAATAACAGACATAGATATCCATCAGTCCGTCGCCGTTGACATCCGCCATCACCGTCCCCGTCTTCCATTTCGATCGCCCCTGAACCCCCGCCCGTTCCGTAACATCCTCATACTGAAAATCACCCTTGTTCAGATACAGTTTGTCCGGGCCCATATTGGCCGTAAAATAAAGATCAGGCAACCCGTCCCCGTTGACATCCCCCACAGCCACTCCCCCTCCGTTATATATGTATTCGTACGTCAATACATTATAGTCCTCATCTTCTTTGATGTCATTCCGGAAACCGATATGGGTCGCGCTCGCCGGCATCTGCGTGAATACGGTCCTGGTCTCGCCGGAGCCGCCTCCGCAGGATAACAGGCTGATGATCACAAGAATGCCAAACCAGGGTTTGAGTATTTTCATTTCAACAATATTACAGTAATTTTAGCCATGACTAAGCCCCTAAGCCTGATAACTCTGGCTCTCCTTATCCTTTTACCCTTTTCCTACGTTTCCGCGCAGCATGCCGACCTCGGGTCAGGGGTGTTAAAAGACCAGGTCTGGTGGATCGATTGGGCCGGTATGAATATTATCAACGGCGCTTCGAAAACCGTCACCACCAACGACGGCCTTACGTTGAAGATTACGATACTCAACCTGAATGGCAGAGCGCCGGCGCCTACAGTCATGAACTCATGGTCCGGTGCAGTGCTTCATTTGCTCTATGACTTTTCTGATCCAAACATTAAACCCGCGTTGTACGACAATAATGCCACCGGTATCTGCAAATTTACTGTCACAGTATCCGCCTCACGCAACGGGAGCCCGGTTCCCTTTTACCTAATCACCGCGGATGCGGAAGCCAGCGCGTTTGGTGAGACCACCACGCTCAAGACAAATGGCAGCGCCTGGCAGACAATGACACTGTTCCGTAACTCGTCGCAAACAGACGACCCCCTTGGAGGCTGCGGGACCCAAACGGCTACCATAACCAACACATATGATGGATTCCCACAGGAAGGCCAGAACCCCGTCATCACCACCCTCTCTCCTTTGGCAGGCTCGTTGGCCGTAGACGTGACCCTCGATCACGGCACTACAACCGGCGGTATGGCCGTAGCCTTTGGCATCATGCAGGCGGAAGACCGCGGCGATCTTCCCGCAGGCTATGGATTCGCCCAGCATCAGATCAACTATGCGATCTCGAATCCCTGCGGCTACTTGCCCCCTGACATGCCGGCTCTGAACCAGGACACAAAACTCTATATCGGCGCGGTGCCACCTGATGCCGATCCCATTCAGTATACGGACGACAACGCCATCGGAGTCGACGAAGAGGGCATCAGCAGCTTTCCCGCCTATGATGGCAGCGGCTCCTACAGCCTGACTTTTCCGGTAGTCAACACCACCGGTAAGGATGCCTGGCTGTCCTGCTGGTTCGACTACGACCGCAACGGAACCTTCTCCTCAGCCGAAAGCGTTCTCATCAACGTCCCCGACAACGCTACCTCAGCTACAGCTACCTGGACCGATATGCCGCAATGTATTCAGGAGTCAAACATGAATTTCGCGTTCCGCCTGCGGATCACTTCAGACCGCACCGCCGCACAAAGCGCAGCCGGATTCGCCGCGGATGGGGAAGTAGAAGACTATAGCGTTCCGCAGTCTGTACTGATACCGCCTGTCAGTGCAGGTACCGGCGCGACGATATGCCAGGGCCAGTCTGCACAGCTTTCAGGGACGTCCACAGCCGGCTATAGCTGGACGCCTGTCACCGGGCTCAGCAATGCAAACATAGCTAACCCGATCGCTACTCCGGCCTCCACTACGACTTACACCCTGAACAGCACAAATTTCAGCGGCTGTCCGGGCCAGAGTTCGGTGACCGTCACCGTTAATCCCCAGGCCACTGTGTCTGTAAGAACTGACACCACTATTTGTTCATCTTCTTCGGTCCGCCTGACGGCGCAGGCCACCAACGCCAGCATTTTTCAGTGGCAGCCGTCGACGGGACTTTCAGACCCTGGCATCCAAAGCCCCGTCGCATCCCCTTCTGCAAATACGGTCTATATGCTTACGGTGAACAACAGCGCCGGGTGCGGAGCCAGCGCCTCCGTTGCCATTGGGGTAAAGCCCTCTCCGACCCTCAGCGCCAGCAATGATACGCTTATCTGCCAGGGTACATCGGTGACGCTGAATGCCTCGGGTACGCAGACATATTCGTGGACTTCTACCGGCGTCCTTTTCCATGCATCGGGACCCGCCGTAACCGTGGCACCCCGCATCTCGACAACCTACTATGTGCAAGGCACCGCCGCCAATGGCTGCGCGGCAATGGATTCTGTTGTGGTAGCGGTCCATGCTATTCCCGTATTCTCCGTTTCCCCGCAAGCCGCAGCCATCTGCCCCAATGATACCCTCCGCATGACTGCATCCGGAGGCGACCAGTATACGTGGACGCTCAGTGCCGGGGCCGCTCCCGATACCGTCCCATCTGTCCTTGTCTCCCCCGACGCAAACTCGGATTACCAGGTTCGGATAGTAGATAATATCTGCCGGATGAGTGCCACACTTGACGTGCCCGTTCACATCAAACCCGTTCCGTCGCTGTCGGTCACCAGCTCGAACGACATTGACTGTACACTGGGAGAGTCTACGCTGAACGCCACCGGCGCGCTTGACTGGCTCTGGCTGAATGACTCGAGTCTTTCCAACCCTTTCAGCCCGGATATCGTCGTAAGGCCGACCAAAAGCACTGTCTATTATGTAAAAGGTACAGGAGCCAATGGCTGTTCGAATATCGATTCCGTACGGGTAGGGGTAGACTTTACTGCCGACCTCAGCAAGTATCCGGTCCCTTCGGCATTTACACCGAACAACGACGGCAACAACGACTGTTTTGGGCTAAAATATTGGGGCAGGATCAACCACCTCCAACTGGAGATCTTCAACCGGCAGGGGTTGCGCGTCTTTTTTACTGGTGACCCGCAACAATGCTGGGACGGCACCCTGAATGGTACACCCCAGCCTGCTGGCGCCTATGTCTATCAGATCAGGGCCGCTACAGCCTGCGGAACGGCTTATCGGACAGGAATCGTTATATTAGTGCGGTAATTGAAGCCTTTTCATGAACAACACCTATGCCCTTCTTGTCGGCCTTTTACTGTTTTGTTCCCGGTTGTCTGCAACACCCCCTTCTACCCCCTCATCTATCCCCTCTACCCCGCAAGAAGCGCTTGAGTATTTAAAAAAGTCTAATCTCCCCGACTCGAGCGTGTTCTGGCCCAACGTCAAACGCGCCCTTTTTATCGAGAACCTGAAAGCCAATATCGTCGCCCCCCTCGCCATCTACCAGGGAAGCAATACCAACTTCTGCGGATACGCGGCCCTCTCCTACCTTCCTCTGCACGACGACCCCCTCACTTACACCCGGTTCATGATCGAGCTCTATGTCAGGGGGACGGCGACCTGGGGTAAGATAAATTTCACGCCTTCCAAAGAAGTTCACCGCGCCGCGGGAAGGCTACGATTCAAAGGCATCCTCGACATCCGCCCCGCCGACCAGATGTGGTTCCTCATTCTTGCAGACCATTTCAGGTCCTATCTCAACTTCTTCTTTCCCCGTTTTAAGCCAGGGTCGGAAGATACCTTCTGGGCCGCCGTCAATTACGGGAAGTTCAACCGCATGATCAGGGACCTTATCGGCTATAAAGTGGAAGCAGCAGGCTCGGATATCTTCCGCCCCCATTTTAAAGATCTGTATGCTTACCTCACCGAACGCCTGAAGACCGGATACACCTACCTCTATGTGAACAATACCTACCTGCACAAGAAGAACCACGACAAGGGGCGGTTCAGGAACAGTTTCCCAACACATTTTATCGTCCTGTCCTCCATCCGGAAGGCAGACAATGACCCCGACAGCGATATGGTGGACATCGTCTACTGGGACTATGGCGGCCGTACGCTGAGACAGGTCAGCATGCGATTCCTGAAAAAGATCATCTTTGGAGTAACGCACTGCTGGTCACCGACAAATAATTAACTTCATGCGCAATTTGCAACGACTATACTATCCGCTGCTTTTGTCTCTGGTGCTTATCCAGGGTACATCCTGCACTACCATCAACATATCCAACTACTACCGGAAGAACCAGTCAACCCTTGACAGCATCGAAGAGACCTTCCGCGCGGCCTACGCCAAAAAACCTTTCTCCATCGAATTTACCGACCGTCCCTTCAACCGTCTCTCTCTCGAACTCATCACCGACACGCTTACCTATATCTACGAATACAACGTCGGTGAGCCACGCATGCAGGATACCCTGCTCCGCTATGGCTACGACACCTCTTCCATCAACAGCATTATCAGCGATATGCGCTCGATGGAGTGCACCTGGATCGACAACCTCGACTACTGGACCTATCCCGACGTCAAAAAACATTCCCTCATCTACATCTCCCTCTGGCCCCGCGTCTTCAACTCTCCCTTCGTTAACAAAAAATACTATATCCTCACCTATTTCCAGCAACCCCAGTATTACGACAGCGACGGACGCCTCCTCGTCGGCCGCCGCCTCCGCCGCATCCGTAAGTTCAACGCCGAGACCTTCCGCCGCATTACAGACCGCGTGGCATTCACCGTTTCCGACCGGTTCAGGTAGATCAATTCCTGAGATCCACGATCACATTGATCGTCAATGCCACGATCACCGTATTAAAAAGAAAGGAAAGAATACCATGGAGCAGCGCAACGCGCCTGATCACCCTCGAAGATATTTCGATATCGGAGACCTGGAAGGTCATTCCGATCACAAAAGAGAAGTACGCAAAGTCCAGGTAGTCGGGCCACAACTCATTCGGTATCTGCAGCCCCACCGTATGCACGTCGGGGTCCAGGGGATGATCGCCGTAATAGAGCAGGGCATACCGGTAGGCGAACATCATGTGCGTCAACAACCACGAACAGACGACGCCGGCAAGATAGATAAAGGTCTCGACACCCTTGTTCAGCAGCCACGCATCTTTATTCCCCAGCAGCAGCATCACTCCCAGAAGGCTGCCGATGTTCGCGGCCAGAACGATGACAAACACCACGAGCCGGCCCGCATCCTCGGTCTTGGCCAGTACCCGTATCTGTCGCGGCCGCATGCTCGAAAAGATCACCACACTGATGATGATCATGCAGGCGCTGAAACAGTCCCACCCGATCATGAGGCGCGTCATCCCCTCCATATGGACAGGCAACAGCGCAACAGAGATGATACCCGCGACGACAAAGCTGACAATCAGTTTATACACAGCCGGTAACCGATGCACCCAGTTCGGACAGTTGATATAATTTGCCATATAGTTCGCCATAACGTCGTAAATTAACACAAAGCTCTCTAAGCAAAAAATTAGCCCGTAAGCTCCCGCCGGACAAGTTTCGTCTCCCAAATTAATAGTAAATTCATAGTAAAATTCAGATCATGCCTGCCTATTCGCTTACCATTAACAATAAACCCGTCACCGTGGACGCCGAGCCGGATATGCCGCTGCTCTGGGTCATCCGTGATATTATTGGACTGAAAGGTACCAAGTTCGGATGCGGCATAGCGCAGTGCGGCGCCTGCACCGTCCACCTCGGCGGCAGCGCGGTCCGGTCCTGCGGCCTGCCTATCTCGGCCGTCGCCGGTCAGAAGATCACGACTATCGAAGGATTGACCGGCAACCAGCAGGGCGAAATGGTCCAAAAGGCTTGGATCGAAGAGCAGGTGCCCCAGTGCGGCTACTGCCAGTCCGGCCAGATCATGAGCGCCGTAGCCCTGCTTCACCGCACGCCCAGGCCAACTGACGCCGAGATCGATATCGCCATGCAGGGCAATATCTGCCGCTGTGGCTGCTATGAGCGCATCCGCAAGGCGATTCATCTCGCCGCTTCTATGCAGACCCCACCCGCTTCACTGAAAAAGTCGCTTACCCGGTCATAAATTCAATACTATGTCTTCCACACATAAAATAGCCCGCCGTGCGTTCCTGAGACATACCAGCCTTTCCGGTCTCGCCCTGATCCTGGGCGTCTCGTCGATGAACCACGCCGACGCTGCAGACGTTCAGAAAATGTCAGCAGGCGATATCCCGCCGGCCGGCCTCGGTGACCTGCCCGAACACTACGGCATCACACCGTATATCAGCATCGAGCCTTCGGGGAAGATCACGATCATCAATCCCAAGCCGGAAATGGGCCAGGGTACATGGCAGTCCATTCCTTCCCTTATAGCAGAGGAGCTGGAAGTATCCCTCGACCGGGTGACGATAATCAACAGCAGCGGACAAAAAGAGATCCCAGGTCAGTCCGCCGGCGGCAGCACATCGGTCAGGGGATCGTACGCCAGCCTCCGGAAGGTCGGCGCCTCTGCCCGGGAAATGCTCTGCACCGCAGCATCGCGTACATGGAACGTGCCTGTCACGGAGTGCAAAGCCGACAACGGCAGGATCATCCATACGCCGACCGGCAAAAGTCTCGGCTATGGAGAGCTGGTAGCAGTCGCCTCCACGCTGGACGTGCCTGCCAATCCCGTCCTGAAAGACCCCAAAGATTTTAAGATACTGGGCAAGTCCACACCCCGCCCGGACATCCCGCTAAAGGTGACCGGCAAAGCCGTCTACGGTATCGACATGGAATTGCCGGGAATGGTATACGCTTCAGTCGAAAGATGCCCCGTCTTCGGTGGCAAATTGGTCAGCTATGACGACAGTGCGGCCCTGAAGGTCAAAGGCGTTATCCGCACGGTCAAAGCTGAGCGCGTCCTCGGCAAAAATCGCTATGAAGGCATCGCCGTTATCGCCGGCAACTACTGGGCCGCGCTGAAAGGAAGAAAGGCTTTAAAGGTCGTATGGGACTACCAGGGATTTGACAGCTTCAATACAAAAGACTACGAACAACATCTGCGCGAGCTCGCGAAAACAGATGGACTGATTGCCCACAACGCCGGCGACTTTGACAACGCCATGGCCGGAGCGACGCGCAAACTGGAAGCCCTGTACGAAACCCCTATAGTCGCGCACGCGACCATGGAGCCCATGAACTGCCTCGCCCACTGGCAGGAAGGCGACAAGGTCGACATCTGGACCTCGGTACAGGGTGCGTCGATCGTCAAACGAGAGCTGTCCGGGTCCCTCGGCATTCCCCAGGAGAACATTACCCCGCATATCTCCTTCCTCGGTGGCGGCTTCGGCCGTCGCCTGGCCGCAGACTACGCCGGCGAAGCGGCGGGTATCTCTAAGGCCGTCGGCAAACCCGTCAAGGTCGTCTGGACCCGGGAAGACGATATCCAGTTGGGGCCCTTCCGTCCCATGACCTTCTCGGCCATGAAAGGCGGCGTCTCCGCCGACGGCAAGGCGATCGCCTTCCAGCACAAAGTGATCTCCCCCTCTATCAGCGCGACCAAGAACGCCAACTACGACAAAACCAAGCCCGACCACTCGATGACCGAAGGCATCAGCGACCAGGAATACGAGATCCCCAATATGAAGAACGCGTATGTCTTTGCCGACATACATATACCCATGCAACCCTGGCGTTCGGTCACGAGCTCAACGCTGGCGTTTGCCCATGAATGTTTTATAGACGAGATGGCAGCCGCAGCAGGCAAAGACCCGATGGCCTTCCGCATGGAAATGCTGACCAAAGAGACCGACACGAAAAGACTCCTTACTAAATTGAAAGAGGTTTCCGACTGGGACAAACCCTTGCCGCAGGGCTGGGGCCGTGGCGTCGCCCAATACAAATTCTTCGCAGGTCTCGCCGGTCATGTCGTTGAGGTCTCCACCCAAAAGGATGGCAGCATCAGGATCGAAAAGGTCCACTGCGTGCTCGACCTCGGTACGGTCGTCAACCCCGATATGGCCAAAGCCAATACAGAAGGCGCCATCGTCATGGGTATCATTGCCGCCACAAAGGACGCCATCGCCTTCGAAAAAGGCAGGTCCCTGCAAAGCAACTTCCATAACTTCCGGATGCTGCGCATCAACGAGATGCCGGCCCTCAATGTACACATCCTGGCCGACGGCGGCCCGGTGATCAAAGGCGTCGGCGAACCCGGCCTGCCCCCCGTCGCCCCTGCACTGGCCAATGCGATCTTTGCCGCGACAGGCAAAAGGATCCGCCGGCTGCCGATCGACCTAACCCACCCAACCGTATGATAAAATACTGCACCCTCATCCTGGCGGCCGGCCTCACCCTGGCCGTCAACGCGCAGCCTTATAATAACACGATCGACGTCCAGCACTACGATTTCACGCTGGACCTCAACGACTCCAGCAACCTGATCCGCGGTCAGGCCACGGTAACCGTCCTGTTCAGATCCGACGCCGCAGCCGGCTTCCAACTCGACCTCACGCGAAAGAACGAGACCGGCAAAGGTATGGTGGTAAAAAGGATCACGGAGGACGCCGGCAAAGTCGCGAACAACGGAGACATCTCAAACGCCGGCGGCATTCGCTTTACCCAGA
>JAFDYE010000044.1 GCA_018267585.1 Bacteroidota bacterium
CCACACCCGACCCCGGGCAAACCTCAACCCGCGCCCCCCTACTCACTCCTCAAACTCTCCACCGGGCTCGCCACCGCCGCCCTCACCGCCTGCACACTCACCGTCACCAGCGCGATCACCATCGCCCCAACCCCGGCGACAAAAAATATCCACCAGTACAATTTAGTATGATACGCAAACCCATTCAACCAATTGCTCATCACCCACCACGCCACCGGCCACGCCACAAGACAGGCCACCCCCACCAACTTCACGAACTGCCCCGACAACAACCCCACCAAGCCCGGCACCGACGCCCCCAACACCTTCCGGATACCCAACTCCTTCAGCCTCCGCTCCGCAGTATACGCCGCCAGCCCGAACAACCCCAGGCAAGAGATCACCACCGCCAGCGCCGCAAACAACCCCGCCAGCTTCCCCGTCAATGCCTCCGTCCTGTACATCGCCTCGAAGTCCGCATCTACAAATTTGATATCCGCCGTATAACCCGGATTATTGGCTTTCAGAACCCCCTCCACATCCGCGACCGCGCCACCCAACGGCGCCTCCGCACGCAACCGGATGCTCAAGATCCTCGTCTGATAAGGACGATTATACAACACCGCCGGCGCAGCCGCATCATAGATGGAATTATAAACGAAATTCTTTACGATACCCACCACCTCCAGCGGCTTCTTTTCCCCATTCAGGATGATGCTCCCCACCCTTCCCGCCGACCCCATCGCGGCAGCCATCGCCTCATTCACGATCACCTTGTCGCTATCCACCGCACCGTAAAAATTCCTCCCCTGCACCAGCTGCATATTCATCGTCGGTAAAAAATGCTCATCGACCCCTTCCCAGTTGATCAACGGGTTCTTCGACGCATCCTTCCCCTGCCAGGAATATTTATCGGTACTGTATCCGATCTCCGTCGCCCTATAGTCGCTGATCGACGCATCCGCAACCACCCCGGTCCGGAGAAGCTCATTGCGGAGACGGTCAAAATGCTCCGCCTGCTTCTTGCTGAAGTCAGTATAGACCAGCCGGTCCTTACTATAGCCCAGGTCTCTCGCCCGCACATACTGTATCTGCCTGTAGACGACAACCGTACCGATAATAAGCACGATCGAAGCCACGAATTGCGCTACGACCAGGCCCCGGCGGACAAATACGCTCGCCACACTGCCTGGTATCCGGAGATCCTTCAGCACCGCCACCGGGTCAAAGGACGACAGAAAAAAGGCCGGATAGCTCCCCGCGACCAGCCCCGCCGCCAGTCCCATCACCAACAGATAACCCAGGTGCGCAGGCGCCAGGACATCGACCCTCAGCTGCTTCTGCACCAGCAGGTTGAAGCTCGGCAGCAGCAGGCTCACCAGCACAACAGCCAGTAACACCGCCGCGAACGACATCACCATCGCCTCCCCGATGAACTGCGCCACCAGGCTCCCACGCCCCGCCCCCATCACCTTGCGCACCCCAACCTCCCGCGCCCTCCGCTCAGACCGGGCGGTCGAAAGATTCATAAAATTGATACACGCGATCAATAAAATGATAACCGCAATTATCGAGAAAAGACGTACATATTCGATGCGCCCGCCCGCCTGCTTGCCGTCTACAAACTTACTCCGCAGGTTCCAGTCGTCCATCGCCAGCAGGAAAGCAGGCGTCGTATTCCCTTTCTGTTTTGTACCAAGATAGCCCTTCAGCTGCTCGTTCACCCGCGCAAGCGAGGCATTAGGCTTCAGCTCGACATAGGTCCGCGCCCACATAGCCCCCCAGTAACCCATCCACGGCGCCATATGAATGATATTGTCCATCGGAGCCAGCCAGTGCCAGCGGAACGTACAGTTCTGCGGCAGGTCCCGGAACACACCCGTCACGACAAGATCCTGTTCCCCATTCACACGCAGCGTCCTACCGACCGGATCCACCCCGGCGCCAAAGAACGCCCCCGCCATCGTCTGATCAATGACGATAGAGTGGACCTCGCTCAGCGCGCCGGCCCCCCGGCCATACACAAAAGGCAGGTCCAGCATCGTGACAAAGGGCGGATCGACATAGTCCCCGTCCATGCTGACGGTCTTATCACCCAGCGCAAACACCTGCGGACCCGTACCGCTGGACCTGGCCGCGTTCCCGATCCCGGGAATATCCGCACGAAGCCCGGCAGCCATCGGCCCCGGCGTAACGACAAAGGTCCCCATCTTCCCCTCGTATTTCTGGTTATCATACACCTGGTAGAGCCGGCTATGCCGCGGGAAATTGTGGTTGAACGTCCACTCATCCTCTACCCATAAGAATATCATCGACGCGCACGCGATGCCGATCGCCAGCCCCGCGATATTCAAAAAGCTATAACCCCTCTTCTTAAGGAGATGACGGA
>JAFDYE010000450.1 GCA_018267585.1 Bacteroidota bacterium
AGACCTCGGCAAGGAGTTCAGGGTCCTTATCGAAGGGGATTCAAAGAAAAGCGCCGAAGACTGGCGCGGCCGTACCAGCCAGAACAAGGTCGTTGTCTTTCCCAAGGCGGGTGGCTCTTATAAGAAGGGAGACTATGTCCGGGTCAATATTACAGATTGTACCCAGGCTACATTGATAGGCACTGTCGTTAATATTTAATTGGGAGGTTTTATGGAAATTCAATCAATAAAGAACCGCTTTGGCATTATAGGTAATTCTCCGGCCCTGAACTTTGCACTGCAGGTGGCGGCGCAGGTGGCGGGCACGGACCTGACGGTGCTGATCAATGGCGAAAGCGGCGTAGGGAAGGAAGCGTTCTCGATGATCATCCACGCGCTGTCGGCGCGTAAGCATAATTCATTCATTGCGGTCAACTGCGGGGCGATCCCGGAAGGGACCATCGATTCCGAGCTGTTCGGGCACGAGAAAGGCTCGTTCACCGGCGCGGTCGACTCCCGCAAAGGCTATTTTGAAACGGTCAACGGCGGGACGATCTTCCTCGACGAGATCGGCGAGATGCCCCTCGGTACGCAGGCCCGGCTGCTCCGGGTACTGGAGGCCGGCGAGTTCATCCGGGTGGGATCGTCCAAGGTGCAGAAGACGGACGTCCGGGTTATCGCCGCAACCAATAAAGACCTGCTGGAGCTGACCGACAAGGGGAAATTCAGGGAGGACCTGTACTACCGCCTCAGCACGGTGCCGATCCGCGTGCCTTCGCTGCGCGACCGCAAGGAGGACATCCCACTGCTGTTCCGGAAATTTGCGGTAGACTTCGCCGAACGGTACAAGACCGCTCCCGTCCAGCTGGACGAAGAGGCGAAAAATTTGTTAATCAATTATCCCTGGCCGGGTAATGTCAGGGAATTAAAAAATATTGCAGAACAAATATCCGTTCTGTCGGAGGACAAGCATATCACTGCGGTGACGCTGAGGCGTTTTATCCCTGAGACCTCGGGTAACCGGTTGCCGATGGTCGTACCGGGCAATACGGTCAATACCATCAACAGCCCGGAGTTCTCCAATGAGCGGGAGATACTCTATAAGCTTTTCTTTGATATGAAGAAGGACGTCACCGAGCTCAAGAAAATGTTCCTCGAGATCATACAGAATCCGGCGATGGCTTCGCAGCAGCACGCGGCCTTTCTCAACGATCTGAAAGAGCTGAAGCCGGCCGAGATATTCCAGGCGCCGGCGATCACGGCGGCCCAGCCGATGGTCATACACAATAATAACAACGGGCACGACGATATACATCATCACGAAGAAGTGGAAGAGTCGCTGAACATCATGGACAAGGAAAAAGAGCTGATCGTAAAGGCGCTGAAAAAACATAAGGGTAAACGTAAGGATGCGGCCTCCGACCTTGGCATCAGCGAAAGGACCTTATATCGAAAATTAAAAGAATACGATATTAATGAATAGGATCATTGTTTTATTGGCGGCTTCTACCCTCGCCTTCCCGTCCTGTAAGATCTATTCTTTCAAGGACGTGTCGATCCCGGCGGAGGTGAAGAGTATCCATATCGCCTATCTGGAGAACAGGGCTCGGCTGGTCAACCCGCAGCTGGCGCCGCAGCTCAACGACAAGCTGCGCCAGAAGATCACCAGCCAGGCCTCCAAGCTGACGCAGATACAGACCTCGGATGCCGACTATGATGTCAGCGGTTATGTCTCCGACTACAACTATAGTACCTCGGGCATCGCCAACCAGCAGGCATCGAGCAACCGGCTTAGCGTTACGGTGCATATCATTTTCAAGAACCACCTGGATCCGACCGGAAGGAAGGTGGCGCCTGCCGACTTCGAGGCGGACGTCACGCGCAATTTCGACTTCCCCGCGACCCAGACGATCCAGGACTTCGAGACCGGGCAGATCGCGACGGTTGTCACCAACCTGACGGACGAGATATTTAATAAGCTATTCTCCAACTGGTAGAAGAAAGTCTAATGAACCCATCCATGCAGCCTATCATCCAGCATCTTTTCCAGGCCTCCAGCCTGGAAGAAGTCTCCCGGCAGCGCCTGGAGTCCTTTGTAGCGGAATATCCTTCATTTGGCATCGGGCACTATCTCCTGTCCCGCAAGCTGCTGGCGGAGGGCGCGGACAGCTATCTGCCCGAGACGCAGCGGACGAATCTTTATTTTACGAATCCATTCTGGCTGCAGTGGCTGCTGGACAATCCGGAAGAAAGGGCCGACGGTGACGTGGTCCGGACCAGTTCGCTCGTCCGGCGGGTGGAGGACAGGACGGAGCCCGGGCCGGTAAAGGATACGATGGACGCCGCGGTGGAAGAAGCCTTTATCCCGGGATATGCGCCGGAGCTGGCCAGCGAGACAGCTCCCGTCACCGAAGAGCCGGAGCCGGCGATCGAATCCGCGTCCGTTATCGGAGAACCGGATGCCGCCCCGGCCACCGGAGAGCCTGATGCCGCCCCGGCCACCGAAGAGCCGGATGCCGCGCCCATCACCGAAGAGCAGGAGCCCGCAACATCGGTCTCCATCGCCGGATCCGCCGCCGCCAATCCGTCGGAAAGTCACGACCAGCCGGAGTCGATGGTGGCCCTGGCAGAAAAACTTTCAGCACCTTCCGAACAGACCGCCGCCGAGCTGCTGCTGCAAAGCATCGAAGAGGCCAAAGGCCTGCGGGAATCCCTGCAAAAGATCAACGAAGATTTTCATACCGACAGACCGCTGGCGCCCGCGCCGGTAGAAGCATTCCTACCCGCGGAGCACCCGGAGGTGGCGCAACCCCACTCCATCGAAGAACCGATAAAGGACGAAGAGGCGCCGTTCGTGCTGGAGGAAGAAGGGCTTGCCGAGGGCCCGGTCGCCAGTGTCGCGGAAGATCCGACCGCCAATGTCGTGGAGGATCCGGCCGCCAATTTCGCCCCGGAGGTCGCGCTGGCCCGGGAGCCCGCCGTCACAGCGGAGCCATCGCCTGCCCCGCCGACGGGGGAGCCCGAACCGGCCAAACCGACGGAACAGGCCTATATCTTCGAACCCTACCATACGATCGACTATTTCGCGTCCCAGGGCATAAAGCTGCACCTGGAGGAGAACCCCACCGACCAGCTCGGCAAACAGCTGAAGAGCTTTACGGAATGGCTGAAGACCATGCGCCGCCTTCCGCAGAAAGAAAGGGAGGTGGTGCCCGACCAGGTCGCCGAACAGACGATACAAACCATCGCGGCGCATTCGGTGGTCGGCCGCGAGGTCGTGACGGAGACGATGGCGGAAGTCCTTGCAAAACAAGGCATGCCGGAGCGCGCCCGCGCCCTTTACGAGAAATTATCTTTTCTAAATCCTGATAAAAAGGCTTATTTTGCAGCCAAAATAGAACAATTAAATTCTCATTAACATGATCTTTTTTGTGATTTTGCTGGTTCTGGCGTGTGGGATCCTCGGTCTGATCGTCCTGGTTCAAAACCCCAAGGGGGGTGGACTCGCAGGCAATGTCGGCGGCTTCAGCAATCAGCTGATGGGCGTCAAGCAGACCACCGATGTACTGGAAAAAGGAACCTGGGTGCTGGCAGCCATTGTCGCTTTGCTTTGCCTGTTCTCCACGATCTTTGTTCATCCGTCCTCGGGCCGCGGCCAGCAGGGTATCGAAAAGGTCAGCGTACCTACCCAGCAGGCACCCGCCAACCCCGCTCCAACGGCCCCGGCTAAATAGGGGGTAAAAAGCATACATCACCGGCAATAGCCGGTCATTACGATACATGGCCATCTCTTTTAATATTATTTATGGAGATGGCCCTTTTTTTGCCAAGCACATTACCTATGAAGAGAATCATTTTAGGCCTGATGGTTATCCTGATCGTAGTCTTGTCCTTCGTAGCCTGGCGGGTCCTCGGGCCGGGCACCGCCTTCAGCGGTGATAGCTATAGCCTGTATGTCCGTACCGGCATGACCTATGAACAGCTGCTCGGGCTGCTGAAGAAGGATACGGTAGTGAAAAGCCCGGCGGTCTTCAACTGGGTGGCCGGACGAATGGACTATCCGTCGAACATAAAGGCGGGGAAATACGAGATCAAAAAGAATACGAGCGTCATCAATATCGTCCGGATGCTGCACAATGGAAAACAGACGCCCGTGAAGATCGTGATCACCAAGTTCAGGACCCCGGAAGGTTTTGCGGGGGCGGTAGGGAAGAAAATGGAAAGCGACTCGGTCGCCATCGCGGCCTTTCTGCACAACAACGACAGCCTGCAGCAATTCGGTGTCGATTCCAACAGTTGTTTGGCCATTGTCCTTCCCAATACCTACACCTATTTCTGGAATACGCCCCCATCGGGTATCCTGAAAAAGATGTATGCGGCCTATAAGGCCTGGTGGACGCCCCAGCGCGTCGCCAAAGCGCAGGCGAAGGGCCTGACCCCCGTAACGGCTACCATCCTCGCCTCTATCGTTGAGGAAGAGACCAATGCGCAGCCGGACAAGGGGAAGATAGCCAGCGTCTATCTCAACCGGATGGCGAAGAACATCAAGCTGGCCGCCGACCCGACAGTCAAATATGCGATGCGCGACTTCGAGCTGAAAAGGATCTACGACAAATACCTGAAGACGGAGTCGCCCTTTAATACTTACCTTCATGAAGGACTGCCGCCGGGCCCGATCTGTACCCCCACGGCCTCGACTCTCGAAGCGGTGATCGATGCACCGGCGACAGACTACCTGTATTTTGTGGCCAGGCCCGACTTCTCCGGCTATTCCAATTTTGCGGCTACCTATAAGGAGCATATGGGATATGCCAAGGCCTACCGGGATGCCCTCGACAAGGAGATGGCCAAGAAGGCCGCCGCCGACAGTATCAAGAAGAAGTGACTGGTGTATGCTCAAAATCGAAAGAAAGATCTACCAAAGCGCCCCCTTCCAATTCCTTGAGAAAAGGAGCAAGCGGATCATCCTGCCGGGATTCCAGGGTGTACCCCTTTTCGAGGTGATCCGGTTCTTCAACAACCAGGTCAAGAAAGTGGGTCTGGTGGATCGCGCGCGGTCTATCGCCTTCAGCTTCCTGATCGCTATTCCCGCCGCTACCATCTTTATCTGTACATTGGTGCCCTATCTGCCTGTCTCCAGACAGATCGAGCGGCAGCTGCTGCTGCTGACCCGCGACGTCACTCCCAACCAGAACACCTATGTGCTCGTGAGCCAGTTCCTGACGGATTTCCTCGATAAGCCCCGCGTGGGCCTGCTGTCTTTCGGCTTCGTCCTCGCCCTTTTTTATTCTTCGAATGCGATGATGGGCATCATGCGGTCCTTCAACAAGTCCCTTATCTATACCGCCCGTCGCAACGCCGTACAGGCCCGGTGGATGGCGATCAAGCTGACCACCCTGGTACTTGTCATGGTCATCGCATCAGTCCTCATGCTGGTACCCCAGGCCGATCTATTGAGGAGTCTTTTCAAATGGCTGCGGATCTCGCGTGGCGACCAGACGGCGCGATTCCTTTTCCGTACCCTGCGCTGGATCGTCATCATTCCTTTGTTCTATTTTGCGATCGCCTTTATCTATAAATACGGTCCCGCCGTCCAAAAACGGTGGACGCT
>JAFDYE010000451.1 GCA_018267585.1 Bacteroidota bacterium
CGGCATGTATAGAATCGCGATTGTTTTACTGGCTATGGGGTTGGTTCTCACGTCCCCGGCCGGCGCCCAGAAAAAAGCTGACCGACTCCGTCCCAAACCCGCCCTGGTTCGTCTTATAGATGGTTCTCTCCGGCAAGCGGTCAATCAATACAAAGTGCTTATGGGTCGGGTTCCCGCCGACCGGCTTCCCAAGACCTATTATGCGGTTGGCGACCGTCTGGAGACCAGCAATGCGGGGTGGTGGACCAGCGGTTTTTATCCCGGGACCTTGTTCTATCTGTATCAATTCTCTCATGATACGGCGCTGTTGCGGGAAGCGCAGGACAGGCTGAAGCTGCTGGAGAAGGAGCAGTACAATAAGGGAACGCATGATCTTGGTTTTATGATGTATTGCAGCTATGGTAATGGGCTGCGGCTGCTGGGCAATCCGGAGTATAAGCAGGTGTTGCTGAACAGCGCTGCCTCGCTGTCGACGAGGTTCAATCCGAAGGTGGGCTGTATCCGGTCGTGGGACAGCAAGCCCTGGAAGTATCCGGTCATCATCGACAATATGATGAACCTGGAGCTGTTGTTGTGGGCTGCTGAGGCCAGCGGCGACGCTTCTTATTACAGGATCGCGGTGACTCACGCCAATACGACGATGAAGAATCATTTCCGGCCGGACTATAGTTCGTACCATGTGGTCGACTATGATACGGCGACGGGGGATGTGATCGCCAGGAAGACGGCGCAGGGATATGCGGACTCATCGGCCTGGGCGCGGGGGCAGTCCTGGGGGTTGTATGGGTATACGGTGATGTATCGCAGCACGCATGATCCGAAGTATCTTTTGCAGGCGGAGAATATTGCGCATTTCATACTGACGAATCCTCATTTGCCTGCCGACAAGATCCCTTACTGGGACTATGATGCACCGGATATTCCGAGGGCTTTACGGGATGCGTCTGCAGCGTCTGTGATGGCGTCGGCGCTGATCGAGCTCAGCGGGTATGTGCCGGTCGGGCGGGGTCAGGAGTATCTGAATGTGGCGGAGCAGATCATCGTGAATCTTTCCGGTAATGTGTATCATGCTGTGGTGGGGTCGAATGGCGGGTTTATTTTGAAGCATAGTGTGGGGCATCTGCCGGCGAAGTCGGAGGTGGATGTGCCGTTGACGTATGCGGACTATTATTATGTGGAGGCGATGCTGCGATATAAGAATCTTGCTAAATAGGTGCGAGGGTTATGGGGCGGCCGAGGAAATCGAAGGCTTTGACGGGTGTCTGGCGGATGGAGCTGGTGTGGTATTGGGTACTGGAGAGGGTCCAGATGTTCTCGTCGCGGAAGCGGCCTTCGCGGTCTGTCGAACTGTTCTTTATGGTCTGTTCGTGCCGGAATCCTAATTTTCGGGGGATGTTGTTGCTGCGGGTGTTTTCGGGGTCGCAGTGTATCTCGAGGCGGGCGAGTCCTTCTATTTCGAAGCCTGTTCTTATGAGGGCGCAGACGGCTTCGGTCGCGTAGCCGCGGTCGATGTGGGCGATGCTGATCCAGTAGCCGATCTCTCTTGCGTCTTTTCCTACGCGGTTGTGGAGGCCTGTGCCGCCGATGAGCGCCTGTTCCTGCGGGTCGAAGATGCCGTATACGGCGTCCTGTCCGAGGTCGAACTGGCCTCTGAACTGGCGGATAAATTTTCCGGTCCATTCTATTTCCTGCGGCTCGTCCTGGGCCCAGGGTATCCAGGGGCGGAGGTGATCGAGGCTGCCGTTGATGGATAACAGCAGTTTTTCCGCGTCACCGGGAGCGTAGCAGCGCAGGAGGAGGCGTGTCGTTTCGATTCTGTAAGTCTGTGTCATTTGATGCTTCGTCTCAAGGTACGGCTATTTCTTTAGTTTGTTTTCCAGCGCGATGAGGTCGAGGTGTTTGTCGAAGGTCTGCATTGTGCCTGCGATGCGGACGAGGATGCTGCGGGCTTTGCCCCAATCGTCCATTTTGAATACGGGGGCGTTGAGGTCTACTACCTGGTCGTCGAAGAGGGTGGAGACATAGACCTGGCGGCTGACCAGCTTGTAGTTGCCGGGCATGTTGAAATACCATACGAGGAAAGTGCGGCCGTGGATGGTCAGCCATTCGGTGGATAGCTGGGAGTAGTTCTGTTTGAGCTTCTTTTTATAATAGCTTAGTTCGAAGTTCATATATCTTGTCAGCAGGTCTTTCTCCTTGTCGGAGCCGGTGGGGTGTTTGCCGAGCGACTTGTCTGCGGGGACGATGGTAGCCTGTACGATCTGTCTATCGATGGTGACGAAGCCGGGTACGTCGGAGGATTTGACGGACCTGTAAGGGATATCGAAGGTGAAGGAGTGGCCGGAGCCGGCGTAGGCGAGGATGGAGCGGTGGTGGCCGAGGATGAGCTTTGCGTGGACGTCCTCGCCCGGGGGTATTTTTTGGGATTGATTAAAAATACCGGTAAGGAGTAGGGTGATAAGGGTGGGTATCATGAATAGGGATTTGTTAAAAGTTCGGCTTATAGATATTATGGGCA
>JAFDYE010000452.1 GCA_018267585.1 Bacteroidota bacterium
CTTATACGAACCCCTCCCTTCACCGCGACCCGCTGCCATCCCCTCACTCCGATCCTTAGCCGAACCTTTTCCTTCACCGCGACCCGCTGCCATCCCCTCACTCCGATCCTTCTGCGAACCCATTCCCTTCCCTTCTCCCCTAACCAGCCCATACTCCCTCATCACCGCCTGCACCTTCTTCAGCTCCTCCACCGTCCGGCAGAAAGGCACCATCACCACCACATTATCCAGCCCCATCTCCTCGCGCACGCGCCGGATAGCCCTGCACTCCATCCCGAACGCGGCTTTGTACTCCGGCGAATAATACCGCGACGCACCCCTCCACCCGATCATCGGGTTCTCCTCCGTCGGCTCATAATACTTGCCCCCGGGCAGATTATAATATTCGTTGCTCTTAAAATCCGAGAACCGCACGATCACCTTCTCCGGATAAAATGCCGCAGCAATCCTCCCCACCCCATATGACAGCTTCCGGATAAAGAAATCCTCCTCATTCTCGTATCCCGCGATCTTGTTCTTTATCAGCTCCGTCAGCTCCCGGTCCTTCAGTTCGCGGTGCTTCAGCAGCGCCACCGGATGCACGCCGATATAGTTGTTGATGATGAACTCCTCACGCGCAAGCCCCACCCCGCTATGCGGCAGCCAGGAATAGTTGAACGCCATCGCCGGCGTCCCCACATTCAGCATCAACGGTGTATTGACCTCCGGCAGACTCGTCAGATTCGTCTCCACCACCTGGAATTCCAGCTGACCCTCATAGATCAGCCCCTCGTCACCCTGCGCACAGGACGCCGTGATCAGCTGCCCTTCGGACAGCAGCTCGGTGGCATTGCCGCAGCCCACGATCGCCGGCACGCCTAGCTCACGGGCAACAATAGCCGCATGACAGGTACGCCCGCCCTTGTTCGTAATGATGGCCGCGGCTTTCTTCATGATCGGCTCCCAGTCGGGGTCCGTCATATCCGTCACGAGCACCTCGCCCGCGACGAACTCCTGCCCCAGCCGCTTGTCCAGCGAATGCATGATGCGCACCCTTCCGGCCGCGATCTTATCCCCGACCGCGATCCCCTTCAACAAGGGCTCCGCCGGCCGGATCTTGTCGCCAAGTACATATTCGGTCAGCGTTCCCGGCTTCTTGCGGGAATGTATCGTCTCCGGCCGGGCCTGTACGATAAACAGCTCCCCGCTCAGCCCGTCCACGGCCCACTCCACGTCCATCGGGCACCAGTGCCCCTTCTTCTTCGAATAATATTCCTCGATAAGACAAACCCAGGACGCCAGCTTCAGGATATTGTCCTCCTCCAGGCAAAAACGGTGCTGCATCACCCGGTCCGCCGGAATGATCTTCACCCGCTCGTCCGGGTCATCCCCATACACCATCAATTTGTCCTTCACCCCCAATTTCTTCTCGATGATCGACGAATACCCCGCCTTCAACCCCGGCTTATGGACGATAAATTCGTCAGGTGACACCGCCCCCTGCACCACCATCTCTCCCAGCCCATAGCTGCCGTTGATCACCACCACGTCCTTAAAACCGCTCTCGGTATCCAGCGAAAAAGCGACTCCCGACACACCAAGGTCAGAGCGGACCATCTTCTGTATACACACCGAAAGACCCACTTCGAAATGGTCGAACTTAAAATTCTCCCGGTAGCTGATCGCCCTGTCGGTGAATAGCGACGCAAAACAGTTTCTCACGCTGTCCATCAGCGCCGCCGGACCTCGTACGTTCAGATAGGTCTCCTGCTGGCCGGCAAACGATGCATCGGGCAGGTCCTCCGCAGTGGCAGACGACCGTACGGCGACGTCGGTGTCGGTCTGTTCGTACTGGGCCGACAATGCATGATAAGCCTCGATGATCGCGGCGCTCAGCGCAGGCGGAAATTTGCAGTTCCGGATCAGCTGCCGGATGCGCAACCCCGCGCGACGCAAGGACTCCACACTGTCGAAGTCGATCTCTTTAACGAGCCTGCGGATCTCCGTTTCCAACTGCCCCGATTCGATAAACTCGCGGTACGCATGTACCGTAATAACAAACCCATCGGGAATGCGTATCCCCATTCCATGCAGGTTGGTTATCATTTCCCCCAGCGATGCATTCTTTCCTCCCGCAATGGCGATATCGGCCAAACCGACCCCGCGTAACGGTACTACATAAGTGTGTGAGTTCATATGACTAAAAAATGATGACGGGTTAACGGCCCCCGGCCAAACGCCAAAGGCCACTGCCTCGCAATGACGCCCCGGAGCCACGCGGAGACGCACTCAACATCCTCCGGCCACGGACCGGCTGCCTAACAACGACTCGCCCGGCCACACGAAGACGGACTCAACAACC
>JAFDYE010000453.1 GCA_018267585.1 Bacteroidota bacterium
ACTAGAACTGTTCGAGACCGCTGAAGAAGAAATCTCCTTCGATCTTTGCATTCTCGTCGCTGTCGCTCCCATGGATAACGTTCTCGCCGACAGACGCTGCATAGAGCTTGCGGCTCGTTCGCGCGTCAGCCTTGGCAAGAGCGGTCGCGCCGATGAGCCTGCTAAAAGCGGCGACGGCATTGTCTTTTTCATGAATTGCCGCGATGATGGGACCACTGCTCATGAAATCGACGAGTTCTCCGTAGAAACCTCTTTCCTTATGCACGGCATAGAATTCGCCGGCCCTTTCTTTGGAGAGACGGGTAAGCTTCAGGGCTACGACGCGAAAGCCGCTGCTGATGATCTTGTCGATGATGGCACCGGAATGACCTTTGGAAAAAGCGTCCGGTTTGATCATGGTAAATGTTCGATTGCTCATAATTTCCTTTCTTTTTTGGCTCGCAAATGTAGGATTTTCTTGGGATTTGGAATTAATTCCGCACCTTTGCAAGCATTTTCTGATGTTACGAATAGAAGAAATATATCCCTTATTAACGAACCAGTCCCGCCGGGCCGTGATCATCATGCATCAAAAGCCCGATGCTGACGCCATGGGGTCTTCCCTGGGACTCTTTCATTTCCTTCGGCAGCTGGGACACCAGCCTACGGTCATCTCACCGACCAACTGGGCGGAATGGCTGAGGTGGATGCCGGGTTGCGACGACGTCATCGACTATGAGTTCAATACGGAAAAGGCGATAGGCGTGCTCGATAAGGCCGAATGGGTATTTTGCCTGGATTTCAATACGATGAGCCGTACCCGTCATATGGCGGCCCGGTTACGCAAGCTGCCGGCAACGCGTATTCTTATAGATCACCACCAGCAGCCCGAAGTAGAATGTTTTGCGTATGGCGTCAGCAATACCGCCAAAAGCTCGACCAGCGAGATGATCTACGACCTTATCGTCGGCTCCGGGCATGCAGACAAGATCAACCGGGACATAGCAGAATGCCTTTATGCAGGGGTCATGACCGATACAGGTTCCTTCCGTTTTCCCGGCGCGTCGGCGGACGTCCACCGGATGGTCTCGGTCTTGAAAGACACGGGGATCAATCATACCCGGATACACGAGAACCTGTTTGACAATTTCCTCGAGAACCGCCTTCGTTTCACGGGCTATGTGCTCCAGAACCGGATGGAAATATTCTATGAATATAATGCGGCGCTGATCGCCATCCCCTGGAAAGACCTGGTCCGGTACGAGATCAAGACGGGGGACACGGAGGGTCTGGTCAACTACCCCCTGAGCATACAGGGTATAAAGATGGCCGCCCTGATCATTGACCGGGACGAGGAGGTCAAATGTTCTTTCCGCAGCAAGGGCAGCTTTGACGTCAATGTCTTTGCCCGTACTTATTTTGAAGGAGGCGGCCACGTCAACGCCGCCGGAGGGCGTAGCACGGACACCCTCGACCACACAGTACAACGCTTTATTCAAGCGCTAAAAGAGAATTCATCACAATTACAATAAGTCAAACGAATGAAAACGATCGCATCTTATTTACTGGGTGGTCTCGTGCTGCTTTCCGCGGCGTCCTGCACTCACTCGGAGTTTAAGAAGACCAAAAGCGGCTTGCTCTATAAGATCTATTCCGATGGAAAGGGAGAAACTGCGAAGCCGAAGCAGTTCCTGAAAGCCAGTGTAACAGAGAAAGTACGGGATTCCATGCTTTTCTCAACGGAAGGCCATATGCCCATGTATGTACCCGTTGATTCTCCGAGACCGATATACAGCCCGATCGAGATTTTCCCCATGCTCCGTAAGGGAGACAGCGCCGTTGTCATACAGCTGGCCGATACCCTGTCGCGCAAGATGCAGGGACAGCTGCCGCCGTGGTTAAAGAAGAAAGACAAGATCCTGGTCACCTTTAAGGTGCTGGACGTTTTTGCTTCCGAAGAAGCGCTCAACAATGACCGCAACCAGGAAATGGCCAAACAAAAAGACCGTGAAGTAAAAGAGGTCGAAGACTATCTGGCCAAGAACAATATCCACGCCCAGAAACAACCGCAGGGAACCTATGTTGTAGTTGCGTCTGAGGGGACTGGTCCGAAGGCTGACAGCGGCAAGCAGGTTGCTGTCCGTTATACCGGCAAGCTCATTCCCTCGGGCAAGGTGTTCCAGTCGAATATGGACGACACCGCTGCGAACTCTGTCTATAAATTCGTGATCGGGACGCATACCAGCATCCCCGGTTTTGACGAAGGTCTCCGCAGCTTCAGGAAGGGGGGCACCGGCACGCTCTACCTGCCCGCTTTCGTGGCCTATGACGCGCAGCGCGGACCCGGCGGCGATCAGTTCGAGAACCTGATCTTCGAAGTCAAAGTGGTCGACGTTACGGATGCTCCGCCGCCTTCTCCCATGCAGATGCCGATGGCTCCGCAAGGACAGCAGAAGCCGGCAGCCGGAGCCGCTAAACCGGCCCAGGCGCAGCCCGCCCAGCCCCAGAAGAAGAAATAGTACAACTAAAAAATACAAAAGGCCCCGGTCAGTGATCGGGGCTTTGCTTTTTATAGGCATTGACCAGCGTGACCACCTCCCTGGCCTCGCGTACGTCGTGGACGCGCAGGAAGCTCGCCCCGTTGAGCAGAGCTATCGTATTCATGACGGTCGTTCCGTTGAGCGCCTCTTCGGGGGTGATGCCAAGGGTCCTGTAGATGGTCGATTTGCGCGAGAGCCCCACCAGCAAGGGCCGGCCCGTCATGGTAAAGACGCTCAAGTTATGCAGCAGGGTAAAATTATGTGCCGGCGTCTTGGCAAAGCCAAAGCCCGGGTCCAGAATGACGTCGTGAATGCCCGCCTGCCGGCAGTCTTCTATCCGGCGGATAAAATGATCGAGCACTTCGGTTGTCACGTCTTCGTATAGGGCTTCCCGGTTCATGGTCGCCGGCGTCCCTTTCATGTGCATACAGACATAGGGAACGCCCAGAGCGCCCACGGTCCCCAGCATGTCCGGGTCGAGGCGGCCGCCGCTGATGTCGTTGACCATGGAAGCGCCCGCGGCAACGGCGGCACGGGCAACGCTCGCATACCAGGTATCCGCGGAGAGCAAAAGTCCGGGCCAGCGCCCGTGTATAAGGTCGATCGCGTCTACCACCCGTCTCATCTCTTCCTCCTCGCCGATATCCGCGGCCCCGGGGCGGGTGCTTTGGCCGCCGATATCCAGCCAATCGACGCCTTCCTCCACCATTTTGGCGACTTCCTGTAGCAACGGCTCGCGTTCGGTGAAACGGCTGCCGCTGTAGAACGAATCTGTCGTTCGGTTGATGATGCCCATCACCTGGGGCCGGTCGATCGTCAACAATTTACCTCTGGCATTCAGCGTAAACATAGATATCATTACATTTGTAAAGCTCAGGCGAGCAGAAACACAAAGATAATGGAGAAATTACCGGTCATGACTAATACCAATCAGCAATATGATGATGCCGTCCGGGGGTGCAGGGATATTTTTATCAAGAAGACACGGGATTACGGGACTTCCTGGCGGGTACTGCGGACCATCTCCATTGCCGACCAGCTTTATATCAAGGCGCGTCGTATCCGCACCCTCCAGGAGGCGTCCGAGCAGAAAGTAGGGGAGGACAAGGCGGGGGAGTTCAGGGCGATGGTCAACTATGGCATTATCGGTCTCGTTCAGCTGTCCCTTGGTGCGTCGGCCCCGGAAGACCTTGACGAGAAAGAAGCCGGCAGGCTTTATGACTCCAAAGTGGCCGAAGCCAGGGCGACGATGCTGGACAAGAACCATGACTACGGCGAGGCCTGGCGCGATATGAGCCAGGAAAGCTTTGTCGACCTGATCCTGATGAAGATACTGCGGATAAGGCAGATCGTCTCCAATGACGGAAAGACGCTGATCAGCGAAGGAATAGATTCCAACTATATCGATATCATCAATTATTCGCTTTTTGCCCTTATCCTTGTCGCCGAGGGTAAGCATACTGCCTAAACCACTACCTCATGAAGATACTTATTTCGGTTTGCCGTACACTGGTCGGAGTGCTGTTCATTTTTTCGGGCCTGGTAAAAGCCAATGACCCGCTGGGATTGAGCTATAAGATGCAGGAATTCTTCGAGGTCTGGAACTTCCATTGGCTCGACCATTTTACGCTCGCCTTTTCCATCCTGATGATCGTCTTCGAGATCGTTGCCGGAGTAGCCATTCTGCTGGGCTGGCGCATGCGGCTGTTCAGCTGGCTTCTGCTGCTCCTCATTGTCTTTTTCACGTTTCTCACCGGCTATGCCTACCTGTCCGGAAAGGTGAGGGAATGCGGCTGTTTTGGGGACTGCATCCCGCTGACCGCAGGTCAGTCGTTCACGAAAGACCTGATCCTGCTCGTATTGATCGTCTTTCTTTTCCTGGTGCGGGACAGCATACGGCCTGTTTTGCCCAGTGCGGGCAGCGTGGCAACGCTCGTGCTGGCGACCGTTGTTGCCTTCGCCTTCCAGTGGTATGTCCTGATCCATCTGCCGGTGGTCGACTGTCTGCCGTACAAGGCCGGCAACAATATCCCGGAAAAGATGAAGGCTCCGCCCGGGGCGATCCCCGACTCCACGGTCATCACGATGGTGTATGAGAAAGGAGGTAAGAAGATCGAGTTCGGTGCCAGCCAATTCCCCGCGGATTTCGATGACTCCTATCATTTTGTGAGCCGCTATGACAAGCTGATCCGGAAAGGGAATGCCGAGCCGGCGATCAAGGACTTCAACCTGATAACCGGCGCGGGGACCGATACCACGCAGGCGGTGCTGGGGACGAAAGGCTTCAAGCTGTTCGTGTTCGAGAAGGAAGTGCTGGACGAGCACCCCGGCTGGAACAAGGCTTTCGGGGTGCTGCTGGCTATGGCCAGATCGAAGCACCTGCCGGTATACTTTATAACGGGGGACTACGATCGTCTGAGCGCCCTGGTACAACAGCAGGGCATAGCCGCGGACGTCACCATCCTGAAATGCGACGCTACTGCCATCAAGACGGCGGCGAGGGCTAATCCGACGCTCTACCTTATCAAAGGGGGGACGGTTCTGAAGAAATGGAGCTACGCCGACTTTGACAGAGCTCTCCCCGCAGTCAACGAATTACCCGACCAGCAATGATGCTCCGCTATTTCATACGGAAACTTTTTTATGGTATGCTCGTCCTGCTGGGCGTCGTAGTGACCGTCTTTTTCCTGTTCCAGGGCTTTGGAGACCCGTCCCGGCTGGTGATGGGACAGCGGGCCGACGCCGCGACACAGGAGAATATCCGTAAAGAACTGAACCTCGACCAACCGCGATGGAAGCAGTTCGTGCTTTACCTCAACGACGTTTCACCCATCGCCATTCACACAAAGGAAGAGATAGAACGAAAAGGGCTGAAAGGCGTCTTTCTCGGCGGCGGAAATACAAAGCTGGCGATCAAATGGCCCTATCTCCGCCGATCGTACCAGACCAAAAGGGAGGTCTGGGATATCCTGATCGAGGCCCTGCCGCGGCCCATCCTCCTGGCGCTTGCCGCCATGCTTGTGGCGACGGTGCTGGGCATCTCGCTGGGCGTGCTGGCTGCCGTGAAAAAAGACAGCTGGATGGACACCTCCGCGATCTTTGTCAGCGTCCTGGGTATCTCTGCACCTTCTTTCTTCATGGGGATCGTGATCGCCTACCTGTTCGGTTTTGTGTTGAGCTCATATACGGGCCTGCATATGACGGGCAACCTCTTCGACACCGATCCCTTCACCGGCCGCCATATGGAGCTGCAAAATCTGATACTGCCGGCGCTGACCCTGGGCATCCGGCCACTGGCGATCATCGCCCAGCTGACCCGAGGTGCCTTGCTCGACGTGCTGGACCAGGACTATATCCGGACCGCCTATGCCAAAGGGCTGTCCCCGCGGATGGTGGTCCTGAAACACGCGCTGCGCAATGCCCTGAACCCGGTGATCACGGCGATTACCGGTTGGTTCGCCGAACTGCTCGCAGGCGCTTTCTTTGTCGAAAAGATTTTCTACTGGAAAGGCATCGGAAAGGTGACGGTCGACGCGCTCGAAGAGCTGGACTTCCCGGTTGTAATGGGTTCGGTGCTGATCTCTTCTTTTTTCTTTATCGTGATCGGACTGCTCTCCGACCTCCTGTATGGCCTGGTGGATCCCCGTGTGCGAATTACTACCTGAATAAAGACTAACGGATAACGACCTCTTTGATCGCCCTTTCGCCGAGGGCTTCGTTCACGCGCTGCACTATCTTGTCTTTCTGATACAGCAGCTCCTGCCGGAGTGGGGCGATGGTCGTATTGACGTAGAGCGTCTGGCCGTGTATCTGGATCTTGTCCGTATAGCGGGCTACGGTCTTCCCCATGATCTGTTCCCAGACCTCTTCGATCTGCAGCGCCTGAATAGACCCCTTCAGATGACTCTGGTTAAGGAATTTTCGTAACGCATCTCCCAGTGAATATTCGCCCATGAATGCAAGGTAGGCATTTTTCAGAGATTTATGATCTGACAGGGGACGGAGAGCTTGTCCATTTCCCGCCTGATGCGCTCGGCGTGTGTGTCCGTAATGAAGATCTGGCCTTCGTCCTTCAGGCAGACCTGGTCGAGCAGGTTGTGCATACGGTCCGCGTCTAATTTCTCGAAGACGTCGTCCAGCAGCAGGATGGGGGGGTAGCCCTTGTCCTTTCGAAGCGTCTCGTATTCGGCGAGCTTTAGGGCGAAGAGGAGGCTTTTTCGCTGTCCCTGGGAAGCGATCGATTTAAAAGGCAGGTCCGAGAAAGTGATGTCGATATCGTCCTTGTGTATCCCCGTACCGGTGCGCTGAAGATAGAGGTCTTTTTCCAGCCCCTGGTGGAGGAGATCTGAAAAGGAGTTCTGCAGCAGCTGGCTTTCGTACCGCAGCGCTATCGGCTCGTCGCTGCCCGCGATCGTCGTATAATAGCGCCCCGCAAGAGGAAGCAGCTCTTCCAGGAAGCTCCGCCGGCGGTGGAAGAGCCAGTCGCCGGGGCGGATAAGCTGGCTGTTGTAGACCTCGAGCAGGTGCCTGTCGGTAAGCCTTCTTTCGGAAAGGGATTTTAGGAAACTGTTGCGTTGTTGCAGTACGCGGTTGTATTCGATCAGGTTTTGCAGGTAGTCGGGATCCAGCTGGGAAAGGAGGGCGTCAAGGAAGCGTCGGCGTTCTTCGCTGCCTCCTGTGATGATCTGCACGTCGTCGGGCGCGATGATGACGCAGGGGAAACGGCCGATGTGGTGGGAGAATTTTTCGTAGGGCTCGCCTCCCGCCATAAATTCTTTCTTGCCTGTTTCCCGGAGGATGCACACGATGTCGGTCAGCTGCCCCTGTCGCTCGAAATGGCCTTCTATCCGGAAGCCGGCGGCGCCTTTCTGCACGTTCTGCTGGTCGCTGCGGGTAAAATAGCTCTTGGTAAAACAGAGATAGTAGATGGCGTCAAGCAGATTGGTCTTCCCGACGCCATTGTTGCCGCAGAAGCCTACGATCCGCTGGTCAAAGCGGAACCCGGCCTGGCCGTAATTCTTGAACTGGGTGAGCGATATATCTTTTAGCGCAAACAAAACAGCCTGCAAGATAGCGACGGATCAGTTATCCGAATGCGTCGGAGCAGAATGTTTTATGGGCCGGATATTTCCGAACGCATACCCCAGCTTGAGCGAGAGCAGGCTGGAGACACTATAGGAGTAATATTGGTACTGGCCGTTCTTGCTCACGACGGCATTCAGCGGGCGGAACTCACTGCTAAAGACCAGGTGCCGCAACAGCTCGAGTCCTCCTTTAAGGGACAGACTGAGGGTGTTGCAGTTCGGCGCCAATGACCATCCATGGAATGCAAGCTCTTCCATCGACAGGTGTGTAAACGCAGCTCCCGCGCCCACAAACAGGCGCAGATGCGGGAAGGACCAGTTATAGACGATGTGCACCGGTATGGCGGAATAGGTAAATGACCGCTCTATCGTCGTCAGCTGCGGAACGACCGTCGGTGTGGGAGAAAAGGGATAGTAATCAAAGCTCGTATGACCTCCGGCAATGTCCAGTGAGAGGTCGAATCCGAAGTTATGTTTCAGGGGAAAATAAATGAAGGCGCTCCCGCCCTGTCCTGAACCAGGTCCAAGGTTTTGAAGTCTCGGGGATTGAATATGTTCATAGTCAAATGCCAGACCGGCCTGTGCCTGGGCGTGGGCAGCGAGGGAAAGGGTCAGTGCCAGTGCAGGGAGAATAAGGTGCTTTAGCATAACAGGGAAATAGGAGGTTGTAGTAAAATAATAATAATTATTCGAAAATGTAATATCTTTTCAAAAACTTACTGTCATGAGAAAACTGTATGATCGGATTTTCCTCAGGAACGCTGCATGCCTGGCTTTGATCTTGTCGCCGGCCCTGTCGTTCGCCCAGGTGGATGCGGCGATGACTGCAAAGATCCGGGAGGAAGGACTCAACCATTCGCAGATACCGCAGATCGCTCACGCGCTGACAGACGTCAGCGGCCCCCGGCTGACCAATTCTCCCGGGTACCACCAGGCGGCCGCCTGGATCGTAAAGACGCTACAGGGCTGGGGGCTGAAGAATGCGCAGACCGAGGCCTGGGGCCAGTTCGGTTATGGATGGTCGGCAGAGAAGACCTACCTGGCGATGCGCAGCCCTTATTATAGCCCGTTGATCGCCTATGCGGCTCCGTGGAGCGGCAGCACCAACGGACCGGTGAGCGCCTCTGCTTTCCTGGTGGAAAAAATGGATTCTGCCTGGGTTGCAGCGCATGCCGGGGAGATGAAAGGTCGTATTCTCGTCGCACGAGCGCCGGACAGCGTGCTGGCTGCTGATTTCAAACCGGATGCGACCCGCTATTCCGATAGCGGACTGGCGAATATCCAGGATACCTATATGCTGACGGCGGCCCAGTTGAAGAGCTATATGCCGATCTTTCAGAAGAGGATGAGTTTAAGGAAGATGCTCGCTGCCACCGGCGCGGCCGCTGTC
>JAFDYE010000454.1 GCA_018267585.1 Bacteroidota bacterium
ATGGGTGACGGTCGCAGGAAATTCAAACCCTTCGAGGGGGCTCCAGCCGCATTTATAAAGTAGGCTTTCCCGGCTGGCGACCGAAGGGCGGTTGAGGTCCACGATGACCAGGTCTGCGAAGTAGCCTTCCCGAATAAAGCCCCTTTCGGCAACGCGGAAGCAGGTGGCCACGGCGTGGCTCATCTTTTCCACTACTTTTTCGAGTGTGATCCGGCCTTCTTTGACATAGTGCAGCATGAGCAGCAACGAGTGTTGTACCAGCGGGAGGCCGGCATGAGCCTGTTCGTAGGAACCGCTCTTTTCCTCGAGGGTATGCGGGGCGTGGTCTGTGGCGATAAGGTCGAGCCGGTCGTCGAGGAGGGCCTTCCAGAGCGCTTCCCGGTTGTGGGGCGCCTTGATGGCGGGGTTGCACTTGATGCGGTTGCCCAGGGTTGCGTAGTCGTCGCTGGTAAAGTGAAGATGATGGACGCAGACCTCGGCCGTGATCCGCTTGCTCTCCAGGGGAATGAGGTTGCCGAACAATTGCATTTCTTTTTCTGTGGTAAGATGGAAGACGTGCAGGCGGCTGTTATGTTTTTGTGCGAACTGGATGGCGGTCAGCGAGGATTCGAAGCAGGCCTCAGCATCGCGTATGACAGGGTGGTCTGAGGGTACAAGGGGGCGGTTCTGCGCCCGGAGGCGTTCAAGATTCTGCCTGATGATCTTCTCGTCTTCGCAGTGGGTAGCGATCAGGACTTCGCTTTCTCTGAACAGACGGTCCAGGGTGAGATAGTTGTCGACCAGCAGATTCCCGGTAGAGGAGCCCATAAAGATCTTGATCCCGCAGACGTCCTTCTTTTTTTCGTTGGTCCTTAGCGCCTCTTCCGCATTGTCATTGGAGGTCCCCATATAGAATGAATAGTTGGCGAGCGCGCTACGGGCTCCGATCGTGTATTTTTCTTCCAGCAGGTCCTGGGTGAATGCGGGGGGGAGGGTATTGGGCATTTCCATGAAGGAGGTAACGCCGCCGGCCACCGCGGCCTTTGCTTCTGTATAGATGGTAGCCTTGTGGGTTAGTCCCGGCTCTCTGAAATGTACCTGGTCATCTATTGCGCCCGGCAATAAATGTTTGCCTTCTCCGTTGATCTCCGTGACAGCGAAGTCCGGCTGGATATCCGTCCCGATTTTTTCGATCCGACCGTTTTTGACTAGTAAATCTGCTGTACTAATCTTACCTTCGTTGACAATGGAGATGTTCTTGATCAAGTAATTACGCATAAAGAAAATTGGATCGTCCCTTATTTGATAAACATTATGACGCAATTTATTAAAACCCTTCTAAGACGCCGGATAATTTTAAGAGTTGCAGGTTATATGGGATCGTGGGTTAGCCTTGCGGGGGGGTGGATACTGGTAGCGGTATTCCTGGTACCCCGGACGGCTCTTGCCCAGTCCAGCTATCTCCCCCAGGATTCAAAATTCGATCATTTTCTTGACAGGATGGAGGTTCTTCTCCAGACGGACCCCGATCTGAACATCAGCACGGCAAAACCCATCAGCAGGCGTCTTGCTGTGCGGGTGGCCGAGATGTCCGACTCGCTGCACAAGTTCTATCCCTACGACGATTATTATCATCTTTCTCTCATTGACAGAAAAAACCTGTCTTCCCTGCTGATGAATAACATCGAGTGGGTGACGCGGCAGCCCGACACCTTTGTCAGCAAAAGGCCCTGGCTGGAGACCTTTTATAAAGATCCGGCGAATTTTTATACGGTCAATGAGAAGGATTTTTTTCTTGCCGTCAACCCTGTGATACAGGAGACGCAGTCCTACGAGACCGGTGTAAAGTTCAAATCGCGGCCTTTTCTGAATGCGAAGGGGGTGACCCTGAGGGGGATGATCGGCGGTAAATTAGGGTTCTCGGCTTATCTTACCGATAACCAGGAGAGGGGGCCGTCCTGGTTCCAGGACCAGGTCGCGCGGCTGGACGCTGTACCTGGAGCCGGTTACTGGAAACACTTTAAAACGACCGGCTTTGACTATTTTGACAACCGGGCATCTATCTATTTCAACGCCTGGAAGTATATCGACTTTCAATTCGGGTATGACAAGAACTTTATCGGCAACGGTTACCGGAGCCTTTTTCTCAGCGACTTCAGCGCGCCTTATCTGTTCCTGAAGTTCAACACCCGGATATGGAAGCTCAACTACCAGACGATCTATATGGAGCTGGTCAGCCAGCATGCTACTGGTAATGATTATCAGTATCCCAAAAAGTACGCGGTCGTCCACCATCTCAACATCAATGCCACGCCCTGGCTGAATGTGGGTGTGTATGAGAATGTCGTTTTCAGCAGAGCCGATCACTATGATTTCTCTTATCTGAACCCGGTCATCTTTCTCGTTAGCGCTCAGCAACAGAATGGCAGCCCGGACAAGACGACTGCAGGGATCGATTTCAAGGCCAATATAGGACATGTGACGCAGGTCTATGGTCAGCTATTGTTCAATGAGTTCGTGCTGCACCAGATACTGCATTACGGCCAGGGCAACTGGGTTAACAAGCAGGGGCTGCAACTGGGTGTTAAGTATATCGATGCGTTCGATGTCAAGAATTTCGACCTGCAGTTCGAGACCAATATCGTCCGGCCGTTTACGTATTCGCATGACGACTCCGTATCCAATTACAGTCACTATAACCAGCCTCTGGCTCACCCGCTTGGCGCCAATTTTTATGAGTTTATCGCTATTGCGCGTTATCAGCCGGCTTATAAATGGAACCTCGAGTCAAGGGTCATCTACTACAAGCAGGGGCTTGATTCGGCGGGGGTCAATATGGGCGGAAATATTTTCGAGAACTATCTGACGCGTCCGCGTGATGCGGGTTTTAGCATTGGAGGTGGAACGCCTGCCACCTGTCTCAATCTTTATGGTCTGGTGTCTTATCAGTGGAAGGAGAACCTGTTTCTCGAGCTGTCTGCGATGTACCGGCACTATTCGGTAAATGATCCGACCGATACCTATCACAGTTCGCACTCCGCGGTCTTTACGGCCGGTGTAAGGATCAATATGTTCAGACGGCAGTATGATTATTAGATGATCGCCTACATTGCCAGCAGCACGGCTACATAGTGACACAAGGCTGCGGCGAGGACGAAGACGTGCCATACCGCGTGGGTGTAGCGATATTTGTCCCAGAGGTAGAAGAATACGCCGACGGAATAGAGTCCGGCGCCGACAAAGACGAGTGTGATCACTTCGTTGGGGAGGTGGGCGAAGAACCTGCGTCCTCCGGCTATCATGATCCATCCCATGGCGAGATAGATGATGGTGGAAACGACCTCGAAACGGCCTGTGAACATGATCTTGAAGATCACGCCTGCTGCGGTCAGGGCCCAGAGGATGGTCAGCAGGGTCATGCCGAATGCGTTGTTGACATATACGAGGAGGAAGGGTGTGTACGTGCCGGCGATGAAGAAGTAAATGCTGATGTGGTCGAATATCTTCAACGCCTTTTTTTGCCGGGGTCTATTTGCAAGGTGGTAGAGGGTGCTGGAGATGAAGGCCAGGAGAAAGCTGAAGCCATAGATGCATGAACCTATCAAGCCCTGGTTGTTGCCATGGAGGGTTGCGATCCCCGGGAGTACCGGGAGCGCCGCAAGTCCGAACAGCACGCCCGCTGCATGTGTAAGTCCATTTACCAGTTCCTGATGACGGGTGTAACTCTCCATATATGTATAACCTTTTGACGATTCTTTTGGTTTGAAGGGAAACAAGAGAGTTATGCAACGATCAGGCCATGTGGTGGTTGATCCGATGGTGTACCCGATAATTGGGAGTCGAGGCGTCCGGCGCGTCTTCCGCGGGTGTTAACCTTCAAAGATGAGAGAGAAGACGACCATCCGGGATTTTATCTTATCGATGACATTGGAGTATTGGAGATTGGGGTCGCGGCTGTGGATATTCTTTATTCCCTGGCTGATCTTTAGCTCCGGGGACAGGATAAAAACGGGGAAATAGAACTGGAAGCCGACGCCTGCTTCGATGCTCATATCGGAAGGAGAAAGTTTTACGAGGTTCTCGGCCTTACGGGCGGAGGAGTTGGAAGCGAGGTCGTAGCGATAGTTGATGCCGCCTAGCATATAGACCCTGAAATTGTTGATCCGGTCGGACAGGAATTTCACCTGTGCGGGGAAGCCCAGCAGAAGGGACTGTATCTGTTTTGTCGCCAGGACCTGTTCGCCCGGTGGCGGATTGGTGACGTGATAGGATATGGTATTGGAGGCGAACATGAATTCGGGGAAGGCGAACCGGAACTCGAAATGTTCAGCGAGCCGGAAGGTGAACATGCCGGATACGCCAAAGCCGCCGGAATTGCCCGGGTTGACGTAGAGTATGCTGTCGTCCTGCAGGAATTTTGGGTGGGCGTTGACCTGGAGGTGGGTATTTAAATACATAAAGCCAATTCCCAGATAATAGCGTTTGCTGTCATGATCCGGCAGGTTAAGATAGTCTCTGAGCTGGGCTGAAGCCTGCTTGCCTGACAGTATTATCCCGCAAAATACGATAGCAAAAATAATTCCCCTTCTTTTGATAGACCCAAATAGTTTCATAGACGTCAAGTTGCTGGCTTTCAATCCCTTGTGGGCATTGGCTGGCTTTTATGATTTACGGAATCGGATTGATCCGGCTTTGTCGAGGGTAAATAGTCTCTATAGGCTTGACTTGGGGTGTAAAAATAACGGCAAATAGGAAAAATAATTGCAGCTGCCGGGTCTTTATAACAGGTTTTTAGCATTCTCAACGGTTCACGTGGCTGAGTGGTCGGGGCTGTCTTTATTTTTCGCCAGTGTAGAGGGAGCATATGCAAAGGCTAAGGCCTTGAACGCGCGTGTTCTTATAGCCGGTAGTGTCCATGATCCGGATAAAATTGTCGCCTTCGGGGAAGGCTTTCACCGAATCGTTCAGGTATTGATAGGCCTCGCGGTTGCTGGAGACCATTTTACCGATGTTTGGCGCTACCAGCCGAAGGTAGAGGTCATAGATCTGGCGTACTCCGGGCAGTTTTGGCCGTGAAAATTCGAGTATTACAAGCTTTCCGCCGGGTTTCAGCACTCTAAGCATCTCCCGCAAGCCTTGTTCCAGGTTCTCAAAATTGCGTACGCCAAAGGCCACTGTGATCGCATCGAAATGGTTGTCCGGAAAGTGGATGGATTCGCTGTCACCGGTTTGCAGGGTGATCTTTTCCTGGAGTCCCAGGCGGGCGATCTTTTGCCGTCCGATGTCAAGCATGCCCGTCGAGATATCGATGCCGGTGATCTGGCTGGCGGGCAGGTAGCGGGTCATCATGATGGCCATGTCGGCGGTGCCGGTAGCGACGTCGAGGACGGTGCCGGGTTGTTTGGGGGCCGCGGTGGCGGAGGGGGCTCCTGACTGGATGGTATTTGTCGTTGTGTTGACTTTTCTAAGTTCACGGATGGCCCGGCGACGCCAGTAGATGTCGATGCCGCCGGAGAGGAATCTGTTCAGAAAGTCGTAGCGGAAGGCTATTTTGTCGAACATGGCAGCGACCTGCTGCTTTTTGCCCAGCTGTGAATCTTTGAATGGGACGATCCTGTCGTGTGAATAGTTGGCCATAGCGGCTGCAAAGGTACGACTTGGCCGGCAAACTGTTTGGGAGACGAGTGATTGAGTGTTAAATTGCCGCATTATTTGATACTATGGAAATACATTCCTCTACTTATGTCATCAGCAGTCCGGAACTCGCGAAATGTCCGGAGCCGGACCGGCCTGAGTATGCGTTCATCGGCCGCAGCAATGTCGGGAAGTCTTCGCTGATCAATATGCTTACCGGCAATGAGAAGCTGGCCAAGACTTCGGGCACTCCGGGCAAAACGCAGTTGATCAATCATTTTAGTATCAATGACGAATGGTATATCGTCGACCTGCCCGGCTATGGTTTTGCCAAGGTCTCTCAGTCGCAGCGGAAGAAATGGGAGAAGATGATCGAGGACTATCTCCGCAAGCGGGAGAATCTTGTCAACGTGTTCGTGCTCATCGACAGCCGTCACTCACCGCAGAAGATCGATCTGGAGTTTGTCGATAAATTAAGGGTGTGGCAGGTACCGTTCGTGCTCGTATTTACAAAGGCGGACAAAGAGAGCCAGCGGATCGTCGCGGCGAATGTTAAGGCTTTTCTGGAGAAGATGCGTCAGACCTGGCAGTTCCTGCCACAGCATTTTGTGTCCAGTGCTATCAAAAGAATGGGGAGGGATAAGATACTCGGAGTGATCGAGGAGATGAATAAGGAGTTTGAGAACGAGGGGGGGGTGTGATGCCGTTACCGGAGGTGAATTGAGGCGGAAGGCAGCCTGGAGGTGGAAAATTTTGGGGAGACAACCCCTTGGACCGTGCCGGACACGGCCTTGTCACCAGCAGCGGGCGCTACGGTCTGATCAGCGGATCAGTTGACTACTTTGTTTGCGCAGCTGCTGCTGGCAAACGCTTCGGGTTTGGCCTTGAATGCGAAGCCCATACCGAGTATGTAGCCCATCGCTTCCTTCAACGCATCATTGCTTTTGAAATGCGGGTTCGTATTGATGTCAGCGTGGACTTCCATGTCGACATTATACTTGCTAAAGAGGTTGCACAGCTCGTAGGCAATTTCGATGCTTTTGGCAACTTCTACCAGCATACGTTCTTTGATCGTATACTGATGTCTGGTCTTTTCGTTGTGAATGAACATAAAGCCGCCGTGTCCTTCCCTTAAGAAGACGATCACCGTAGCAAATTCAGTTTCCAGACCTTTTACCTGGGAGTCAGTGCCGATGCAAACTTTTAGCCGGTAGCCCTTCTCCGTCTCGCGACGGATGGCATTTTCGACGGCATCAATGATGGGTAGATCGATGAGATCGCCATTAAATTTACGCCATAGCATATTGTAAGGATTTTTCGAATTTACCGAAAAAGGCCTTATTCGCAAAATCACATGAGCATTATAGTTTTATTAACAGATCTATGAGCTCGATGTAGGCCGTGCCAGGCAAGGGATTTGACGTATTATGATATTTAATATATGAAAAAAACGATCCGTCAGCACTAGAATTGTCCTGTACTCAGCAGCACGAGAGTGCAGGCTTCCAGCGGCTGGATGCCGTTGGCCCGGGCCAGCCGCTCGAGTTCGGGATTCTCCGCGCCGGGATTGAAGATGATCCTTTTGGGGTGAAGAGAAAGGATATAGTCGTAGTATTCTTTTTGATGAGCGGGATTCAGGTAAAGTGTGACTGTGTCGATGTCTGTGTACTGTTTTCTGTCTGTTTCTATGGATATGTCATTTGCTTTTACCGGTTTGCGACCGATGGCTACAACGGGATGGCCATGGCTTTGCAACCTTTTCATCGCGAGGTTGCTGTAACGTGCAGGGTTGTCGGAAGCGCCGAGCACCAGCGTCTTTTTTATGGTCGTATCCATGGTGTAATTAAATTACAAATTCTGCTGACATCTTGTTTGAATTACCTGCAAAATATTGATTGCTCGGTGGTTTGGTTTCGGAGTGCCGGGTTCGAGGGCATTTGGTCGGGTTTTCGGGGCTGGGGTCATGCTACGGTCTGCGGCTAGTGTTTGGAGCCGAAGAGCTTCATGACGCTGCTCCAGAACCAGTTCTCATCGGCTTTGATCATCGTGTCCAGGGTCTTGTCGGCCTGTTCGCTGAATTTCCGGATATTCTGTATGGTGTCAGTAAACGTTTTTACGGCCTTATCCCGCCGGTCTCCTTCTACTTCGCTGAGGTCTTTGAGGACGGGGATCATGAGGTCGAGCTCGCGTTTTTTCCGTTCTTTCACGATCTGTCTTGCTACCTTCCAGATATCCTTTTCGGCGGTGAAGAACTCTTTTCGTTCGCCAGGAATGATGACCTTCTGGACGAGGCCCCAGTCGATGAGTTCTCGGAGGTTCATGTTGGCGTTGCCCCTGCTGATGTTCAGTTGGTCCATTACCTCGTCGGCGCTCAGGTTGTCAGGGCTTACGAGCAGCAGGGCGTGTATCTGCGCCATGGTCCGGTTGATCCCCCAGTTGGTGCCGAAGCGTCCCCAGTTGGCAATGAATTGAGCCTTGGCTTCTGCTAATTGCATGGGGTAAAGTTAACGAGTTTTCTGAACTTTCAAAAAATAATGAAAGATAGGCGGAGCCTGGATAGTTTGGGTCGGGGGTTGTCAGGGGGAGACCGGGTGGATGGAGGGAGCGTATCAGGTCTAAGGGAAGTGGAGTTCGTCCTGGGGAAAACAGGTAGTTGGAGGGGAGTAGGTGGTCCGAGGGGGAGAGGAGGTAATCCGGGAGGGTAGGTGGTGTAGGGATGAGCAGGTCC
>JAFDYE010000455.1 GCA_018267585.1 Bacteroidota bacterium
AACAGTATCCTGTCGAGAACGCTGTCACCCACGACATAGCCCAGCTGCTCCAGGAACATCGCCCCTTTGGCGTAAGAGGCGATGCTATAGGCAAAATTGGTATTGAAATGATCTGCATGGGTTGTCAACGGCTCTTCCAGCCCGCTTCTTACCAGCGCATAGTACGCGTTGTAGGCCGAAGCATGATACAAAGGGAGATCCTCTTTCTCCTTCCCGACTATCTGCTGAAGCCCGGCGTCGTCCGGGTGCATCCTGAGCCGTTCGTGATAGTAATAGCTGTTCACCCTGGCAGCGGCATAGCTGGTGAAGCCTTCATCCATCCAGGCATACATCGACTCGTTCGTCCCCATCATCCCCTGGTACCAGCTGTGCATCCACTCGTGAAAGGCCGTACCCAGACCAGGACCATTGATAAGCGTGCTCATCGGATATTCCATCCCCCCGTCACCACCGTGCACGAAGGAGTACTGCTTGTAAGGATATTTGCCAAAGGTCTTCTCGATAAATGGCAGCACCAGTACGGCAGCATCAGCCAGCTCATTCCAGGCCGCGTCTGCCTTGGGGTCGCCGGAGGCATTCTTATAAAAGACATTGATGACTGGTCCATTGGGCACCCGGCGGACCAGGTGCTTGTAGTCCGGGTCCGCCGCCCACATGAAATCGTGTACATTGGGCGCAAGGAAATGCCAGGTCAGCCGGTCGCCAGCGGGTTGTACAGCCTTGGTCCCCGGCGCCTCATAGCCAAATCCGATCTGCTGCGGGTTCTCCAGATACCCCGTTCCCCCCAGCATATAGTGCCTGTCGATATGGATGGTGACATCATAGTCCCCCCAGACCCCGTAGAACTCCCGGGCTACATAGGGTGTGGGATGCCAGCCCTCATAATCGTATTCACATAGCTTGGGATACCACTGGCTCATGGAATAGCGAACCCCTGTCTGCGGGTTGTCCCTTCCGCTGCGGCGGATCTGCAATGGAACCTGCGCCTCGAACTTCATCTGGAAGACGACCGTCGTGTGGGGCAGTATCGGTTTGCTAAGCCTGACCTCGAGAATGGTCTCGTCGACCTGGAAGGTCTGCGGCACACCATTCATCGTCAGCGACAGCACCTTCTGGTAGCCGATCTCGTCCGGAGTCAGGTGCTGGATACGATCCCTGACCCGTGAGTCCCAGTCGGGCTGCTCACCGCGGCGCCCACCGATGCTTATCTTGCCCAGCTCGCGGCTACGGCTATCCATCATGCTGTTCGGCTGAAACGCATTCCAGTACAGATGATAAAAGACTTTGGACAGCGTGTCGGGAGAATTGTTGGTGTAAGCCAGCGTCTGATCACCCGTGAAACGATTCGTCTGGACATTCATTTTGACGTCCATCGTGTATTTCACCCGCTGCTGCCAGCGGTCGGGCTGGGCCTGCAAATAATTAAGCGACAGGACCAGTCCTGTCGCCAGAGCGATTTTATTTCTCATGGATTACAATGTATTTCCGTCCTTCAGTAACTGACCATCGGCGCTGAACAGCAGGTTCCTTTTCTGGATATCGTTCTTTGCCGCCAGCAGGATATACTGCGTGACATTACCGGGCATATAGCGCACGGTCACCGACCTGATCTCCCACTCGGTCTTGTCTGCATATTTGCTCTTCGCCAGTCCATCCTTCACCGCGGTGGGCAACGCTTCCTGGGTGATCTCCTTCGTAGTGTTCTGCCATTCGCCTTTCTTGTTGAATCTGGCAACTTCCTTTCCGTTGTCGCTGGTAAAACTGGCCTGATAGGTTCCACCGATCTTGCTCGACCAACTGACAGACTTTGCGTTCGGATACTTTGTCTTGAAAGAGTCAGTGACTACACCGGGCACAGAGCCGAACTGCGCATTTGCGCCCATTGAGATCAGCAAGCTGGTAAAGATAAGTGTCAGATAAAGTAGCTTCTTCATAAAAACATATATTTAGGTTATAGTTCACTTATTCTTCCTCATCCTCTTCCACCCGATGTTTCCTGCCGCCGGATACCCGAACCCCCTCTACTATGATCACGATCTCCCCCTTCACCCCCTTTTCCTTGAAATAATCACACACCTCCCGCAGCGACCCCCGCCGGTTCTCCTCATAGATCTTCGTCAGCTCGCGACTGACACAACAGGGACGGTCGGCCCCAAAATACCCGATCAACTCTTCCAGCGTCTTGACCAGCCGCATCGGCGACTCATACAATACGATCGTCCTCTCCTCCGCCGCCAGCTGTTTCAACAAAGTTTGCCGCCCTTTCTTCGGCGGCAAAAAACCTTCGAACGTAAATCGGTTCATCGGCAATCCGCTGTTCACCAGCGCCGGCACGAAAGCCGTAGCCCCCGGCAGACACTCCACCTTCACCCCCACCTTGATACATTCCCTTACCAGCAAAAAAGCCGGATCAGAAACACCCGGCGTCCCCGCGTCTGTCAACAAGGCCATTTTCTTGCCCTGCAGCAGCTGATCCACGAGATGATGCAATACTTTATGCTCATTGTGCTGGTGATAAGGCGACAGCGGCTTTATTATCTGGTAATGATTCAACAACCTCGAAGAATTACGCGTGTCCTCGGCAAGAATGAGGTCCGCCCCCTTTAATACGTCCAGCGCCCTGAGCGTAATATCCTGCAGATTACCAATGGGAGAAGGAACTATATACAGCAAAACAACGACTAATTTTATGTGCCGGAGATCCGCTTTTCCAAAAATTAGCGAATCTCCGGCAAAACGCTAATGATTATGAACTTCGGACCCAACACTGTTGGGTCTCTCGTCCGGGGCCTTCGCGATGCTCGTCACCGGACAAGGCCCTTTCAGGGCCTTATGATACGGCTATCTCGAAGTACTCCATGACAGGATTAGCCAACAGCTTACGACCCGCCTCTTCAGCGATGGACCTCGCCTCTTCAGCGGATCTTGCCTCTACCTGCAGCGAAATGCTCTTCCCGATGCGGACGTCACTGACGCTGCTGATCCCTAAGTTTTGCAATCCACCCATCACCGCTTTACCCTGCGGATCCAACAACTCCTTCAGCGGCATAACTTTTACCTGAACAGAAAAGACCATGATATTTATTTTTAAATTGTCTCCACACTCCAATCGTCGCCAAAACTACGCATTTTTTTTTGCTGTCACTAAAGATACAATAATGTAGAGGATGAATACCAGCGGAACAGCCAGCCAGTGAAGGAACACAGCCGACAGGACAGCCAGCGCCAGCAGAACCAGCTTGGGCATATTTCCCTTCAATGAATAGTCCTTGAACTTCAGGGCCATCAGCGGCAGCCTGCTCACCATCAGCCAGGCGACCAGCAGGGTCAACGCGTACAATACCCACTTGTTCGCCAGCGCGGCCTCCACCATGGAATTGCTCGTATACCAGGAGATCAGCGGCAGGGAGGCGATCAGTAGCCCGGCCGCCGGGGTGGGCACCCCTTTAAAACCATACTGCTGCGTGGTGTCAAGGTTGAACCGGGCGAGCCGATAAGCCGCCGCACACGGGAACAGCAAGGCCGGCAAGAGCCACACGATCGACACGTTGAGCCCGTTCTCCTGCCCCGCAAAACTCATCCGCAATAATTGATAAAGGATCATCCCCGGCGCGACACCAAAGCTCACCAGATCGGCAAGCGAATCGAGCTGCTTGCCCATCGGAGACGTGGCGTTAAAGATCCGGGCAACCAACCCGTCCAGGAAATCTACCAGTGCCGCAAGCCCGATGAACAGCGAAGCAGCGCCTATCTTCTCCGGCATGCTGATATATTGCGTTCCGTCAGTATTCGTCAGCACGATAATTCCATTCTGAAGTATCAGGATCACAGCAATACATCCGAAGAACAAATTGAGCAGCGTGAACAGGTTCGGTATACTTTTCATTCGTAAATTTATGTCCGAAAATTAATACTTTTATTCGATTCGCTCACTTCCCCCGGGCCATCACCGCCTCTATCTCCTCCACCGTGATCGGTATTTTCCCCATCAGGTCTATATTACCTTCCGCCGTGATCCATACATCGTTCTCGATGCGAATACCCATCTGCTCTTCCTCGATATAGATTCCCGGCTCGACCGTCAGCACCATCCCTTCCTTCAACGGCTCATTTCGAGGCCCCGGATCGTGTACATCGATACCCAGATGATGCGAAACCCCATGGTACATATACTTGAAATAAGCCGGATTTTCCGGCGTCTGGTTCTTGACATCAGACTCCTTCAGCAACCCTATTTGTACAAACGCTCTGGTCGCCTCATCCCCCATCCGTTTCTGATAATCTGCCAGGCTGATGCCCGGCTTTAACAAGCTCTTTGCAAAACGATGGAGGCCCAGACAGGCATTGTATACCTCTTTCTGCCGTTTGGAGAACTTTCCGCTGACCGGCACCGTCCGCGTCAGATCGGCACAGTACCCACCGAATTCGGCGCCAAAATCCATTAGCACCAGCTCACCCTCCCTGCATTCCTGGTTATTGCTGATGTAGTGCAGGGTCCTCGCACGGTCGCCGCTCGCGACAATACTGCTGTAAGCAGGTCCCGCACTCCGCCTCGACAGAAAACCCCGGTATATCTCCGCCTCTATCTCGTATTCCATTACACCCGGCCGCATCATACCCAGCACATCCAGAAAGGTCGCGCCCGTTATATCCGCCGCCTCCTGCATCTGTGAGACCTCCAGCGCCGTCTTCACAGCCCTGAGCTCACGCATGAGCTTCGCGCTCCGCCTGTAATTGTGCAGGGGATACTTTTCCTTCATTTCGCGGATCCACCGGTATTCACGCGTGATCAGCGGCCCGCTTTTCCGGTCGTTCTCATTGGAGTCGAGATAGATGGTGTCGGCAAGATGAACCCACTGCTGCAGCATCCCGTCCAGCGCATCCTGCCAGACCACCGTGCCGATGCCGGATATCTTCTTTGCCTCTTCGGCACGCAGCCGCCGGCCATCCCATTTTTCCTTGACCTCATTCGGTCGGGTCAGGACCAGCACCTCCCGATACCTGGGATCCGGATGGTCCGGGAAAAGAATAACCATGCTGTCCTCCTGGGCAATCCCCGAAAGCCAGAACAGATCGCTGTTCTGCCGGAAGGCGTAGTGCGCATCCCCGTTGGACGGCATTTCATCGTTGCTCACAAAAATGGCTATCGAGCCCGGCTCCATGGCCCGGACAAAACGCGTCCGGTTCCCACCGAACAGATCTGGCAGTATCGGGAAATATCTCATATTCAAATTTTAGGTCTTCAACCTCCGGCATACGCATTTCCACCCCCCAAGCCGGACCAATGCCTCCATAGATTCTCCCCGCACCCTCTGTCAGCCCATCTCCTCCCCCAAACCAGCACCCTCCGACAACCCATCCCCCCGAACCAGCGGCGCTCCGACTTCCCATCCCCCCCGAAACCAGCGGCGCTCCGACTTCCCATCCCGCCGGAGCCAGCAAATTTATGGATTGATCATTAATTCCGTTGAATCCCCCAAAACCCCCTAAACTAACACTTGTTAGTTTGGTAATATTTTAACCAATGTTACCCCAAATTTGATAATCTCTAATTTGAATACCCACTTACGGCATGCTAATGAATAATTTAATTTTAGCTTTGCCCTAATTAAACGATTGCTCTCTATGTCAGTACCTGTTATTGCAGCCCCGGCAGACCGCCTGGCCAACCTTGGTTTATACATCGCAGACAAACTACACTATCAGCTGCCACCGGCAGAGCTCGTCAGGCAAAGTCTCCGGAGAAGGGAAGGAGAACTAAATGATACCGGGGCTCTCATCATCCAAACAGGAAATTTTACAGGCCGCAGCCCCAAAGACCGATATATCGTGAAAGACGCGACAACGGCCGAGTCCGTCCACTGGAACGACTTCAACCAGCCGATGGAAGAACACCATTTTGACGTGTTCTTCTCCACGATACGCGACTGGCTGAACCAGCTGCCCGAAGTTTGGGTCCGCGACTGCTATGTCTGCGCCGATCCGCGTCACCGGCTAAACGTCCGCGTCGTCACCGAAACCCCATCATCCAATCTTTTTGCATATAACATGTTCCTCCGTCCCACGGAAGAAGAGCTGGATAATTTTATACCCGACTGGCAGATACTCTTTGCACCCGGACTGCAGCTGGACCACGCAAGCTGCGGCACACGCAGCGCCAATGCCGTAGCGATCTCCTTCCGCCACCGCCTGATATTGCTGGCAGGTACCGGCTATACCGGGGAGATCAAAAAGAGCATCTTCTCCATTCTCAATTTGATCCTGCCCCGCGAAAGAAAGACATTGAGCATGCACTGCTCGGCCAACAAGGGCGCCGACGGAGACACGGCCATCTTTTTCGGGCTGAGCGGCACAGGGAAAACGACCCTGAGCGCCGACCCCGACAGAGTCCTCATCGGCGACGACGAACACGGCTGGACGGGCGATAATATCTTCAATTTTGAAGGCGGCTGCTATGCCAAGTGCATCAATTTGAAAGAGGACAAGGAACCCGAGATCTTCCGCGCCATCCGGCCCGGCGCCCTGGTCGAGAATGTCCGGTTCTTCACAGGCACCAACCGTATCAATTTCGAGGACGGCTCGGTCACCGAGAATACCAGGGTCTCCTATCCCCTGTCCTATATCGGCAATTCGCTCGAACCCTCCGTCGCCCCTACTCCAAAGAATATCTTTTTCCTGACCTGTGACGCTTACGGCGTGCTACCCCCCATCTCGCGCCTCACCCCCGACCAGGCTATGTACCAGTTCATTTCCGGCTACACCGCCAAGGTCGCCGGCACGGAAACGGGCATCACTGAACCCAAACCCACATTCAGCGCCTGTTTTGGCGCCCCCTTCCTCCCCCTGCACCCCGGTCGCTACGCCGATCTTCTCGGCGCCAGGATCAGACAACAGGGCGTAAAGGTCTGGCTGATCAATACCGGCTGGTCCGGCGGCCCCTTTGGCAAAGGCAGCAGGATCAACCTCGCTTATACCAGGGCCATGATCACAGCCGTTCTGGCCAATGCGCTGGACGGGATGGAATATCGCGCACACCCCGTTTTTGGCGTCGCAATGCCCCTCAGCTGCCCTGGGGTACCCACCGAATTGCTCAACCCGCGCCAAACATGGCCCGACACTGCCGCTTACGACGAGATGGCCGATAAGGTAGCAGGCTGGTTCATCTCCAATTTTGACAAGTACGCTTCCGGTGTCAGCGCCGAAATACTGGCTGCCGCTCCCAGGCCCCGCGCAGCTTCCCATTAACCAAAATCACCCGGCCGCTTCAGTCGCCTTACCAGCCACCCGAAGCGGCCCTATCTTCCAAACCCTGATTCCCACCCCCCGGTCCCCGACCCCAGGGTCCAAAAAACAAAAAACCGCCCCGGATACCCCGTGCGGCACATTAAAAAAACAAAAAAAGGTTAAAAAACTTTTTTAAATTAAAAAGATTTTCCAGAACTTGGCGTCTCAATCGACAATTGAAGTCTTCGATTGTTTGCCAAAACTAACTCCATCACTCCCTGGTGGGGTTTTTTATTTTCAGCCCTTTCCGGCGCCCGCCCCAAACTCCCCCAAGCCATCCCACCCGGTATCCCATACCCGCTTCGCCCCCATCCCATACTCGCTGTCCCCAAGCCATACCCGCTTCACCCGAACCCACACCCGCTATCCCCATACCCGGTCCCCTTCCATCAGAACAACCCATACAGCTGCGAGTCGATCCTCGTGATGATCTCCCCCAGATGCTCTTCATTCTCCGGAAATTTGTTCTTGTCGATATCGATGATCAGGAGCGGACCTTCTTTGTACCCTTCGATCCACTTGTTATAAAAATCGTTCAGGCGTTTCAGATAGTCCAGCCGGATATTCTCTTCATACTCCCTCCCGCGTTTTTGTATCTGCGCCACCAGCGTAGGTACGGAGGCCTGGAGATAGATCAGCAGGTCCGGCGGCTGCACCATCCGCTTGAGCGTCTGGAAGAACTGAAAATAGTTGTTGTAATCCCGCTTGCTCATCAACCCCATCTCGTGCAGGTTGGGCGCGAAGATGTGGGCGTCCTCGTAGATAGTACGATCCTGGATGACCGTTTCCGTCCCCGCATGTATCTCGAGTAGCTGGTTCAACCGGCTGTTCAGGAAAAATATCTGCAGGTTGAACGACCACCGCGGCATGTCCTCGTAAAAATCATTGAGATAGGGATTGTGATCTACGTCTTCGAACTGGGGGATCCAACGATAGTGCTTGCTCAGCATCTCCGTCAGCGTCGTTTTCCCGGCGCCGATATTACCGGCTACAGCGATATGTTTAGGTTTTTTATTCTTTACCATGGTGTTTTGTTCAGCTGGTAGTCAAGTAGTTTTAGTAGTATTTGAGACCGATCACTTCCTTCGCCATCCGGATCGTTACCCCCGCGCTGGCCCTGGCCTTCTCGGCTCCCTGCTCCATAACACGGCGCAGGTAGACATCGTCATTCTGGATGGCCTCGGCCTTCTCTCTGATCGGCGCAATAAATTTCACCATGCCTTCCGCCAGCTCTTTTTTCATATCACCGTAACGGAGGCCCCCCTTTTCATAATCTTCCAAAAACTTCGACACGACATCCTCCGGCGACACCAGCCGCAGCAACTGGAACAGACCCGATACCGCCTCCGACATCGCAGCCCCCGGCTCGGCGGGACCGCTGTCCGTCTTGGCCCCCTTGATCTTCTTCCGGATCAGCTCATCGCTGTCTGACAAATACAGGGTGGCCATCTGGTTCTCGCTCTTGCTCATCTTCCCCGTTCCATCCAGACTGGGCACTTTCGCCAGCGCCTCGCCAAAATTAAACGCATAGGCTTCGGGAAAGACCTCTCCCCCATACCGGTGATTGAACCGGTTTGCATAATTCCGCGCTATTTCCAGGTGCTGCTCCTGGTCCTTTCCTACAGGCACCAGCGTAGCCCGGTGCAACAATATATCCGCGGCCATCAGCACCGGATAGGTCAGCAATCCTGCATTTACATTCTGCGGGTGCAGCCGCACCTTATCCTTAAAGGTGGGGGTTTTTTCCAGTTCACCCACATAGGCCAGCATATTAAAGAACAAATAAAGCTCTGCCGTCTCGGGCACATGACTCTGGCAGTAAAAAGCCACCTTGTCGGGGTCCAGCCCGCACGCTATATTCTCAGCCATGACCCGCCGCACATGCCCCTTCAGACCCATGGTTTCGTCGAGAGTGGTCAGCGCATGCAGGTCAGCCACCATAAAATAGCAGGTGTAGGCGTCCTGCATACGGACGTAGTTCCTCACCGCTCCAAAATAGTTGCCCAGGTGCAGGAATCCCGTCGGCCGGATGCCGCTCATAACGATTTCGCTCTTTTTTTCCATATTATGTGCCAAAGACGCGATTTTACCAAATCTGTCGCGTCTCCGGCAAAGATTTAAAGTCTGTCCTTTCGGACCAAAGTCCTATCCGACTTTGAAGAACGGCGAAGATAAGTTATTTTTACCCCAAAGCACCTCGCTATGGAAGTCAATGATGCATTGATAGAAAATCTTTCCAATCTGGCACGTCTGGAGTTTAATGCAAAGGAAAAAGAAGAGATAAAGAAGGACCTTCAGCGAATGATCCATTTCGTTGAAAAATTGGGCGAACTGGATACCACCGGCGTCGAGCCGCTATTACATATGAGCCCGGAAATCAACGTCCTGCGGGAAGACATCCCCCGGGGTTCCGTGACCCGCGAACAAGCGTTGTCCGCCGCACCGGCAACCGATGGTGTATACTTCAAGGTTCCGAAAGTCATCCGTAAATCCTGAATCCCTGACCGATGAACCCAACACCTGTAAACACTTCTCCTATGAATGCCTCCTCCGCCCACCCGGAGGTCCCGATCATACACCTCGACAACATCCGGAAAAGCTATTTCATGGGCAAACAGGAACTGCCCGTCCTGAAAGGAGTATCCCTCGACATCTTCAAAAATGAATACGTTGCCCTGATGGGTCCCTCCGGGTCCGGAAAGAGCACCCTGATGAATATCCTGGGTTGTCTGGATACACCTACGGCCGGCCGTTATATCCTCAACGGACAGGACGTCAGTAAAATGCCGGACGACGACCTGGCCGACGTCCGCAATATCGAGATCGGCTTTGTCTTCCAGCAGTTTAACCTGCTGCCCAGGTTGACGGCAGCCGAGAACGTGGCCCTCCCCCTCGTTTATGCAGGTGTTCCTCGCAAAGAACGCCACGAAAGGGCCATGGCCGTCCTCGAGAAAGTAAGCCTCGCAGACCGCAGCCACCACAAGCCCAACGAGCTGTCCGGCGGCCAAAGCCAGCGCGTCGCCATCGCCCGCGCCCTCATCAATAACCCCTCCCTTATCCTCGCAGACGAACCCACAGGCAACCTCGACACCAGGACCTCGGTTGAAATTATGGATATCTTCACGAGCATACAGGCCGCCGGTAATACGGTGGTGCTCGTCACCCACGAAGAAGATATTGCCGGATATGCCCACCGCGTGGTGCGGCTGCGCGATGGTCTCATTGAAAGCGACCGCAGACGCAGTCTCGAAACAGTCAATTAATACGATCCCACCATGGCTATGCGCATATATACCAAAACAGGCGACAAAGGGTCCACCTCCCTGATCGGCGGCACCAAAGTCCCCAAAAGTCACTTGCGTATCGAATCGTATGGGACGGTGGACGAGCTGAACTCCTTCGTCGGTCTTCTCGGCGACCAGCTCAGCCTTGCCGGCGACCCCGCTTTATTTATCGATGTGACCGCCCTCCTCCGGGAGATCCAGGACCGGCTATTTACGATCGGCTCGTCACTTGCCTGTGACCCCGAAAAAGAACCCAGGCTAAAGATACCCGATCTTAAAGAAGAGGATATTACTGCTCTCGAGGAGGAGATCGACCGGATGGATACCGTCCTTCCCCCCATGCGCTCTTTCCTCCTTCCCGGAGGGCACGTCGCCGTATCGACCGCCCATATCGCCCGCACCGTCTGTCGTCGCGCCGAACGTACCTGCGTCCGGCTGCACGAAGAGCAGCTTCACGTCGAACCCATCGTCATCCGCTATCTCAACCGGCTCAGTGATTACTTTTTCCAATTGTCCCGCTATATCGCTCATGTCCTGAATGCACCCGAGATCCCCTGGAAGCCCAGGGTCTGACCCTACCCCTGCAAGATCAGTCCATCCTTCATATGGAGTACGCGGTCACTCATCGTAGCCAGCTCCTCATTATGCGTCACGATCAGGAACGTCTGCTGCAACTGCCTTCTCAGGTCAAAGAACAGCTGGTGCAGCTCCTTTGCATTTGCCGTATCCAGATTCCCCGTCGGCTCGTCGGCAAAAACGATATCCGGATTGTTGATCAGCGCCCTCGCCACCGCCACCCGTTGCTGCTCCCCGCCTGACAACGCCCCCGGCTTATTCTCCACCCGGTGCCCCACTCCCAGGGTCCGCAAAAGATGCATGGCCCGCTCCTCTACTTCCCGCCGGCGGGTACCCGCGATCCAGCCGGGGATACATACATTTTCCAGCGCGGTGAACTCAGGCAGCAGATGATGGAACTGAAATACAAAACCGATGTGACGATTACGGAAGTCTGCCAACAGCCGCCCCTTCAGATCATGGATCTTCTTGTCCCGTAAGAATATCTCGCCCTTCGCCGCTTCATCCAGGGTGCCTAAGATATGCAGCAGGGTGCTTTTCCCGGAACCGGAGGGCCCTACGATACTGACGATCTCCCCCTTCGCTATCGACACATCCACCCCCTTTAAAACATGCAGATCGCCGTAATATTTCTCTATTCTCTTGGCTGTTAACATACTATTAAATTAGAAACTCCGTTACCTAAATCCCCCGGTCGAAGGCAGATCTATAGGCCATGGTCCGCCCGCTGCGGCCTGCCATCGGCCCCGTTGAACGCAAACCTACACGTTAGGGCCCATATATGGGGAATAAATTTTCAGAAAAACACCCATATTGACCGGGAGAAAAAGGTTTAATTTCAACTGGTATTTGGTGGTTTCGGATTTACAATTACTTTTGCGAAAAATTAAGAACGATGTTTTGGACACTTGAATTAGCCAGCTACCTCGAAGACGCCCCCTGGCCGGCTACTAAGGATGAACTGATCGACTACGCTATTCGTTCCGGTGCTCCCATCGAAGTTGTAGAGAATCTGCAAGAGCTGGAAGACGAAGGAGAAATATACGAAGGCATCGACGACATCTGGCCGGACTACCCGAGCCAGGAAGACTTCTTTTTCAACGAGGATGAATACTGATTATCAATAACTTACAAACAAAAAAGCGCTCCATAGAAGCGCTTTTTTTCATATCGTCAACGACTACCCGCTTTACTTTTCCATCTGCTCGATCACCGCTCCGGTCACCCCGGTTGTAGAATACCCACCGTCATGAAAGAGATTCTGCATGGTCACCATCTTAGTCAGATCGCTGAACAAGGTCACACAATAGTCGGCGCACTCGTCCGCCGAAGCATTCCCCAGCGGGCTCATCTTCTCCGCAAAATTGATAAAACCGTCAAAGCCCTTTACCCCGCTGCCCGCCGTCGTCCTCGTGGGAGACTGGCTGACCGTATTGACCCTTACCTTCTTCCGCACCCCATAATGATAGCCAAAACTACGGGTTACACTCTCCAGCAGCGCCTTGGCATCCGCCATTTCATTATAGTCCGGGAATACACGCTGCGCAGCAATATACGTCAACGCCACCACGCTGGCGCCCTCTGACAGGGCATCCATATCCCAGGCCGTCCTCAGCACCCGGTGCAGGGACATAGCAGAAATATCGAGTGTCTTCTTGTTCCATTCATAGTCCATCTCTACATAATGCTTTCCCTTCCGTACATTCAACCCCATTCCGATAGAATGCAGCACAAAATCGATCGGTCCCCCAAAATGTTTCATCGACTCTTCGAACAGCTTCTTCAGATCATCCATATTGGTCACGTCCGCCCCGATGACCGGCGCCTTGACCGCCTCAGCCAGATTGTTGATCTCTCCCATTCTCAGCGCCACCGGTGCATTCGACAGCACCAGCTGCGCACCTTCCTCATGACAACGCAAAGCCGTCCTCCATGCAATCGACTTCTCATCAAGCGCTCCAAAAATGATCCCTTTTTTCCCTTTTAACAGGTTGTATGACATAGATTGAATTTTTTAGTTTGTGCCCGGTCCGGGATTTATCCGGCTTTCGAAGGCCAAATATAGCGGAAATAACAAATTATCGCCCAAACAACCTCACTACAATGCCCACTATCAGGACGGTATAAATGATGATCAACAAAAAATTCGCTAGAATAAAAAGGAAGAACCTCACCGCCGCCTCCCGCGGCTTTATCACCCGCTGCAACCACCGGTTCAGATAGTAGAATGGAACCAACGCCACGATGATCACCAGTATAATAAGCAGCGAACGTAGTCTCATAGTCTATTGCATAACCATCTCCCTCGCATTCTCCAGCGCCGCAGCCGTCGGCTTTTCACCGCTGAGCATCTGGGCGATGGCCGTAATACGCTCTTCCTGGCTCAGTAGCCGGATATTCGTCTTGATGGACTCACCCTTTACCTGTTTGTAGACAAAGTAGTGCGCATCGGCCTTACCCGCGATCTGCGGCTGGTGCGTAATGCAGATGACCTGCCGCTTCCGGGCCAAACCCTTGAGAATGATCCCGACCTGTTTGGCAGCCTCCCCGGAAATACCCGTGTCGATCTCATCGAAGATCAACGTAGCCAGGTCGATCGACTCCGCAACCAGCGACTTGATACACAACATCAGCCGGCTCAATTCACCGCCCGACGCCACTTTGCGTATAGGCTCGTAACGATTGCTCTTATTGGCATCGAACAAAAATTGGATATCATCCATCCCAAACGCATTTAGCTCAACTTGCTGCACCTGCACCTTCAGCCGCGCATTGGGCATCCCCACCTGCTTTAGCAGCTTGTTGACCTGCTGCTCCAGCGGCTCGGCCTGCGCCTGGCGCGCCTTGGACAAGACCGCCGCCTTCTTCTTTACCTCCTGCAAAAGCCGGCCCACCTCCTTCTCACCCGCCGCAATGCTCTCATCCGCCTGCAGCGAGTCCTTCAGCTTCTCTTCCAGCCGACGGAAGATCTCCAGGAGCTCGGCCGTCGTATGTACACCGTGTTTCTTCAATAGTTTGTAACCCGTAGAAAGCCGCTCGTTGATCTCGTCGATACGGCGGGGATCGTATCCGACGTCCTCATTGATCCGTTCCACGTCCCCTGCAATATCCTGCAGTTCGATATGTACCGACGATATCCGGTCGGCAAGCCCCTTCAGCTCGGAGTGGAACGCCGCATATTGGTGGAGCGAATGCTGCAGCGCCTTTAGCTGCTGTACCATTGGCTGCTCGCCTTCCTTCAGGTCATTATAGACCTTCGACAGCGCGTTCTTGATACCCTCCGAATTATTCAGCAGCTTGAGCTCCTGATCCAGCTCCTCCAATTCGTTCTCCTTCCAGGCCGCCTCGCTCAATTCGTCAAAAAGGAATTTATTATAGTCGAATTCTTTGTTGAACCGGGCCTTCTGTTCCTGCAGCGTCGCCAGCTCCCTGACCGCCGACTGCCAGGTCCGGTATATGTTGCGGTATTCCTCCAGCGTCGCCCCCTGCCCCACCAGCGCATCCACTACCTCGCGCTGAAAATCGGATTCACCCAGCTCAAGCGTATCGAACTGCCGGTGCAGATCGACCAGAAAAGAGCTCAGCTTTCTCAGCTGCTCCAGATTCACCGGAGTGTCGTTTACAAAGGCCCTCGATTTCCCCGTAGGCGCTATCTCGCGCCGGATCACGACTTCATCCTCGACATCCAGCTCATTGTCCGTATAAAAAGCCAGTACCTCCTTCTTCCCTTTGACCACGAATGTTCCTTCGACGACACATTTTTTATCGCGCTGAAGCAGCACGGCCGTATCGGCCCTGTCCCCAAGGATCAACGACAAAGCCCCCATCAGGATAGACTTACCCGCACCCGTCTCACCCGTGATGACATTCATCCGGTGCGAGAACTGGATACTTAGCTCGTCGATGATGGCGTAATTCTGAATATGGATATTCTGTAACATAAGACGACGGCAAATTAATGATTTAGCCCATTCTGTACCGCACAAAATTCCCACACCCGTACAGGTCGCTACGGTTCATGGTTCAAGTTACATTCTCCGCTACGCCCTCGCAAGCGAGGGCTATGCCGGGGCCGATGTCTGCGCCGCTTCGCGGCGCGAACCTCCCTCCGGTCGGTTCCTACTCCCCCTTACACCTCGCGATCCCCGCCTTCGCCCGCTGATCCAGCGAATTTTTATAGTCGTGGTCCTTCAGCGACAAACACTTCTGAAAAAAAGCTACCGCCCGCATCTTGTCCCCCCGCTGCTCATAGATATACCCCGTCTGCAGCGCAGCCCGTGCTGCATAGTACTCTTTTAAATGTTCCCCTGTCTTAATTGTGGTCAGATAGGCCCCGATCGCCTCGTCGCTCCTCCCCAGTCCGTCATAGATACGCGCCAGCCTGTACGCCAACTCACATCTCTCCTCCGGCAAGGCCAGATCAGAGCTGCCCATTCCCTCCAGTGAGGGCAGCGCCTCAGAATAATAGCCGCCGTCGCTGAGCAGCCTCGCCCGCAGCAGCCGCCGGTCCGGCCATTTACCCGCACGCGCATCTTTCAACGCCTGACGGTCTGCATCCGCCTCAGCCGAACCCTCGCCGATCACAAGCGCCCGGCAACTGTCCGCCTTGCGCATATCCCCATTTAAATAGTAAGACCAGCTTAGTTTCTCCATCGCGTCTTTTACATAGAACCGCCCCCTGAACCGCTGCAGAAAACGCCCCAGGTAGAGGGCAGCCGAAGGGTCCAGGTGATTGAGCCTGGCATAGCCCATCTCAAGGTCCCAGACCGGCATGTCCATATAACCCGGCCCATCGTTCATCTGCGAGATGATCTGTTCAGCCATCGCCGACCGGTGATCATTGATGCAGAGATTCGCGTAGAGATAGGTAAAAAGATGGTTGTTCTTTACGTCCAGCCGCTGCTGCCGGATGAACTGGAAGACTTCCTCGTGCTTGTTCTCAATATAGAATTGCAAATAGAGATAGTAAAAGATCGCCTCATCCCTGTAGAGCCCGGCCCAGACATCCCTCCCCGTCGCGGAGCCCGATCCCGCCGCCGCGTCACCCATTCTTAAAAAATTTTCCAGGCGCTCCATCCCACCCGCAACACTCCCTCTTATTCCCAGCAGATTGCTCAACCATTTGTACCCATCAGGTATCGTACCCGCCACGACCTGCATCGCGCCGCTGAGCATCTTCGCCGGTCCAAAATCCGGAAACTTCCTTTCGCACTCCCTGCTCTGGATGAAGGATCGTCTGAACTCCCATCCCGCATCCCAGTTGCTTCCAAACTTTATCCGGATAGCCGCCCACTGAAAATGGATGATACTCCTCGTGAACAGGCTGAAAGCCGAAGACTCGGGCCCCTCGCTCATCAGTGCGATCCGCTGCTCAAGCCGGCCACGCGCATTCTGATAAAGTACCGGGTCCTCATTGAAGAACAGCTGAAAGAAATCGATATAGTTGTCGAGAAAATAGGGAATAAGGTTGGATGGGTCCCGTCGCTTCTCCAACTCGAGCAGCCGCCCGCCTTCTTCCAGTCGCAGCTGAATGATCGCCTGATAAGCTTGCCGGCAGCCAGGGTTGAAGTCAAAATGCTTCTGACCACCAGGCTGCGCCACATTCGCCCCCCCGGACCCCGCACGTACCCCCGCCGACGAGACCAGACCCCCAATAAAAAAAAGACAAAACAAAAGGCGTTCTACAATCGAACGCCTTTCAAAAAAATTCACCGGATATAACCTATTTAACTTCAATAGCGTCATTCAGTTCATTGTCGACGAGGATACGGCCGCAGTTCTCACACACAATGATCTTCTTCCGCTGACGGATCTCACTCTGCCGCTGGGGCGGGATCGCGTTGAAACAACCACCGCAGGCATCCCTCAGCACAGGGACCACAGCAAGACCGTTCCGGTAGTTACCGCGGATACGATCATAAGAATGCAGCAGCCGGGGCTCAACCTTCTCCCTCGCTTCAGTAGAAAGCTTGGTAAAATGCTTCTCTTCCTTTTCGGTGGTAGCGATGATCTTATCCAGCTCGTCCTTCTTGTTCTTAAGAACAGACTCCTTCGTGGCGATATTCTTCTTCGCCTTCTCGAGCAGCAGCACCTTCTCGGCGATCTCCTCGTTGGCATCCTTGATATGCTTCTCGGCCAGCTTCACTTCCAACTGCTGCATCTCGATCTCTTTGTTGATCGCTTCAAACTCGCGGCTGTTCTTTACGTTCTGACTTTGTTTATCGTATTTCTTGATCAGGGTATCGGCTTCCTTGATCGCTTCCTTCTTTTGATTGATGAATTCCTGGATCCCATTGATCTCCTCTTCCACCCGGGTTTGACGAGCGTGCAGACCCTGGATCTCATCTTCCAGGTCACTGACTTCCATCGGAAGCTCACCCTTCAGGATCTTGTACTCGTCTAACTTCGATTCAATTTTTTGGAGGGTCACAAGTGATGTGAGCTTTTCCTCAACAGAGAATTCTTTTACGTTTGACATAAGTTTATTTTACTTTACCGAGCCGCACCCCGCGCCTCAGTAATAATTAACCGGATTCGTTTTGATCCCCGATTTAAGGACCGCGAAATTACTAAATTTTTCCCGCAAAACCTCAAAAAGCA
>JAFDYE010000456.1 GCA_018267585.1 Bacteroidota bacterium
ATTTGATGATGGCAACCGGGTCAAGACGATCAATATCGTCACCAAGAAGGGGAGCCGGAAGGGATATTTCGGAAAGGCGGTGGCGGGCGCCGGTACCAACGAGGACTACGACGAGAGCATAAATCTTCACCGTTTTGACGGCAACCAGCAGATATCCCTTCTCGGGCAGGCCAATGACGTCAACAAGCAGAATTTCACTCCCCGGGATATTCTCGGCGGCGGTGGCGGCGGCGGGCGACGTGGCGGTGGCGGCGGTGGTTTTGGCGGCGGCGGTCCTTCCGCCAGTACCAGCCCTTCGTCGACGGGGGTGACCAGCGTCTGGGCAGCGGGGGCCAACTATCGCAATTCCTTTGGCGGCACCGATCTTAGCGCCAGCTACTTTTACAACAATCAGCACGTCAGCCTGAGTCAGTCAGACAGCTCACTCTCTCCGATCTCGGATACCAGCAGCAAGATCGTCGCGGGTCACAGCTGGGCGGTCAGCAAGATCGAGAACCACCAGATCGTCATGAACCTGGAATCAAAGATCGACAGCAATAACTCCCTCGTCTTCCGCCCGAATATCGCCTTCCAGAAGAGCACACCTTTCGGGAATTCCGACAGCTATACAACCGACGCGCACGGCTTGCCTGCGCTTTCGCAGGTCGGCCATACCTCCAGCATGAACCAGGGTTTTAATATCAACGGGTCGAACCTGACCTTCCGCCACCGTTTTGGCAAGCCCGGCCGGACCCTGACCCTGGACGTGAACGGCACCGTGAATGTCAACAACGGAGAGGGTTTTAACTATTCCGTCAATACGCAGTATAGAAAGGACAGCCTTCCGACCATCTTTACCTTGAACCAGCACTACAACGACTCGCTGCATTCGGTGAACCTCTCCCCCACTCTCGCCTATACCGAGCCGATAGGGAAGCACATGAATCTGCAGCTGAGCTATAACCACGGCTATACCCGTAGCACGACGGTCAACAATACCTATGCGTATAACGACGCCACGAAAGACTATTCACAGTTCGACAGCCTTTTCAGCAACTCGTACAAGTTCCGCAGCAACTCCGATCAGGTATCGCTAGCGTGGCGTCTCGCGGCGAAAAAGTTCAACCTGTCCGCGGGCTCCGGCGTACAATGGACAAATTTCAACAGTGAGAATACCACCAAGGGGATCACGGTCGCGCACAACTACGTTAATCTCACACCGACGGTCGCCTTCCTGTATAACATCTCCGGGACAGAACATTTCAGGCTCTTTTACAATGGTAGGACCGGGACACCCAGCCCGTCGCAGCTGCAGCCGCTGACGACCACATCCGACAGCGTCAACTTTACGACTGGTAACCCGAATCTGAAACCCCAGTTCACGCACAGCCTCCGGATGCTTTATACGCATTTTGATCCGTCGACCCAGAAGGTCATCTTCGCCACCATCAACGCCAGCACGATCGTGAACGATATTCAGTCGATCGTCTACTACCGGCCGGGCAACCTGGGGACGGTGACCAGCTACACCAATCTGGGCGGGACCTATAACATCAACGGGTATTTCAACTATGGCTTCCCGCTGAAGTCGCCGAAGTCCAACATGAACCTGATCACAAACTTTGGCTATACCCAGAGCCAGACCCTCCGTGCGGACAATGAGCAGGCGGCAGCGCTGGGTCAATTTACGCACCTGTATACGAAGAATACGACCCTTGGGGAGACGATATCCTGGACGACGAATATCAAGAAGAATTTTGACATGAACCTGAGCGCAGCTTCCTCCTATACCATCCCGACCCTTCCTGGTGCGGGCGGCGGCACGTCCTCCAAGGACAGCTCGGGCGCGAAGGTCAACCAGAACCTGAACTCTTTTTCGGAAACGCTGGGGGCAGAGTTCACAGCGTATACCAACAACGGATGGCTGATATCGGCGACATTCGACTACATATACACCTACACGCACTCAAAAACGTTCAATGCCAGCGTACCGCTGCTGACGCCGTCGATCGCCAAGCAGCTCTTCAAAAAGAAGAACGGCGAACTGCGACTAACCGTCTTTGACGTATTGAACAAGAACACCTCCGTGAGCAAGACCGTCGGTGCGCTTGGCGCGGTTTCCTATCAGCGCAGCAATGTCCTGAGCCGCTATGCGATGCTCACCTTTACCTATAACCTCAACAATTTCGCCGGCGCCAACCAGCGCCGCATGCCCGGTTTCTTCCCCGGCCGCTTCCGCGAAGGCGGTGGAATGCGGGGCGGTGGCGGAGGGTTCCAGATACCCTAGGCGGGGCAGCAGGTTCCGAGAAGCCGATCAGCCGCGTCAGGACTTCTGCATGGGGACCGCCAATGATCCTCGCAACGATCTTCCCGTGTCGGGGCACGAGGTTCAAGACCTTGCAGAACAGGCCGTTAATCAACCAAACGGCTGATATTAAATAGTTTAATGTTTTTGTTATTTTACCCTCCGCGTTAAATTGTTGGAGCTCCCTACCTGGGACTGACCGAGCAAAATGATGGAAAGGAGGTTGGTGACGAAGCGAAAGGGATTGGGGCGATATGCTTCCCGGTAGATACGCGCTCGACGCACGTCATACTGCATGTGGTTTCTGATCATTGGATTATTAGACTAAGGGTTAACAGGTTATAATTAGGATTTGAACGTCTAATTTAATGAATTATTTTACAAAAGGTTATTAAATACATGTAACCATCTAGGACCTCGCGAGGCGTGTACCCGATAAACCAGGGCCTGTCCGGTAAGGGGTTTTTACTATTGTATCCGGCCGGGATCATCCGTATCTTGTTGGTTCAAATCCTTACCATGAGAGACGCAATGTCCGGAAGTAAGATGCTGCTGCTCGCGTTTGTGCCGGTTCTGTTGCCGGCCATAATTGCTGCGCAGGGGGTCTTTTCCAACAAAACGCAGGTCGTGCTGGAAAAGGTCATTCAGGACTATCCCAACCATTTTCATAATATAAAAGGTGAGCTTATCGGCCAGGCGGAGGAGGCGGCTTGTTACCGCAGCACGCTTCAATTGCCCGGCGCCGCCTCGAGCACGGTGACCCTCTCCATTTCCCCGGCCCCTGCCGGTTCCGGCTGGGTCTGTGTCGTCCTCAATACAGAGAATTTTGAAACGGCAAAGCGCCGCTATGCGGAGATCTATGCCCAGCTCAGCAACAGCATCATCACATCGGGAAATCAAAAGACATTTATTCTCAGCGGTCAGTATGAGGCGCCAGCCGAAGACCGCAAGACCTCGCGCGTGACCTTCTCGCTGTTGCCGGGGGTCGGCGAGATGAAAAATCTGAAGGTCGAGCTTTCTCTTCTGGAGGCCGAAAAAGGGTGGAAGATCCTCCTCAGCGTCCAGGATAAGGACCTGAAAGACCTCAGCCAGGTCGCTATGGGAAATTAAAGAGTACAACGAAGGATGAAGCGCCGGGGCGAAGCGGGCTAGACCATTAACGTATAATCTCTCAACACCTCATCGATCTCCTCGAGCCTGAACGGCTTTGAAATATATTTATTCATCCCCGCCTCCAGGCATTTCTCCCGATCCCCTTTCATCGCATCGGCGGTCAGGGCAATGATCGGCAGACTGCACCAGGGCTCCGGCATCTGCCGGATATGACGCGTCGTCGTATAGCCATCCATTTCCGGCATATTCACATCCATAAAGATCATGACAGGATCACAGTGCGGCAGCCTTTCCAGCGCTTCCTGCCCATTGCTGACCTGTATCACCTCGAAGCCCATACGCCGCAGCACCTCGGAGATGAGGAGCATATTGATGGGGTCGTCATCGGCTACCAGGATGCTTGCCGGTTCGGAAGAGATCTTCTCCACGCCATTCCCCGGGACGGCCGGCGACTGGCTATCCTGCTGCAGGCTCATCTCCGAGAGCGAAAGCAGCGCCCCGAACAGCTCGTGCATCTTCACCGGCTTCGACAGGAACTTATTGATCCCCGTCTTCGACGCCTCGTGCTGGTAGATATTCTTTTCGAGAGAGGACAGCATCAGAATGAAAGGCTGCCCGCTGATGATCGGGAAGGCCCTCTTTATCTCTTTTACCAGGGTGATCCCGTCCATGCCGGGCATAAGATGGTCGGCGATGATCAGGCTGAAGGGTTCTTTCGAAGCGCGGGCCTCCTTCACTTTTTGCAGCGCTATCTCGCCGCTGGGGGCCAGCTCGGCGGGAATATGGAAATAGCCGAACATTTCCTTCATCAGCCGCAGGTTGCTTTCGTTGTCGTCTACCACGAGCACTTTCTTCAGCATCGCCTTTTGCGGGAGCTGGACTTCCGGCTGGTCGTTCGCTATCTCGAGCAGCAGGTGAAGCGTAAACACACTTCCCCTGGCCGGTTCGCTCTGCACCGTGAGCTGCCCGCCCATCAGCTCGGCGAGGCTGCGGGAGATCGTGAGACCGAGACCGGTACCACCATATTTACGCGTGGTCGACGTATCGGCCTGGGTAAAACTTTCAAATATCTTTTCCAATTTCTCCTTGCTGATGCCGATGCCCGTGTCCCTTACTTCGATCGCCAGCCGGGTGTAGGTCTTTCCATCCCGGGCGAAGCTGTCGCCATCGCGACGCACGGAAACCATGATCTCGCCATCCCCCGTGAACTTGATCGCATTGCCCAGGAGGTTGACGACGATCTGACGGATACGGACCGGGTCGCCATAGAACTGGGAGGGGATCGTAGGGTCGACCCGATAGAGCATCTCCAGCTTCTTTTCAAAAGCCTTGATCGTGAGCATGTCGATCGTCTCTTCGATGAGCTCTTCTAATTTGAACAGTGTGTTATCGATGAGCAGCTTGCCGGCTTCGATCTTGGAGAAGTCCAGAATATCGTTGATAATTTCGAGCAGGCCGTAGGCGGATTTCTTTACGTTCTGCAGGTAGTCGCGCTGCGACTTTTGCAGGTCCGTGGTCAGCACCAGGTCTGTAAAGCCGATAATGCCGTTCATCGGCGTCCGCAACTCGTGGCTCATATTGGCCATGAATTCGCTCTTTGCGTGGCTGGCGGACTCGGCCATCTCCTTGGCCTGTACCAGCTCGACCTCGATCTGCTTGCGTTCGACCGCAGCGGCGACGGATGAGGCGTACGACCGCAGGATGGCGAACTCGGCCTCGAACCATTCCCGCTCTTCCTTCATCTCGTCAAACCCGACAAAGCCCCAGAACGTGTCGTCCTTCAGGAAGATGGGCAGGGCGACGCTGGAGTAGACCCCCGTTCTGTCGAGTATGCCTTTCAGCTGGGGATCGTCTTCCCTGCTCTTATAGCTGACAAAGGGCAGGTGATCGAAGAGCGGCTCTACGATCTTCCTGATATTGTCGAAGGGGATATCGCGCATGTAGTCGGCGTTGAGCCGTAAGTCGACCGGCCTCTCGGTCCATTCGTGCGTTTCGGTCGTAAACCACTGCCGGCTATCCTTGTCGAAATGGTTCTGGAAGAGGTAGACGCGGCTGACCATGGCCGTGCTGCCCAGCACCTGTATGGATTCGTTGATGGCCTGGTTCAGGTCGGTATTGATCAGCAGGGAATGCGTTGCCTGAGCCACGGCGTGCAGCAGGTGGTCCTTCTTCTTGAGCTTCTCCTGCGCGATCTTCTGGTCGGTAATGTTCCTGGATGTACAGATGAGCTTGACCACCTGCTCTTCGTCCACGATAGGCTTGATAATGCTTTCCAGCCAGACATAGGTGCCGTTGCGGCGCAGGACGCGATAACGGACGGTGATGCTGGTCTCCCTGTAGATGGAAGCCTCTGCAAATGCGGGGACCTGGTCTACGGGGAGGAACTTATGCCGGTCCTCGGGATGTACGTATTGTTCAAAAGACCGCCCGATGATATCGTCTACCTCATAGCCGAGAACGCTCGTCACCGAGGGGGATAGATACCAGATGGTCCCGTCGACGGCGTGTACGCTGATAATGTCCTCGGAGTTCTCTGCGAGCAGCCTGAACTTTTGTTCGCTGTTGAGCAGGGCGTTCTCCGCCTCTTTCTGTAAGGTAATATCCTGGGCGATCCCGAATCCGATCTGTTCGTCCACCACCTTTCCTTTTATAGAGAG
>JAFDYE010000457.1 GCA_018267585.1 Bacteroidota bacterium
CCCCGTCCCCCCGGTGGTAAAGACGAACTGAATATCCTCTTTCACCCACTGTTTGACCTGCCGCTGGATGTCTTCCTTATTATCCGGCACGACCACATAATATTTTACCCAGGCGCCGGCTCCCTCGAGCATGTCCTTGATGATCTTACCACTCTTGTCTTCCCGCTTTCCTTCAGCCGTAGAATCCGAACAGACCAGCACGGCACAGGAAGGAGCTGTGGCGAAATACCGCTGCCGGTCGCTCTTCCCGCCCCTCTTCTCCAACAGCCGGATATGCCCGATCTCCAGCACCTTGTCCACAGGCTTGAGCATATCGTATATCTCCAGCGCCGCTACCGAAACCCCCGTAAGCATTTCCATCTCGATACCCGTCCTGCCGATGGACCTGGCCTCTCCACGGATCACGATCCCGGTGCGAGAAGCCACTTCTTCGCCAAAGAGCTCCGAATGCAGCTCCCTGTCCAAAAATTCGAACTCGAACTCCATCCCGTCGATAGCAACCGGATGACAGTGGGGCAGCAGCTGGGGCGTCGCTTTGGCTCCGAGAAAACCGGCAGCCCTCGCCACATCGAAAAGGTTGCCCTTCGGGAGCTTTTCGGACATTGCCAGCTCAAGCGTCGCAGATGAACAAAAGATTATGCCTACGGCTCTGGCGGTCCGCAATGTAGACTGCTTGTGTGTGATATCACGCATATAAATAATTCTGCCGAAAGTTAGGCAGAAATACCGATATAGACCTTATCCCCTTTCACACGCACCGGGTAGGTCTGTATCCGGTAGTCATCGCCGCTGAGACATTCCCCGGTGACCAGGGAAAAGGTCTTTTTGTGAAAAGGACAAGCCACTTTGGGCTCGCAGCTCTCACCCGAGCTGCCGGTCATGCCACGCGAAAGCGCCATCTGTCCACGGTGAGGACAGCGGTTCTGCGTAGCATACCACTCATTGCGACGGGCAAAATAAAAGATGGCGATCTGCTGTCCGTCCAGCAGGACACAGGCCCCGCCGTCGGCAGGGACGTCCTCGATGCGACAGGCCAGCCGCCATTGCCAATTTACTGAAGTTGTAGTGCTCATGGTATAAGTTTTACTTCGACCACTCCTGCGCCTTTATCTGGTTGCGGAGCGGGTCGAATTGCAGTTCGGGATCTTTTTTGCGGGGAGCGTTGACGAAGTGAACGAAACGTTTGCGGAGCTCGGGGTTCTCCACCACGTCCTTCCACTCGCAGGAGTAGCTGTCGACGAGGCCCTGCATCTCCTCCTCCCAGGTCTCGGCCATCCCCAGGCTGTCGTTCACGACCACGTTCTTCAGATAGCTCATTCCTCCTTCCATTTTATTCAGCCAGGTCGCCGTCCTTGTCAGCGGATCGGCAGTACGTATATAGAACATAAGGAACCGGTCGAGATATTTTATACAAGTGGCTTTGTCGATGTCGGTGGCCAGCAGCTGCGCGTGCTGCGGCTTTGAGCCGCCATTGCCGCAGACATAGAGGTTCCATCCTTTCTCGGTGGCGATGATACCGAAATCCTTGCCCTGGGCTTCGGCACACTCGCGGATACAGCCGCTGACCCCGCCCTTCAGCTTGTGCGGAGCGCGGATGCCGCGGTAGCGCTCTTCGATCTCGATGGCGAACGATACGCTGTCGTGCAGGCCAAAACGGCACC
>JAFDYE010000458.1 GCA_018267585.1 Bacteroidota bacterium
GCCGCCTTCGCCAGCTCGATGCTGAGCTCCCGGTATTCCTTCTTGATCTCGTAATACTTTTCTGCCTTCTTGGCCTGGTTCTCCAGACTCTTTAGCTGGTTGTTGATCTCGAACAGCAAGTCCTCGATACGCGCGAGGTCCTGTTCGGTAGCATCCAGTTTCTGACGAGCCTCCTTCTTTCGGGTCTTGTATATGGTAACCCCGGCTGCCTGCTCCAGCATGCGACGACGGCTGTTCTCCTTGTCCTTGATGATATCGTCCACCATCCCCAGCTCGATGATGGCATAACTGTCCGTGCTTACCCCCGTATCCATGAAAAGGTTCTGGATATCCTTCAGCCGGCAGCTGACGTCATTGAGGCGGTATTCGCTCTCCCCGCTCTTATAGAACTTGCGGGTGACCGTCACCGTACTGAACTCGGTCGGCAGCAGATTCTTGGTATTTTCGAAGGTAAGGCTCACCTCCGCCAGCCCGCTGGCACTGCGGGTCTTGCTCCCGTTGAACACCAGGCTCTCCAGGTTCTCCGAACGCAGATGGCTGATCTTCTGCTCGCCGATGACCCAGCGGATGCTGTCGATGATATTGCTCTTCCCGCAGCCATTCGGACCGATAATGCCCGTAATGCCCTCGTCAAAGCTGATAAGGGTCTTATCAGCAAAACTCTTAAACCCCTTTATTTCCAGGCTCTTTAATCGCACGGTACAAAATTTTTTACTTTAACAATCCACAACCATCTTCGATCATCCCGCGGTCAGCAGGTCATTCACCAGTCACCTTCGATCACCCCCGGTTCGCTCATCCCAGGTCATCCGGCCATTCACCAGCTGCCTTCGATCATCCCCGGTTCGATCATCCCCGGTTCGCTCATCCCCGGTCATCCGGCCTTCCTTCCCACACCGGCCGGGACTCCTTCGGTCGGGCGACAAACCTACATCAAAATAGAGAATCTTCCCCAAAATGATGCCCCCATAAAAACCCTTGTTGAAAACTGGTTAATAAGAATTATTTTATCTTTCAGGAGTAAAAATCAATATATTTACCGGCCAACCGCACATATATGAATAATTTTATTGTTCCGATCGACTTTTCCGATGCTTCCAAAAATGCCGCCCGCTATGCTGCTCATATCGCCAACGGCGTGTCCGATGCCCATATTATTCTTTATAATGTGTTTGACGCCCTCGAATACGGCTCCGATAGCAGCCCGCTCGGCACTGACGATGAAGAGGACGCCAGCAGAAAAGCCATCGTCGAGCTGGCCCTTGGCAGCGTAAAGACCGAGCTCGCCGGTATCACCAACGCAAAGATCTCCCTCGTCGCCGAAGAGAACAACCGCTTCCTGGACACTCTCGAAGAATACGTCGTAAAAAACAATATTCAGCTGATCATCATGGGCATTACAGGCGCTACCCGCCTGGGACAGATCTTCATGGGCAGCAATACCCTCAACATCGTCCAGAGGGCGATCGCTCCCGTCATCATCGTTCCCCCCGATGCCCATTCCGTATCGGCCAACAACGTGATGCTGCTCACCGATTTTCAGGACATCGAAGGCACTATCCCCATGGCGACCGTCAAGTCCGTCCTCGACCTCTTCAAGCCGCGCCTGCACATCGTCAACGTCGACCACGAACACTATGTCCAGGTGACCGACGAATACAAGGCGGAAAGGACCAAATTGGAAAACCAGCTCAAGGCGTACAACCCGGAATTCTACTTCATCCGGCTCTTCGATTTCATCGAAGCGACCAACCAGTTCGTTTCTGACAACAAGATCGACCTGATCCTGACCTTTCCCCGCAAACACTCTTTCCTTTCGAACATGTTCAAGACCACCAGCACGTCGAAACTGGCCTACCATAGCCACGTACCGATAGTAGCGATCTCCAAATAGATTCAGGGGCGGATGACCACATCATCCGCCCTTCACTACACCATCGGCTCCTGCTGGCTCAGACAGTGAAAGCTGCCCAGCCCCCATATAATATCTGTAGAATCGATCCCCACCACGCGGCGGGCAGGGAAACACGCCTGAATTAGCTCCAACGCCTTCTCGTCCCGGTCACACCGGTACGTCGGCACGATCACGGATTCATTGGCGATATAAAAATTAGCGTAAGAGGCGGGCAGACGCATATCCTCATGGACCACCGCGCCCGGCATCGGCAGCTCGACAATATTCAGCTGTTTACCGTTCAGCAAACGCATTTTCTTCAGCGCTGTAAGATTGTCCTGCAGCAGCTGATAGTTCTCGTCCTTCTTATCGGTCTCGACCACGGTAACCACCGTATCCTCGTCCACAAATCGCACCGTATCGTCGATATGTCCGTCGGTGTCATCCCCGACGATTCCTTCCCTTACCCACAGTATCTGCTCTACACCATAAAAGTCCCGGAGATAACCTTCGATCTGCTCCTGGTCCAACCCCGGATTGCGGTTGGGATTCAGCAGGCAACAGGTGGACGTCAGCACGGTCCCCCTGCCATTGAACTCCACGGAGCCGCCTTCCATGATGATGCCCGGATAATAGACCGGCAGGTTCAGCGCCTTCGCTACCAGCGTGGGGATCACGTCATCCAGGTGATAGGGAGGATACTTATCCCCCCAGGCGTTATAGCTCCAGTCCACGATCACCTTCTTCTGCGCAGCCGCGGGATTGATCAAAAACGCCGGACCGTGATCCCTGCACCAGGCGTCATTCGTCGGATGCAAAAAGAATCGCACCATATCCATATCCACACCCGCGGCCTCCAGCTGCAAGACGGCAAAAGCCTTCATGCCTTCGTCCACCACATTGATACGGACTTCTTCTCCCTTCGCCAGCTCCTTTACGAACCGCGCATAAGCAGGATAGATCGTCTCTATCTTCCCCGGCCACGAGGCCTCCTTATGGGGCCAGCTGAGCCAGGTTGCTTCGTGCCTGCTGAATTCAGCGGGAAAATAATATCCGGACGCTCCGGGCGTTAAGATCGGTTGATCGGTGGTCGTCATCCTTCGTCGATATAGCGTTTGGTAATGGGTTGGTAGGAATCGATCCGCCTGTCTCTCATAAAAGGCCAGTGCGTGCGATAACGGTCCGTCGCCGTCGTATCGATCTCCACTACCTTCGTCTCTTCGGCGTCGTGAGAACCTTTATAGATCAGCGACCCGAACGGATTCGCCACAAAGCTGCCTCCCCAGAACTTCATCGCCCCGTCCTGCTCAAATCCAACCCTGTTGACGCTGACCACGTGCACCCCATTGGCAACCGCATGACTCCGCTGGATGGTCTGCCAGGCATTGTACTGCTCGATATTGGTGGCCTCATCCTGGCTGGTGGCCCAGCCGATGGCCGTCGGATAAAAAAGGATCTCCGCTCCCATCAGCGCCGTGATCCTCGCCGCTTCAGGATACCACTGATCCCAGCAGATCAGCACCCCCAGCGTCGCATATTTCGTCTTGAATACCTTGTACCCCAGATCACCGGGAGTAAAATAGAATTTCTCGTAGTAGGCCGGGTCGTCCGGGATATGCATCTTCCGGTACTTGCCCAGATAGCTGCCATCCGCATCCAGCACGGCTGTCGTATTATGATAAAGTCCCTGCGCCCGTTTTTCAAAAAGACTGGCGATGACCACGACCTTCAGCTCCGCCGCCAAAGCCCCAAGCGCCTCCGTCGAAGCGCCGGGTATCTCTTCCGCCAGCTTGAAATTTTCGTAGTCTTCTACGTCGCAGAAATACAAGGACGTAAACAGCTCCTGGAGACAGACGATCTGCGCGCCATTCGCGGCCGCTTCCCTTATCCTGTCCATCGCCTTGCGCAGATTGGCGGCCTTATCAGCCGTACAGCTCATCTGAACCAGACCTATTTTTACTTTGCTCATGCCAACCCTCTTTAATTGTAAGGAGCCGCAAAACTACATAAATTTGCTAACTTCATCGCACAATGCCGGTAGCCTCCCCAAATCACACCTTATGCTGCTTCTCCTTATAGACTCCTTACTGCTGCTTGCTTTGACCATCTGCATAGGCCTTTTCAGCCACGCAATTCTTCAAAAGTTATTTAACGTTTTCATAAAGCCTGAGCTGCTCGCAATCTTCCTCCTTGGACTCTTCGCCTCCTCTATTTATTTTAGCATCCTATCCTTCTGGTTGCCCCTCGACTATTTTACACTTATCCCCCTCGGCGTGTTAGGCAGCATTTCCGGATTCACCTTACGCGACCGTTTGTCCGTCATCTTCCGTTCTCTCTTCCCCGATCTGCGGCTGCTCGCCTCGCCCTACCGGCTAGCCGCTACGGCCTGCTTATTTACAGTACTCTTCTATTTCTGGATCATTCCGCCGGGCAACGTGGACAGCCCCAACTACCACTACCTCTCTATTCTCTGGTATGAACGATATAAGGTGATCCCCGGACTCGCAAATGTTCACTCCGCCTATGCCTACAACCCCATATCCTTCGTTCTCCAGGCGCCGTGGTCTTTTACCCGGATCACCGGCCAGTCTCTATATCCCCTTAACGGAGTCGTCCTCGGCCTCTTCTTCTCCTGGCTGCTGCTTCGATCCTTCCGGACTCCCAGCCCGGGAATGGCAGCCGTCTACCTGGGCGTAATCCTGATCCTGTTCACACCGCTGCTTCAAAATATCTCGGCCCCAAGCTCGGATTCCCTGGTAGACGTCTGTCTCGCTTGGCCGATCATTCGCCTCACGGAAGTGCTGCTGTTCGAAAAACCAGAACTTTCCAACGTCCTGGTCCCTGCGCTCATTCTCCTCTACGCCCCGGTAGCTAAGCTCTCCTCCTTCTACGTGCTGCCCATACCCGCACTGATCTTCTTTTTCCTGCCCCGCAACGAAAAAAAGCCGGGCCTCATATTTAAGACTATAGCCGTCGGCGCACTGGTCTATATCCCCTGGATAGGGAGAAATTACATTATGACGGGCTACCCCATATATTTTTACTCAGGCCTTGACTTCTTTCACCCTGACTGGCAGGTGCCACCAAGCTTGCTGCGCCTTCAAACCTATCTGACGTGTATACAGACAAAGGTCGACAGCCCCGACGTGACATGGTCCACACCCCTTCCGCTCAGCCGCTGGTTCTTACCCTGGATAAACGCATTCTTCATCAATAAGACGCCCCTGAATGCCGCCTTCTTCTTCGCCGGCATGCTTTCCCCGCTGTACTGGTTCCTCCCCGGCGCAGCCCGCCGCTGCAAAAGACCGCTGTTGCTATGGCTGCTGACCTACGCAGGCGTCTGGACATGGTTCCTTTCGGCACCAGCGCTGCGCTTCGGCGCCGTCCCCCTGACACTGAGCGCCGTAATCCCCATCCTGTGCTGGCTCAGCAAAGGTCCCGACTCCTCTCATCCCGATATCAGTTCGGGTTTCCCCCCTGCAAACAGGCCTCCGGCTCCCGCAGCCTATCCTCTTCTGCTGACGCTGCTCCTCATCGCGGGCGCTTTCTACTACATACGATCCGGCAGCAAAAAGCCCACGACCTACCCCTTTGCACTAAAAGACTGCTGGCTCTTCCCGTTGAAAGACATCGCATATACCCGGTTTGGCGGCGAACATCGAAGGAAAACCTTCCCTTACCACCAACTCAACGCGGAAGTAAAAATGTATATCGCAGACGACAACCATATCTGCATCTGCACAGACTTGCCCTGTATGGGAAACTATTATGGCGACCTCGAAGCCAGAGGGAGCAGCGTGGAAGACGGATTCAGGATGAAAAAAGACAGAATTCCTGAACTATTTCCCTGTACACATTAATGCTCCCCTTTACTTCCTCCCCATCTGTTTTAAAAATGCGACATGGGAAGCCACCGCATACCGCACCCGCGGATACTCGATATAGACCAGTCCATAGTCCTGGCAGGCCTGCCGGATGATCTTGCTGATCGCGGGGTAATGTACGTGAGATATTTTGGGGAAAAGATGATGCTCGATCTGGAAATTCAGGCCGCCGACCAGCCAGGAAACAATGGGGTTATTGGTGGCGAAATTCGCCGTCGTCTTTATCTGATGCACAGCCCACTCGTCTTCCAGTCTGCCGGTCTTCTCATCCGCAACCGGGAAAGCCGTATGCTCGACCGTATGGGCCAGCTGAAAGACCATGCTCAGCACAAACCCGGCCACCAGCGTAAAAATGGTAAAGCTGACCATCCAGTCAAACCAGCCAAGACGGTATATCGGCAGACCGACGAACAAAAAGGCATGAAACAATTTAAAACCCCAGAACACAAAATGATCAGAAAGACTCATTTTCTTCAATGGCACGGCACCAACCTTGCTCTTGAAATATTTCTGGTAGTCGAGGACGAATATCCAGAAGATATAAAGAACACTGTACAGCACCCAGAAGTATAAATGCTGGTACCGGTGCAGGCGGTATTTCTTCTGAGACTCGCTCATCCGCATCCAGGGCTGAATGTCAATGTCATCATCGATACCGTCCACATTCGTATAGGCATGGTGGACCACATTATGCTTCATGTTCCACATAAAACTGTTGCCACCCAAAATATTGAGCGAAAAAGCAGCCAGACTGTTCACCCATTTGTATTTGGAAAAGCTGCCGTGCGCACCATCGTGCATCACATTGAATCCAATGGCAGCAACGACACCGCCCAGCAGCACGCTCTCAAGAATAGCCCAGAAGGCATTAGGCGTAAAAAATACCAGGTGGACATAAATAAAGGCAAAACTCACCATCAGGATCACCGCCTTGATGAAAAGATTGTAGTTCCCCGTCTGGGACTTACCCACTTCCTCAAAATAATTACTGATCCTTTTTTTCAGTTCGATATGAAAAGACTGGGTACTGGCGGAAAACTTTGGAAGAGACATGATAGGCCTTTATAAAAAGTTAAAAATAGACAACGATGTAAAATTAGCCCTTTTGAGGGGCATCTAATGTTA
>JAFDYE010000459.1 GCA_018267585.1 Bacteroidota bacterium
AATGCCGAATATTTTGAAGAGGCGCTCGAGCAGGTGGAGACGGCTATCCGGATCACGGGTGGGAAGCCGCTGTTCATCTTCTATCTTTCGGCCGTCTTCTTTGCGCTCGGCAAGAGCCGTGAAGGGCTTTTGCAGCTGGAGAATGCGATGGCGAAGGCGCCCAAACTGCTTAAAAAATTACTGGAGCTCAATCCTGTTATACTTCAATACCAGCCGGTGGTGGATGTAATAGCGCGCTATAAGAAGAGTAAATCCATATAGGGCGCGCTCGGTTTTAATTACATTATAATTTTCTCTCCTATGTCGCAGGCGTCGTTGTATGCGATTGTTTCCTAAATTTGCGACGCTTACTAAAGTTTTCCGTAGTACAAGAACCAAAAACCAGAAGATGAATTTTAAACTTACGCAAATGCCGGAGCGGCTGCAAAAACCCCGGCAGAATGGAATTACGATGGTCATGGACAAAGGGTTGAGTATCGATGAGGCAAAGAATTTTCTGAGTGTGGCGCATCCGCATGTGGACATTGTAAAATTGGGTTTCGGCACTTCTTTCGTGACGCCCAATCTGAGGGAGAAAATAGAAGTTTATCAATCATACGGGTTGCCCGTCTATTTTGGCGGGACGCTTTTCGAGGCCTTTCTTATCCGGGGGCAGTTTGACGACTATGTTGCTGTTTGCAAGGATTATGGCATTTCCTATATGGAAGTGAGCGATGGATCGATCACTATTCCGCACACGGAGAAGTGCGGCTATATCGAGAAGCTGACCAAACACGGCACTGTCCTGAGCGAAGTGGGGAGCAAGGATGCCGCGCATATCATCCCTCCGTATAAATGGATCGAGCTGATGAGCGCCGAGCTGGGTGCCGGCGCGTCGTATGTCATTGCCGAGGCCCGTGAGGCGGGGAATGTGGGTATCTATCGCGGCAGCGGCGAGGTAAGGGAAGGTCTTGTGCAGGAGATCCTGACACAGATACCTGCTGAAAAGATCCTGTGGGAGGCCCCGCAGAAAGCGCAGCAGCTGTATTTTATCGAGCTGATCGGCTGCAATGTGAACCTGGGGAATATCGCTCCGACGGAGGTCATCGCCATGGAAGCCATGCGTGTGGGGCTTCGCGGGGATACGTTCCATTTGTTCCTGGACAAAGCCAATAGCTGATGCGTAGGTATGGTCTGATAGGCTATCCGCTGACGCACTCTTTCTCACAGCGATTTTTTACCGAGAAATTCGGGCGGGAAGGCATATCCGACGCTGTGTATTCCAATTTTTCTTTGGCTGATATTGGTGAGCTGTCCGGCGTATTGGCGGATCCGGAGTTGCGCGGGCTGAATGTTACCATTCCATATAAAGAAAAGGTGATCCCCTTTTTGCAAGGTCAGAGTCCTGTTGTCGCGGAGATCGGGGCTTGCAACTGCATCCGGATCGAAGGCGGGAGGCTCTTTGGCCATAATACGGACGTGGTGGGTTTTGAGCAGTCGCTGGCCCGGAAATTGGGGGACCATCACCGGCAGGCGCTGGTGCTGGGGACGGGAGGAGCTGCCAAGGCGGTGGAGTATGTGTTGCGACAGCAGGGGATCGCCTATCGTCTTGTGACGCGGCGGCCCCGGCCGGATACCGGGGATATGGGATATGAGCAGGTTGATGCGGCGGTTCTTGCCGAACATACTTTAGTGATC
>JAFDYE010000045.1 GCA_018267585.1 Bacteroidota bacterium
GGCCTGGTCTTGTTTGAGCACGATGATGGGGGGCAGGCCCTTGATTGCCGAATTGTGGATGACGGTGCCGGGAAGGGACGCGTCGAGGAAGCATTTGACATATAGGGGAATGCTTTTATTCTGGAGTGGCTTGATGGTTTTGGGATGGACGACCTGGGCGCCGTAGTAGGCCATTTCGATGACCTCGTCGTAGTTGAGCTCGCTGATGATGGTTGCTTCGGGGAAGAGTTTGGGGTCGGCGTTCATGACGCCTTCGACGTCCTTCCAGATGGTCTGGCTTTCCGCGTCGAGCATATTGGCGAAGACGGCGGCAGTATAGTCGCTGCCTTCGCGGCCGAGGGTTGTGCTTTCGTTGTCGGAGGTGGAACCGATAAAACCCTGGGTCAGGACGATCGGAGTTTCGTCGAACAGGGGCCGGACCTCGTCATTGACCTTTTGCCTGGTGTAGGACCAGTCGATGGTCGCGTCGCGGAAGTTGGCGTCGGTGCGGATGATATCGCGGACGTCGATCCACTGGTTGTCGATACCCGACTCGGCGAGATAGGCGCTGATGATAGAGGTAGAGAGGAGCTCGCCAATGCAGACGATCTGGTCATAGTAGTAGTCATAATCCCGGACGGGGCGGTCGTGGAGGAGCCATTCGACCTCTGTGAAGAAGTCTTTAAGCTGGGTCTCTGCCGCGAGGTAGTTGCGGACGAGGAGGTATTTGGCGGTGGTAAGGTGGGCGTCTTTTATTTGTTTGAAGAGGGTCAGGGCTTCTTCTTTATTGCCGTTGTAGAAGGCTTCCGCGACTTTTTCGAGGGCGTTGGTGGTCTTGCCCATGGCGGAAATGACTATTAATAATTTTTCGCCGCGGAATACGTGTAAAATTGACACTAATTGTTGGATGCGATCCACGCTGTTGACGCTGGCTCCGCCAAATTTGAAGGTCTTCATGGCGCAAATATAGTGGGAAATGCGTGATCCGGAATTTAGGCCGGCGGTTGGACGCAAAATTGCTAAAGCGAAGCTAAAAATTGGGGATTCCCCCTTACATTTGTCCGATGAAACCGAGCATAACAAATTTAATCACACAGGGGGATGAACTGCGAGGTTCCATCCGACCGCTGAAAAACATTGTGTACGGATGAATGTCAATAGAAAAGTTCTAACGCTCGACGAGTTCACGTTACAGCAGCTGCGCAATTTTCCCAACGCCACCGGTGAGCTCAGCAATCTGCTCCGGGATATTGGTCTGGCGGCCAAGCGAATCAATGTGGAAGTGAACAAGGCGGGGCTGGTGGATATTCTGGGAGACGCGGGGTCGGTGAATGTCCAGGGAGAGGACGTCAAGAAGCTGGACATTTTCGCCAACGAGCAGATGCTGGGTGTGCTGAGACACGGGATCAGCTGTGCGGGAATCGGCAGCGAGGAGCTGGACGACTTTGTGGTTTTCAATGACGAGATCTCCAACAACTCCAAATATGTCTGTATGTTCGATCCGCTGGATGGCAGCGGGAACATCGACGTGAATGTCAGCATCGGTACGATCTTCGGTGTTTATCGGAGGGTCAGCGAGCGGGGCAAGCCGTGTACGGCTGCCGACTTCCTTCAGCCGGGGAGGAATCAGGTGGCGGCGGGTTATATCGTTTACGGCTCGTCGACGATGATGGTATATGCGACGCGGCGGGGCGTGAATGGTTTCACGCTCGATCCTTCCATCGGCGAGTTCACGCTCAGCCATCCGAATATCCGGTGTCCGGAGGCGGGAAAGATCTATTCCGTCAATCACGGTAATTTCTTCCAGTACGAAGATAGGGTAAAGGCCTATATCGATGCCTGCCAGAAGAAGACAAAAGATAACGGTGGGCCATATACGCAAAGATATATCGGCAGCATGGTCTCCGATCTGCATCGCAACCTGATAAAGGGTGGCATCTTTATGTATCCGGGGACTTTTGGCAAGCCGAAGGGAAAGCTGCGGCTGATGTATGAGTGTAATCCCTTTGCTTTTATCATCGAAGTGGCCGGCGGGAAGGCGACGGACGGGAAGCAGCGCATACTGGATATCGTCCCGACTGAACTGCATCAACGTTCGCCGCTTTTTGCCGGCAGCAGGTCAATGATGGAGGAGCTGGAGGGTTATTTGCGATAAAACTATTTGAACCGCTTTGCGAATTCCGTTGAAAGGAATTGTTCTTTGTCGGCGTCGTCTGCGTCTGTGGAGAGGCTGACGGGCAGCCATTTTTTCATTTCTTCTTCGCGTCTTCTGTTGGTATTCTCCAGGATCGTTATGGCCTCGCTGCCGAGGATAAGGTGGATGGGGGGACTGGGCTCGTCTGCGAGTTTTAGCATGACCTGTGCTGCCTTGTCGGGGTCGCCGACGGGGATCCATTTCCCGCTGGTGAAGAATTGCCGTCTTTTACCTACTGTTTCTTCATATCCTTCTATATCGGGGGCGTAGCTCATGGAGTCGCCGGCCCAGTTGGTGCGGAAGCCGCCCGGTTCGACGCAGGTGACCTTGATGCCGAGTGGCGCGACTTCCTGGGCGAGGGCTTCGCTGAAGCCGCTGAGGCCCCATTTTGACGCCTGATAGATCGTGAGGCCTGCGGTGCCGACGCGGCCGCCGAGGGAGCTGATCTCCATAATAAAGCCCGAGCGTTGTTTGCGCATGTAGGGGAGGACGGTGCGGGTGATGTCGATGGGTGCGAAGAGATTGGTGGCGAGCTGGCTGGTGACCTGCTCCTGTGTATACGCTTCTGCTGCGCCGGTGACGCCGAAGCCTGCGTTGTTGACGAGGACGTCGATGCGTCCGAAGTGCCGGACTGCGTCGGCTACGGCTGTGACGACCTGGTCGTGGTCGGTGACGTCGAGCGTTATCGGGTAGAGTTTTTCCGGGTATTTTGTTTTGAGGTCGTCGAGCTGCCGGGTGTTGCGTGCGGTGGCTGCGACCTTGTCGCCTGCGGCGAGCGCTGCTTCGGTGAGACTGCGTCCGAGGCCCCGGGAGCTGCCTGTGATAAACCAGATCTTTTCCATGTTTTTGAATTTTTTTTGATGATTCAAAATTACGATGGGGACCGCGGGAGCGGTTTGTTGTGGAGCTCGAATTTCTTTGTTGCGAAGCTCAGTGTTTACGACAGCGCCAGAAGGAGATCTCCCTGCGGTGACGAAAGCCCAGGTGTTCGTAGAGGCGGATGGCGCGTTTGTTAGTGAGGGCGACGTGGAGGTAGGTGGTGAGTCCGGCTCTCGCGTGGATCTGGGAGAGGTGCGCGATCAGGGAGTGCGCATAGCCGCGGCCGGTATAGGCCGGTTCGGTACAGATGGCGCTGAGCTCGTTGTAGCCGGTGCGCGGGGGTTTTCCATGTGTGGAGTGACGCATGCGTTCGCCGGCGACGGCCACGAGGCGGCCTTGCTGGCGGATACCGAAATAGTTGCCCAGGAGGTGGGTGTCCTTGTGGTAGTAGCCGGGTTGCACCCGATGGATGAGGTCGTACATTTCATCGGCGTTTGCGGGACCAAGGGATTCGATCGCGGGGGTGCCGATAGGAGTGGGGATGGGAGCGGACAGGATCATCTGGGCGCAGGGCAGTTCGAATTCGGTGGTCCATCCGGCGGGCAGAACGGGGAGCCGGCCGATATAGTAGAGTAGCTCTCCGGGTTCGATCCGGGCGTCGAGTTCTCCCAGGGCGTCGGCGGGTACTCCGTGGCGGTCGATCTTGCAGGCTATGAAGGGGAGTATCCCTTTTTTGTAGCGTTTGGCGTTTTCGGTACCCTCGGCGAAATCGGCTTGGGCAGTGGTAAGGGATGACCAGGCGGGGTTGTCTAACATTGGCTCCATATTTGCCAAGTTACGGGGAAATTATCGTTCGAATAATGAATATGTTAAAATTGGTTTTGGGACTAGCCCTCGTTCTGCCGGTATGGGTGGCGGGAAAGCCCGGACCGGCGAGGTCCGGCATCTCGGCAGACATCCTGAAATATGTGAACGAATACCGGATCAGGAAAGGGTTGAAGCCGCTGCAGGCCAATTCCTATATTTCGTCGGTAGCGCTGGGGCACAGCCGGGATATGCTGGCGGGGCGGACGCCTTTTGGTCACGAAGGTTTTCACGAGCGCATCGACAGGATCAGGAAGCGGCTGGGGCCGCTGCACGTGGCGGCGGAGAACGTGGCGTCGGGGCCGATGAGCGCGCGGGAGGTGGTGGATGGCTGGCTGCACAGTCCGGGCCACAGGAGGAATATCGAGGGGGATTTCCGGTTGACGGGGATAGGACTGGCGTTTGGCAGGAGTGGGATGATCTATTTTACGCAGATCTTTGCCAAGTAATATTGGCCAAAATCCGCTGTTGGGAATTATGCGTATTTTGGCCAATCGGCTAATGTCTGTCCTTCGGACGGGATGCCCTTGGCATCCCATATTGTCGTATTTTTGGGACATGCAAACGATCATTTCGGTCCGGGACCTGAAAAAGAAATACGGTGATTTTGAGGCGGTAAAGGGGATCAGCTTTGACGTAAAGGAAGGAGAGATATTCGGGCTGCTGGGGCCGAACGGTGCGGGGAAGTCCACTACGCTGGAGATCATCGAAACGCTGCGGGACAAGACGAGCGGTGAAGTGATCGTCGACGGGTTCAACCTCGACAAGGACCCGGGAGAGATCAAGAAGGTAATTGGCGTGCAGCTGCAGACCTCGGGGTATTATCCGGGGCTTAATCTTACGGAACTTATCGAATTATTCGGGGGACTTTATAATCGTGACGTGCGGCCGCTGGAGCTGCTGGATACCGTGAACCTGCGGGATAAGGCCAGGGCTAGATTCAAGGAGCTTAGCGGCGGGCAGAAGCAGCGGTTCTCGATCGCGACCACGTTGATCAATCAGCCGAGAATTATTTTTTTGGATGAGCCGACGACGGGGCTGGACCCGCAGGCGCGGAGGAATCTTTGGGAGCTGATCAAGGAGATCCGGAAGAAGGGGACGACCGTTATTATCACCACGCACTATATGGATGAGGCGGAGGTCTTGTGTGACCGGGTGGCGATCGTCGACTCGGGGAAGATCATTGCGCTGGAGACGCCGGACAGGCTTATTGATAATTTGGTCGCCAGTGGTTTTGAGCGTCCGAAGGAGGTGAAGAAGGCGAATCTGGAGGATGTGTTCATCCATCTGACGGGGCATGGGTTGAGGGAGGAGCATTGAAATAAATTTAAAAATATATGGACCTGCGTTATCCCATCGGGCAGTATCAGCCTCATCCTTTCTCTGAACATCAGAAGCAGGAGTGGCTGAACGATATCAAATTCCTTCCCCAGCTGCTGGAGAATGCCATTGTGAACTTAGACGAGGCCCAGCTGCAGACGCCCTATCGGGACGGGGGCTGGACGGTGCAGCAGGTGGTGCATCATGTGGCGGACAGCCATGTGAATGCCTACTGCAGATTTAAGCTGGGGTTGACGGAGGAACATCCGGCGATCAGGCCTTATGAGGAGAAGGATTGGGCGTTGTTGAACGACGTGCAGGCGATCCCGGTGAATGTTTCAATCACCCTGCTATACGCATTGCATACGCGGTGGTATTCGGCGATCGCCGATCTGCCGATGAAGGATTGGGAGCGGCAGGTGTTCCACCCGGAAGCCAAGAAGGATATGACGCTTTGGTATTTGTTGGGGAATTATTCGTGGCACGGGCGGCACCATGTGGCACATATCACAAACTTAAGAGAGAGGAAGGGGTGGTAATATGAAGGACCTTAGCTGGAAGACCTTGTCTTCCAAATACCTGTTTAAAGATACCTGGTTTACGTTGCGGGCGGATACCTGCGAGACCGACGATGGGAAGATCATCTCACCATACTATGTATACGAATTTCCAACCTGGGTGATCGCGGTCGCGCTTACGGAGGATGGGCGGTTCATCCTGGAGCGGCAGTACCGGCATGCGCTGGGTGTGACCGACTATGAGCTGCCGGGCGGCTGTGTCGACGATACCGACGCCTCGCTGGAGGATGCGGTGCGGCGGGAGCTGATGGAAGAGACGGGGTATGGTTTTGAGACGGTGGAATATTTGGGGAAGACCTCGGCGAATCCTTCGACGAATGACAACTGGGCGCATTTTTTTCTTGCGACGGGCGGGAAGCTGGTGCAGGAGCAGCGCCTGGATCATAACGAGGAGATAGAGGTCTATCTCTATACGTTGGATGAGCTGCGGCGGCTGCTTGCGGAAAATGGTCTTGTGCAGAGCATGCATGTGACGGCGCTGTTCTATGCGCTTCAGCGGCTGGGGTATATGAAGTTTTGATATGGCTACGACTAGTTTCGTACACCTGTTGTATCATAATCGGACAGCATGGGTCGGGGTAAGTTGCGATTGTGCCTGGTTGTCAGACGGATAACAAACCGGCATTGCCTCTGCGTCATTGCTTTCAAACTAACCTCCATGCTGAAGCATTACCTGCGTATTGCTATCCGAAACCTTGCCCGGCAAAAGGCGCTGACCTTTATCAATATTTCCGGGCTTTCACTGGGGCTTGCCTGTTTTATTCTCATCCTGATCTATGCAGTCAACGAATTCAGCTATGATCGCTGGCGCGCTCATGCGGATCGTATCTATCGGGTCGATGCCATGTGGACGCGGGATGACGGGTCGCAGTCGGGAGATGCCGGGGGGCAAATGCCGCTGGGTCCTGCTATGAAGAAGGAATTCCCGGATGTGGAGCAGGCGATTCGGGTGTCGGCTCCGAAAGACCATATCGTCAAGGTGGGCGACAAGGTTTTCAGGTTGCCGGTGAAGTTTGCGGACGCCGCTGTGCTGGGTTTTTTTTCGTATCCGCTGGTGGCTGGTGCTGCCGATGCGCTGAAGGACCCGCATCGTGTGGTTGTCACCCGGGAAAGGGCATTGCAGCTGTTTGGAACCTGGGATGCCGTTGGCAGGACGCTTGCTTTGAAGGTGGATACGAGCTATCAATTGCTGACGGTCGGGGCGGTAGCCGAGGATGTGCCGGCCAATAGCAGTGTATCGTTCGATATGCTGGGCAGCTTTGACTATCTGCTGACCTTGCCCGAACGCCGGGAAGCCGCGAACAGCTGGCGGATGACGTTCGGAGACCAGACATATGTGCAGCTTCGGCCTGCCAGTCGCCTTGCGGAACAGCCTGAGCGGCTGGCGCAGTTCAGGGTGCGGCATTATCCTGACGAGGCGAACCAAAAAGGAAAAAAGCAACGGGCTGTCGGCAGGTTTGTGCTGCATTCTCTTCGCGAGCTGCATACCATCGCGAATGTCGAGGCGGGACCGCCGGGTACTACTACCGATCCAAAGAATATCTGGATATTACTGGCGATCGCCGGCGGGATCGTGCTGATCGCTTCCATCAATTTTACGACGCTGGCTATTGCGCGCAGCGCGGCGAGGGCGAGGGAAGTGGGGGTGAGGAAGGTGGTGGGTGGATCAACGAGGCAGCTGGTCGTACAGTTCCTTACTGAGTCGGTAGTTTTGAGCCTGTTGTCTACGTTGATCGGTTGTTTGCTGGCCTATATGCTGCTGCCGCTGTTCAGCGGGCTGGCGGGGAGGCAGGTTTCCTTTTCGTTCAGCCGCTGGCCGGAGCTCAACTGGATGTTGGCGGGGCTGACGCTGCTGGTGGGGGTGCTGGCCGGCTCCTATCCGGCCTTGGTGCTTTCGGGGTTTAGCCCGGTGGAAGTGCTAAAGACGAAGATCAGATTGGGCGGCTCCAATTTGTTCACGCGCGGGCTGGTCAGTTTTCAGTTCGTGTTGTCGATCGGTCTTATCGTGGGGACGGTGATCATTCTGAGACAGGTCAGCTATATGCGGCATAAGGATCTGGGATTA
>JAFDYE010000460.1 GCA_018267585.1 Bacteroidota bacterium
AACTGTTATGATACTGGCAACTCCATTTGACGATCATGTCCGGGAATACGAGGCGTGATTCGAAAAATACCCGTTGGTCATTTGCCGGGCAGGATAACGAAGGTCGAGAAGCGCTGCCGGGGAGGGGAGAAGGGTCATATATTTTTATAAAGGCGATCAGGCAGGGGGGAGGGTGATGATGGTTGTCACCGTTGATGGTGAGACGCGTCATGGACGGGCAGTCGATGCCGGTGTAATTTTCCGGAAAGAAATTTATATGAGACGTATTATAAAAATTCAAGCCGTGCTGGTGGTGGCGGCGGTCGCATTCCTCTCCCTGCTGAATTCCTGCGAGCCGCCGGTGCGGCTCAGCGCGTCGTGGGTCCGCAAGGATATCCTGCCGCAGCGGTTCTCCAAAATACTCGTGGTATCCCTGGGCAAGGATATGGAAAAGCGCAGATTGGGGGAAGATCAGATCAGGGCCGAGCTTTTGCGGCGTGGCCAGACTGCCGTCACGAGCCTGAGCGAATTCGGGCCGGATTTTGCGGCGATGGATACGGCCAGGATGCGGCAGGTGCTGCTTGACCGGCAATTTGACGGAGTCGTTACGGTGCGGGTACTGAATGTCAACGAACGGGATCGGTGGGTTCCAACGGCCGGGGTCTATGGCCCTGTCGGGTATTATCGGGGGTTTTACGGGTACTATTACAGATTTGGCGGCTACTATTATGAATCCGGGTATGTCGTGACCGATGTGGAGGTTTTGCTGGAAAGCAATTTTTACAAGGTCGGTACCGGTGAGTTGCTGTGGTCCGGTCAGTCGAAGGCATTTTACAGAAACCCGACCGCCGCTACGGCGGGGCGCTATGCGAGAAATATAGTAGGGGATATGGTCGAGAAGGGCGTGCTGGAGAGGAATTACGAGCGGTGACGTCAATCAGCGGCGGCAATGACAGGAGTCAGTGCTGGCGTGGATCGCCGGGTCTAATTTTAAGTGACCAATTATTAATACCTAAATTTTAAATGTATGAGAACGAGAACACTCATGGTTGTGGCGACGGTGTGCGCACTGGGATATGTCGCGCCTGCCTTTAGCCAGGAGACCCTTCCGGAGGTTACTGTTACCGCCGCGAATTACAAGTACCTGAAGAATGTTAACGGAAAGGACGTAGCGATACCCGTCCAGCGGCTTCAGCGAATGGCGGCGTCCTATGACATCAAGAATTCGGACATCTATGAAGAGGACTACGATACGTATTTTATCTCGTTCTATCTGCCGGAGGGACAGATCCTGGCCGCCTATAATAAGGATGGCAAGCTGATCCGGACTGCCGAAAAATACAAAGATGTGAAGCTGCCGGCAGCTGTTACGAAAGCGGTGATCGCGAGGTTCCCGAACTGGAGCATTACCAAGGACGTCTACCTCGTGAATTATTTTGATGCGGCGGATGGTTCGGCGGTCAAGAAATACAAGCTGGTCTTACAGAATGGCAACAAGCAGGTGAGGGTGCAGGTGAACGAAGAAGGCGAGATATCCTGAAAGGTTTTTGCAGGTAGTTTGGTTTACGGGTTGATCCCGGGCACGGGCTGGCGTTATTGCTGGCCGGGTTGCCCGGGTTTTTTTGTTCAGCCGGGGATGGGTATCTCGATTGTGAAGGTAGTCCCCTGGCCGATCTTGCTTTTCAGGGTAATGCTACCACCGACGAGGTCCAGGTAGCGGCGTACGATGTTCAGCCCGAGTCCGGTGCCCTGAACATTTCCGGCATTCGTCGCGCGGTAGAACCGTTGGAACAGCTGGGCCTGGTCTTTTTTTGAAATGCCGATGCCTTGGTCGGCGACGGAGATGACGAGCTTTCCGTCGGCGTGCCGGCTCTCGAGGCGGATATCCTTTTCCGCCCCGGAAAATTTGCTGGCGTTGGACAGCAGGTTGATTAGTATGTTGCGCAGGATCTTTTTGTCGGCCGATACTTTCTTTTCACCCGTGTGCGTATAGACGACCTGCTGGCCGGGCTTGAGAATGCCACGGGTCGTCTCTTCGATGTCCTTTATTTCCTCGCAGACGTCAAAGTCCTCTTTTGCGACCTGCACTTTATTTTCCTCCAGCTTTTCTACCGACAGGAAGTCGTTGAGTATCTCTTTCAGGATGTTGATGGATGTCTTAATGCGGGTCAGGTGCTTGGGGCCTGCTGCGGCGTATTGTTCGGGCGTATATTTTTCAAGGAGGGCGATGCTTGACAGAATGGCGGTGAGGGGAGTTCTGAATTCGTGGGAGGCGATGGATACGAAGCGGGATTTCATTTCGTTGAGGTCTTTTTCCCTGTCCAGGGCCTGTGTGAGCTCGCGGGTACGGACGGCTATCTTTTTTTCGAGCTCTTCGCTCGCGAGCCGCTGATCGTGAATTTCGTTGCACGCGCCGAGGAAGCCGGAAAAGGCGCCTTCAGCGGAGAACAGCGGCTTGCCGGTTGCAAGTATCCATCTGTACTCTCCGTCGTGTCGTCTCAGGCGGTATTGGTGCCGGAATGGCTGTCGCTTTTCGAATGACCGGGTGTATACTTCCAGGTAGCCCTTGATGTCATCCTTGTGGATGTCTTTTGTCCAGCCGTCGCCGGCTTCCTCTTCGAAGGTACGACCGGTAAAGTCCAGCCAGGTGCGGTTGAAGAAGGTGCGTTTTTTGTGCTCGTCGGCGACCCATATGA
>JAFDYE010000461.1 GCA_018267585.1 Bacteroidota bacterium
AGAGGCCTCCGTGTACCAGTCCTGCCGGTATTGCATATACCCCTGCGGACTCCACACAAAGTGGTTGGCGCCCATCGTCGACACCCCGACATTCGAGGTCAGGTTGATCGTCGGCTTGCCCTGTTTGCCCTTCTTCGTGGTAATGATTATCACGCCATTCGCCGATTTCGCACCATAAATAGCCGCCGCCGAGGCATCCTTCAGGACGTCGATCTGCTCGATATCATCCGGGTTGATCTCCGAAAGCTCGCCATAAAAGATCATCCCATCCAGGATGAGCAGGGGATCGTTATGCCCTCCGTCCGTATAGACAGAGCGCTGACCCCTGATCTGAATGCTACCGCCGCTCTTGGCAGAAGCATCCAGTCCGATCACCATCCCGGGCGTTCCCCGCAGAATGTCCTGGACCGTTTTTGGATTCTCCTCGGCGATCTTGTCCGGGCGTATAGACGAAATGGCGCCGGTCAGGTCCTTCTTCTTCATCGTGCCGTATCCGACAACCACCACCTCGTTCATGGCCTTCGACGCCTCGTTGTCCATGATGATATGGACCGGGCCGCCCCTGTTCACCGTAACATCTTTGGGATCATACCCGACGCTGGTAAAATGCAGCCGGTCGTTCCGCTTGGCCTTGATCGTAAAAGCGCCCGACTCATCCGTCATTGTGACAGTTTTTGTACCCATTACCGTCACCGTAACATTGGGCACCGGATCGCCCTTTGAGTCACGGACAGAGCCCTTTATGACCGTCTGCGCCGACAATGTACCCGACCAGAGCAAAAGGACCAACAATAGAAAGGATTTACAATGCCGTAAAAGGCTTAATGTAGAAGTGCTGGCAAGCATAAACAAGTCAGTTTTGAGTAATGATGCGAAGAAAACAAAAGTTGAGGGTCCGTTCTGTTCAATATTTTGTCGATTCGTACCAATATTTGTCCCGGATATTCTTGTCTCCATTTTATATATTTGAACCTCCTAATTTTATGCGCCAGATCTTGTACCATCTTGTGGCATGCTTGCTTTTGGGGTTCACAGCTTCCTCCTGCTATGGACAGTATTACTTCAAACACTACCAGGCCGACGACGGACTCGCCCATAACTCGGTATATTCCATCATCCAGGACCGTAAAGGCCTTATGTGGATCGGTACCCGCGGCGGCCTCGACCGCTACGACGGCTACACCTTCCGAACCATCGGCAACAAGGCAAACAAATTTGGAAGCATCGGCGACAACGCAATAACAGCCCTCGCAGAGGACAACAAGGGCATCATCTGGATCGGCTCCGGAAAAGGCCTCTTCAAATACGATCCCTACAGGGAAGTGCTGACCGAGACCGGGCTCGCATCACAGGCCTATATAAGCCACCTGCTCATAGACAGCGCCAATAACCTCTGGTTCCTCGCCAACAGCTCGCTCTACAAATACGATCAGACCACCGGCAGGTCCCAACACATGGAGATTCGGGCCACCTGTATCGCATTCGACAATAAAATGCGCCTCTGGACAGGCAATGACCGCGGCGTCATCAGCAGGTTCGACCTTAACAAAAAGAGCTTCGACAGCATTGACTCCCTCGACAGTATTTGCATCTTCGACCAGGGCGCCACCCCCAACTCCAGATCGATCAGCAAGATCTGCCCGGTCAACGGCAACGAAGTGCTCGTCGGAGGCTTTCAGCAGGGACTAAAGATCTATAACGCGGCCAACAGGACCATCCGGTCACTTCCCCTTCACAGCAACGCCAACACGGCCATCTATGTCCGCGATATAATTGCGGCGGGCGACCAGAAATACTGGATCGCTACCGAG
>JAFDYE010000462.1 GCA_018267585.1 Bacteroidota bacterium
GAAAAATATTCCTTCGCCTGCCCGCATAGAAAGACGATCGCCAGACCGATCGTCAGCCGCAGCCATAGCCGCCCGCTGCGGCTGCTTTTGATCCGAAAACCCCGTTCAGCCCGCCAAAAGGTGAAGCTGCCTGCCCAAAGGAAAAGGCTGAAAAGCCCGGTCGACCGGATATCCAATAGGTTCAAAGGCGCGGCTTTATACCCCGGATCGAACCCAAAATAAACGTAGGCCATCAGCAGGCAGAGGAAGAACATCGCCTCCGTTGCCACCACCAGCCACATCATCACGACATTTGCACGTGAACGTCGAATGATCTGCCAGTCAACGGTTGCTCCCGGCGCGTCACCCGGCCGTTTGAAGTCGCGGAAAGGCCGCACCCCGGTCACCGGGATCACCGCATGAAAGCTTTTCAGCGACGGTGGAGAGGAGGTAGTCCACTCCAGGGTGTTGGCGTCCCAGGGATCGTTGCCCGCCGTGGGCCCCCGGGTCACGCATTTCACAATGATGTAAACGAGCAGGAGGACCGAACTACCCATAAGATAGGCCCCGGCAGAGGAGACCTGGTTGGCGAGGGCCCAGCCGGGAAGGTCCGGGTAGGTGTAGACCCTTCTCGACATCCCCATCGCCCCCAGTGCATGCTGGACGAGAAAAGTGAGGTTGAACCCGATGACGAAGAGCCAGAAGAACAATTTCGACAACCGTTGATCCGGTAGCCGGCCACTGATCTTGGGCAACCAGTAAAAAAGCCCGGCGAGCAAACCAAACAGCGATCCGCCGATAAATACAAAATGCAAATGAGCCACTACATAGTAAGTGTCGGTCAGCTGCCAGTCGATCGGTACGATCGCAAACGAAATGCCGCTGAGTCCACCGATTGTGAACTCGACCAGGAAGGCGATGGCAAACAGCATTGGCACCGTAAAGCGAATGGATCCCCCCCGCATCGTCGCCAGCCAGTTAAATATCTTTATACCGGTCGGCACTCCAATCAACAGGCTGCTGGCCGAAAAAAATCCATTCACCGCGTTGCCCAGCCCGGTGGCGAACATATGGTGAACCCAAACGCCAAAGGCCAGCAGCGCGATGGCAATACCCGAGCCTACCAGCGTTCCGTAACCGAAGATCGGCCGGCGGCTGAAGACCGGGAATATTTCCGAGTAGATACCAAATACCGGCAGAATGAGTATATACACTTCCGGGTGCCCGAACAGCCAGAACAGGTGCTGCCATAATACGGCAGAACCGCCCCCGGCAATATCGAAGAAATGCGCATGCAGCTGGCGGTCAAGCAACAGCATCGCCAGCGCGGCATTCAAGGACGGGAAGGCAACGACGACAAGCAACGAATTGATCAGGACCATCCAGACAAAGAGAGGCAGCCGCCGCAACCCCATCGTGGGCACCCTGTTAAAGAGGATCGTCACGACGAGGTTGATGGAGGCCGAGACCGTGCCCGTTCCACCGAGTAGCAACCCTGCACAGTAATAATCGATGCCCGGCCGCGAAGAATAATTGTATTCATTCAGGGGCGCATAATTGAACCAGCCCGCGTCCGGCGCGCCGCCGGCCAGGAAGCTGAAGTACAGTAGGAGACCGCCGAAGAATGTTATCCAGAAGCTGAAGGCATTCAGCCGGGGAAACGCCATATCGTTGGCGCCGGTCATCAGGGGCACCAGGTAGGTCGAGAATCCGAATATAGCAGGCGTCAGCACGAAAAAGATCATCGTCGTTCCGTGCATCGTGAATAACTGGTCGTAGGCTTCCGGGGAGAGAAAATGATTATCGGGCAGGATCAGCTGCGTGCGCACCAGCAGGATGGCAGCTCCGCCCAGTATCAGAAACAACACCGACAGCCAAAGATACAGGATGCCGATCTGCTTGTGATCCACAGAAGAGATCCATTGCAGCAGTCCTTGCGGACTGCTGACGCCGAGACCCGGGATCGGTCTTTCAGGAGCTGGTGGATTATTGCTGATCATATTTATTCCAGGTGCGCCAGCCATGCAACCAGCGCTTTTATACTGTCCTGTGGCAAAATGAATTTCGGCATCAGGGCGCCTTCTTTTACCTTTTGCGGATCGGCCAGCCAACGGAAAAGGTTCGCGGAATCATTGGTCATCCTGCCCGCCAGCAGCATACTACGGCTTGCCAGATGGGTCAGATCCGGCCCCGTCGCGCCGTTCGCACCTGTCCCCTTCACGCGATGGCAATTGGTGCAGGTATGAGCCAGGAAGATCGACCTTCCCTTATCGGCCCGCTCATCCCGCGGCGACCCCGCAGGCTCTAATTGCGCCGCCAGCCATCTGCTGAACTCTACTGCAGGCTGGACCACGACCTGAATGCGCATCCAGGCGTGCTGCTGCCCACAGAACTCGCTGCAGGCCCCCTCATAAACGCCTGTATCCCGGGTGGTGACCCATAAATGATTATTCCTTCCCGGGATCATATCCATCTTGCCGCCAAGCGCCGGCACCCACCAGTCGTGGATAACGTCAGCGCTGTTCAGCTGGAGCAGCTGGCGTCTTCCGGCAGGCAGGTGAATTTCGTTGGCCGTGACCACGCCGGATCCGGGATAGGCCACTTCCCAGTACCATTGATGACCGGTGATGATCACATCGGCCGCATGTCCTCCCCTGTCCGGCAACACCGAATTCATCGTACGCATGGACCAGAAGAAAAAGGCGGTGACGATGAGCAATGGAACGCCGATCATCGGTATCTCCAGCCGGCGGCTACCCGGCGCTTGTGAAGGTTCGCCAGGGTTCTTCGAATGCCGGTAGCGTCGCGTAACACGGATCGTCAGCACGATTACCAGCAGCGCCATCGCCGTAGCCCCGATCAGGAAGCCATTTCCAATATTTCCGATCTGTCCCGCTTCCGGCGACGCCGGATGGAATAGCGGCGGGAGCCAACTATCCAGGAGCATAGAAAGCATGCATTCACTCAGCATAAGCGATCGTTGTAATAAGTGCGTTGGCTTCCTGTCTCGAGTCCAGACGGGTAAATTGAATGACGACCGGTACATCTGAAACGAACAGGCTCGAATAAGGCGTCTCCAGCGGGATCTTTTCCGGATCGGAGAGATTGTTGAACCGAAGGTGTAGCGTCCTTTCTGCAGGTACTGTTATCCTGTACGGCCCGGCAGGGGGACGGCCCTCAAAATAGAGTGTTAACGTCAGATGAGCATCTGCGTCTCCCGTATTGAGGATGCACGCCGCTTCGTGACTGGTAAATGCTGGCGCCGGGCCGTTGCTCCAACCAGGGATATATCCCTCCGCGATCGCCCACGTTCTTTTTCCAATTTGCATGGTCAACTGTTTTTTGCCGATTACCGCTGTTTTTTGCGCCATCCCGCCATCACCGCCGAGGCCACAATAACCCCAACTGCCAGCAAGGCTATCGCCGTCTTTTTCCTGGCTTTTGGATCCTTTAGCTTCATTTCCTCTACGTACCTTTCCTCCGGGTAGCGCAACCGCGTGTTCTCCTCCCGCAAGGCCATCTGTAGCACCTGCGCGGTATGCAATCCTTTTCGTTTTGTGTTCTGGGCGATCTGTTCCCGGCAACTGAAGCCGTCAGCAATGATCAGCGTCGTCGCATCCGCCTTGCGTACGGCCGGCAGCAACACCCGTTCGCCGGCCGCCCGCCCCACTTCGTGAGGCTTACCCGCTTCATACCCGAAGTATCCGGCCATACCACAGCATCCCGAATCCAGTGGTGTATGATCCAGGCCGATCCTTTCAAAAAGAGCCTTGTCGCTTCCCTTCCCCAGCACCGACTTTTCATGGCAATGTACATGTACCAATGCGCTTGCGGGGAAGGAAGGTATTTTAAAACCCGGAGCCTTTTTATCCATGAATTCAGCCAGGGTGAAAACCTGTTTCCACAGGCGATCCGCGTCCTCGTCATGGGGAAAAAGCGCCCGCAATTCGTCACGGAAAACAGCCACGCAGCTCGGTTCGAGACCCA
>JAFDYE010000463.1 GCA_018267585.1 Bacteroidota bacterium
TACGTGCGCTGGTTCTTCTTCTTGTACACGTCCGCCAGCGTATTGGCATACAACGACCCGAACACCTGGTGCATCTGCTCTCCGTCTATCCCCGACGGGAATCGCGTCATATCCGGGAATCCCCAGGTCGCCTTCCCGTCGACTACATTGGAATTGTCGCACTCGTCCAGCTTGAAAGAGGCGATGCCCCTGTCGACCAGATATTTTTTGTGATAGCCGGCGAAGATATCGGCCGCGCGCGGATCTGCAAAATCAGGCACCAGCCCCCGCCATACCAGGAAGCTGCCGGACAGCTTCTCGAGGTCCTTATAGAACGGAGCAGCCGGGTTGACATAGGCGTGCTCCCAAAGATTCAGCCGGAGGTGCATCGCCAAAAGGCTGTCGATCATTTCCTGGGGCCTCGGAAACTTATCTGACCACACATAGCTGCAGGAATACGACCGGCTATGCCATCCCGGTTCAAGCCCAAGGACATCACAGGGTATATGGCTGCCGCGGAAATAGTTGGCCATCTTCAGAACGGCCTGCTCGTCAAAATCACCCTTTACCCGGTACTTGATACCAAGCCCCCAGAAAGGCGGCAGCGCCCCACCCCCGGAAAAAAGATTATAGCGCTGGACGCTTTCCCTCAGCGTCGCCCCCTGAAATAAAAAAAGCTCCACGCCTTCCGCGCCCGGAATATCGATCCAGACCGCCGCCTTGCTCTGCGCCTGGTTGGCATATAGCTCTTCTGTCGTGAACTTCAGCTGTCCGTCAGCGGCACCGCCACCGTCCTTCAGGCTCAGCTCCTGGTTCGAGCCACAAAGGAAAGTAATATACCTCGATGAGTTCACGAGTACACCATAGCCGGCAGTACTGACATAATACGGCTCCGGCGCGTGCGTAAAACCGATATCCGAAACAGGGCGGTCATTCACGATAGGGCGTTTCTTCATCCCCCGTTGTTCAAAGCTGCCCACCTGCATCCCAAACCCGTATAGCTGCTCGTCATCCGCCAGCGGTACCCGAACCTGCACCCCGCGGCTGTTGCGAAGTACCCGGATCGACTTGACATCGAATGGCAACGGCGTATCGCTCAGCGCCTTCATTTCCTCGATACGGGGTTTTTCGTGGCAGAAAGAATAGGGAGAATACCGGTCCGGCTTCCCCACTGTCAGTTTGATGACCCCGGGGGCGACGGTTTCGATCTTCACGTCCTGCTGGGCTGCGGCGGTCTGCGCCGTCAGCAAAAGAATAAATAATAAAGCCAGGTAAGTTCTCATCATGTATTGCTTATAGCGGATAAGGCGCATAGGGAATAATGGATGCCTCGGGGAAAGCGGCGCGCTGGTCCGCCGCCGGTCCCTTTATATCAAAGCGAATGATATAGTGGCCATTGCTCTTTTTGGTGACGCTCCTCACAACAATAATACCAAAGGACTCATTGAGCACGACCGTCGTCGCAGCGGTCGGCGCCGTATGATAACCCCATCCCATGATAAAACCCTTGTCCACTGCGGTCTCGGTGAATGCATCGCTCACCCGGCGGTCCGCATTCATGATATTGTAATTGGCAGCCTTCGGTGAGATGACCGAGTCGTCGAGGAACTTCGCCAGGTCCGTCTCCTTTGAAATGGCGCCAAAATTATTCGGGCTCACATAGGGTTTCACGGCGGTAAAAAAGCTATAACCAAGGGCGCCGAATCCGGCCAGTCCAGCCCTGGTCGCATTGTAGTAGTCGGAAGACGCACCGTAGGCATGCGGGGCCACCATCTTCGCGCCGCCCATATTCACCAGGACGAAGTCGATCCTGGACTGCCTGGTGAGCGCGTCGGCCGCGCCGCAGACCGGATTCGCCTCATAAAAAGAAAAGAAGTTCTGGTTGTCTGCCGGGTCGGTAGACATGACCACTCCCGTCATCGACCGGACCGCGGCGTCGGACGGCGACACAGCTCCGATGTCGATGCTCCTGGCGCTCAATTTGCCGGACTTGTCGTAAATGGTAATGACGACGGAGATCGTTCCCCTCCTGACGGGGACACTGATGGTCGTATCCACGGAATTGTTGTGGACCGGCAGACTGATGGACGGGCTGTATACGGGCAACAACGGCGTCGCACGGTTGTTGACCACCTTATAGCTGGCGCTTGCGAGACCCGAATCGCCGGAAGCCGTAAACTTAATGGGTATCTTCAGGCTCGTATTCTCAGGAAGCGTCGTATAATTGTCCGGAATACCGCCGATGTCCACAGGTTTGGTTGACGTGACCGCCACCTCGAATTTGCCGCAGCCCGCGGCCGCCGCCAGTGCCCATCCGAACAGGCAAAACCGGATTGCTGGAATAATATTTTTCATGGTTGAAATGATCAGTTTTGAGGGAATAGTTTGAGGTAGTTGGCATCGATCACCGTCTGCGGAATGGGCCACAGGTCATGCGCAAGGCTCGAGCTGGCCACCGAGCTGGCGCACAGCGGATATCCATAGCGCTGCGTCCTGTCCCGGTACATCTTCAGCCGGCACAGCGTCAGCGTCCGGAGCTCCTCACCATACAGCTCGCGCCCCCGCTCGTCAAGGATATAGTCGATATTGACGTCACCCGCAGTGATCGGCGCGGCATTCGACCGGGCCCTCACCTTGTTGATATCCGCGGCCGCACTGGCAGCATTGCCAAACTTCATATAGGCCTCCGCCCTCAGCAGATAGGTCTCGGCAAGCCTCGCCACATAATAATCCATGACAAACGAATTGCTCGGATCGGTCGTATAATGCCAGTCGGAACCCATCTTCATCACACGCGGATACCACCGGTTCATCGTATCGATACGCGTCGTAAGCCACTCCCTTCGAATGGTATCGCCGGGATGCAGCTGCACGGTGATGGTAGACCCGTCCGCCAGCGTGATCTGCTGCGGAGAGGTCGGCCAGTTTCGCGTGGGATCGGGCGTGTCCTGGTAGGTGAGGTCGGGATTCGGCACCTTGAAAACCCGGTTGATATTCCATTCCGCATTCCGCGTATCACCAGCGCCCGACTTGTTCCACAGGTCGTACAGGTAATAGCTGGTAGGCCTGCACCAGCCCACCCCGCGGCCCATCCAGTCATAGGCGACGCCCTTGTATCCGAACTGCCCGTTATAGCCCCAGAACGCCGGCCACCACGCCCGCTCCTGGTCGGATCGGGTGCTCAGCGTAGACGGCAGACCACCCGTCTTGAACTTGTCGAGGTGCACGATAAAGATGGACTCCTTATTGCCTCCCTGGTAGCTGAAATTCGTGGTGCCGTCCTGGCGCGTCATCTGGAACAGGTCCCAGTACGCGTCCTTGCCGGTAACACCCGACCGATAGCCGAACCGCGAGGTCATCAGCTGGTACTGCCCGCCGTCGATGACCTTGCTGGCCGCGTCGATCGCATTTTGATACAAGGTCTTGTCACCCCCACCTTTTTCATCCGCCAGCGCGATATACATCTCCGCCAGAAAATGGTTCGCAGCTCCGCTGACCAGCTTGCCCACGTCGGGCGTCGTAGCAGGAAGATGGTCCGCGGCGAATTGGAGATCGTCTACGCAAAGCTGGTAGACGTTGACCCTCGGATCCCTGCCATAGCCGAGGTTCGGCTTCGTGACAGGCTGGGTGATGATCGGCATATCGCCCCACATCTCCGCGAGCCAGCGATACGCAAAGGCCCTGAAAAAATGAGCCTCGGCCTGGATCTCCAGCTTTTCGTCGGTAGATGCCCATTTCACCGCCGGGTTCTCCGACTGAGCCAAAATGATATTCGCGTTGTTGATCATTTCGTACTGGCGCGTAAAAAGCCGTGATAAAAATTCGACGTTGCCATTCAGCGTCGCATAGTTGGTCCAGACATTCTGGTCATTGGGGCTGAAATTGATGTCCGCACCGACCCCGAACTGCACAAAGCGCGTGTCTCCGTCGTCATAGATATAGTCCTCTCTCAGGCGCATGTACAAATAGTTGAGGCCCGTCCTGAACTGCGCCGCATTCAGGAACACATTGTCGACCGTGAGAAAATCGCCCGGCGTCTCGCTCAGGAATTTATTGTCTTTGATGCAGCCCGTGGCCAGAACTATCAGCACAGCGACCGCCGGGATATATAATTTTTTCATTTTTTCAATTTTTGGCTCGTTAGAAGGATACGTTCACCCCCAGCGTATAGATCTTGAATACCGGGAATCCGCTGCTGGCAAAGGTGGTTCCCGACTCGGGGTCCAGCCCCTCCCAATTCGAAAAGGTCAGCAGGTTCTTGCCCGACACGAAAACCCGCGCCGACTCCATACGGACCCGACGCAGCATCCGGGACTGCAGGCTGTAAGACAGGACGAGGTCCTGGAGACGCACAAACTGCCTCGATCGGGGAAACTGGTAGTTGTACGCCGAATTGTTATAGTTCGTCCGCGTGACCGAATTGGAAGGATTGTCCGGCGTCCAGTACGGCTTGTCCAGCCAGTTGGCCGCCGTTCCGCCATATAGCGCGTTCGGCAGATAAGGGTACGGGTTGTTGCCGACATAGTAGTTGTCCTTGCCGCCGCCGGCAATAAAGTTGAAAAGAAAATAGAGCTCAAATCCCTTATAGTCGAGCGTATTGGACAGCGTGACCGTATAGTTGGGCCGGTCATAGCCCACGATGGCCCGGTCGTTCGTCGCGTCGATCCTGCCGTCTCCGTTGAGGTCCTTGAACTTGATATCGCCCGGCTGGCCCCCATAGATCGACATATACTTGGCGTCCGTCTTTTGTATGATACCATCCATCACGTACGTGTAGTTGGCTCCGAGCGACTTGCCGATGAACAGGCCGTTCGCCACGTCGTTGTCTTCAATTCCATCCTTATTCGCATCCAGCCCGTACAGCGATACCACCCTGTTGCGGTTGATCCAGTAGTTGAGACCCGTCTTCCAGGTAAAGTCGCGGCTGCTGTAATTGACGGACGTCAGCTCCAGCTCGATACCCTTGTTGTGGATCTTTCCGATATTGTCCAGCACCGAGCTGTAACCGTTGAAAATAGGTATGGCCCGGGTAAGGAGCAGATTGGTGGTGTTCGAGCTATAGAAGTTCAGCGACCCGCTGAGCACACCGCGAAAAACCGAAAAATCCATCCCGAGGTTGAGCGCCGTGGTCTTCTCCCAGTTGAGGTTCTTATTGGCCAGGTTATTGGCGCTCACCACGCGCTGCGTTATCCCGCCCAGAAGGATGGTATTGCTGGAATTGATAGTAGGGAACGTGGAATAGGCGCCCACCGACGGATTGCCATTCTCGCCGTACGACACCCTTAGCTTCAGGTTGTCAATAAATCGGTAACGCTTCATAAAACCCTCCTCACTCACCGTCCACGCGGCAGCGCCAGCCCGGAAAACGCCATATTTGTGGCCCTCTGCAAAGCCGGAATACCCGTCCTCCCGGATCGAAAAGCTGGCCAGATAACGGCCCCTATAGCCGTAGTTGACACGGGCCAGCGACGCCATCTGGTGTAGCTGGTTGTAGTCCGTGTTTATCGTATAGTTGGCCGGGTTACCCAGCTCCAGCGAATGGGTGCCAAGCACCGTAGTGCCCGACCCGGAAAAATCCCTCGCACCGATATTCGTATTCCAGTTCTGCTGCGACTGCCGTTCGGAAAGCAGCGTGGCATCGATCGAATGCTCTCCCACGGTAACCTTGTAGTTGATAAGATGGTTCATATACCAGTCCGTACGCGTCTGGTTCTGGTTGGTGCCGTTCGCGTCGACGAGGTGCAGCGTAGGATCTTTCAGCTCGTTCAGCAGCATCGTATTGATAAAAAAGTTCTCGTTCTGAAAATTGGCCGAGTGCCCTTCCCAGCGATTTAGCGAATAGTTGAACGTATACGAAAGGCCCCTCAGCCAGGGTATGTCGACGCGTGCGAACGAAGTGCTGCGATAGTTCTGGTTCCTGTCCTCGTTGTACTGCTGGGTATTCCACAGCGGGCTCGACGTCGTCGTCTGCCCCTGCGGGTAGCGTTCCAGCTGGCTCGTAAATGCCCCAAAGCCCGGATTCGACGCACCCCTGTCGTGCACATACTTATAGCCATACGGTCCGTCGATCGTACCCGTGATCAGGTCAGCCGCGACGCCGTCGGCATTCTTGCTGATCACTTCCAGGTTGACGCCTGTCTTCAGCCAGCTGGTGATCTTCGTCTCGAGCTTTGCCAAAAAAGAAAATTTGTGAAACTGGTCGCCGACGACGATCCCTTCCTGGTTCATATAATTGCCCGACAGATAATAGTTGCTGCGCGGCGTCGCTCCGGCAACACTCAGATTGTAGTTCTGCAATGGCGCCAGCCGCGTGACCTCGTCGAACCAGTCCACCGTATGGTTGGCCTTATAGGCGTCGAGCTCATAGGGCGCAAGGCTGACGTTGACGTCAAATATTCCGCCCGGGTTGTCGGCCAGGAACCTGTCCTTCCTCAGCTGAATATATCCCGCCGGGTCCCGCATCTTCGGTCGCTTGGTATACGTCTGCAGACCATCGGTGACGTTCAGCTGGATCGTCGGCTTGTCCGTCCTCCCCCGCTTGGTCGTGATCAGGATGACACCATTGGCCGCCAGCGAACCGTAAATGGCAGCCGAGCTCGCGTCCTTCAGAATGTCGACCGAGGCGATATCCATGGGATTGATCTCATTGATGCTCCCGATGAACACAACCCCATCCACGACGACCAGCGGAGTCTTGGACGCCGAAAATGAGTTCTGGCCCCGGATCGTAAAGCCGGGATTACCTCCCGCGCTGGTCACTGCTCCGATATTCAGACCGGCGACCGAGCCTTTCAGCGCGTCCAGCAAATTGACATTCGGGAGATTCTGCATCGGAGAGTTCTCCAACTTCACACTGCTGATTGCACCCGTCAGGTCTCTTCTCTTTTGCGTACCATATCCGACCACCACTACCTCATCCAGTTTTTTATTGGTCGTCTTCAGCACTACCGAAAGCGCCGTCTGGCCCTTCACGGGGACTTCCACCGTCGAATAGCCGATCGCCGAGATCACCAGCACATCGTCGTCGCTGACGTCGATCCGGAATCCGCCGTCCGTATTGGTCTTCATACCACGCGATCCCCCCTTCACCGCCACGCTCGCGTCTGCAACCGGCTTCCCATCCTGGTCAATGACAGTGCCGGTGATGGGCTTAATGAGATCGACAGCCGGAGCAGCCGGTTCCTGCACCTCGCGCCCGCCGCCCGCCTCCACTCCCCGCTTGAGGACGACCTGCCTTCCTACAGCCTCGAAATGAATATTGTAGGGCTGAAACAGCAGTCGGAATACGGCCGCTAAGGGCTCGTCATTGGCGGAAAGGGTGACTTTTTCATTCTGGGGCAGCGTATTGCGCGTATAAGAAAAATTGATGCCCGCCTGTTCACTCAACTTCCGAAGGGCCGACCTGAAGCTCTCATTCCGGATGCTGACCGAGACCTTCTTGTCCAGGATCCCCTGGCCAACAGAAGTATTGGCCAGACACACCGTCGCCAGTGAAATGGTCAGAAGGGATTGGAGCAAGACAACTTTCATGAAAAATGATGGGATTTTAAGGCATAAGCAGATTTTCTTCATAACTTTAAAAAAGTTTTGAAATTAGATAATAGTGTCAAAACTCCTTTTCATACAGCAGCAAGCAGGAATGAAAAGGTTCTCAACGGCAGGCGGCTGAGTCAGAGCTACCCGCCGTTATTTTTTTTCAGCTTAGTTGGGTGGCATTGTTTCGGTTATAAAAATTTATGGTTATTTACAGCTCCCTCCCTCCACGTCGATACCGTAGTCGCTGATGCTAAATGACGCACCGATCGTCTTGGTGATAACCTTCAGCTTGTCTTCCAGGCTTTCGTCACCAAGACTGATCGTTATATAGCAGCTCTTCAGCGCCATGCTGTCATAGCGAACCGGTATGGAATACATCTTCTCCAGGGCCGCGAAGACGTCGGAGAGCGGAGCATCTTCAAAATCATATTTGTCTGTGTTGAACGGCCGTATCTCTATCGACGACGCCTTCAGCGGCGCAGCCATCGACAGCTGCTTCTTCCGGACATTGAACGTACAGGCCTGCTGCGGATACAATATCCGCTCGCCCGCAACACCCTGCCCCTGCGTCTTCATCGATACGGCTACCTTGCCCGACCTCACCGCAACAGACTCCTTCAAAGAGTCCGTCGAGATCCGGAGACTGGTGCCAAGTATCTTTACCTCCATATGCGGCGTGTAGATGCAAAAAGGCTTCGCAGGGTGAGGAGCTATGTCGAAATAAGCCTCGCCTACAAGCGAAACCTCTCTCTTCGCGCCGCTCAGCAGCCGGCTGTAGGATATACGCGCGCCCTTCCCAAGCGTAATGTGTGATCCATCCGGCAGATAAAAAAGCTCGTTCCGCTCGCTGCCATTGTAGCGGATGATCTCTGTAGACGCCAGCTGCTCTTTTGGCGGGGCTTCCGGAACCAGGCGGGACGGATGCTTGTGAAGCAGGCCGACACCGGCCACCAATACCAGGCCGGCAACAGCCGCCGCGCCCAGCCAGTAGCGGAGGATGGGCACCCGACGCGATAACGGCGGTTCCTCGATAGAGGACTCATTGCCGTACTCGCGGACGCCGGCCGCAATGCTGTCCCACATCTCAGCTTTCAGCCCGGCGACAGCCTTGCCGCCCTCCGCCTCCCGTTGCGACCGTTTAAGCTCCAGCAAAAACCTCCTCGCCTCCGCAGCCAGCGAAGCTTTCTCCTCGCTCGCCGCAGTCCACTCCCGCCAATACTCGCCGTACGGGCTGTCCGGATCGACTACCCAGTCGACAAACCGGTTGTCCAGTAATAATTGATTGATCTTGTTCTCGCGCTGATCCATAGAATAATGCTGTACTCCCTGGTACTGCCGGAAAGCGCGCCCGGATACTCACTAAGACCCGACTTTTTTTTGTTTTCTTTACCGCCCGGAATTATTGACGGCATACGCGCTACGCAACGACTTGAGCGCGCGCTGCGCCAGGTTGAGGACCGACTGGTAGTTCATCTCCATCATGACGGCGATCGTCTCGTAGGAAAAATCCTGGTAAAACCGGAGGTAGATCACCTCCTGCTGGCGCCTTGGCAGCTTGTCGATGACCTGGCTCAGACTGCTGCGCACCTCCGCCTCTTCCTCCCGGATCGCAATCTCCAGCTCGACATAGGCGGTGGACTGGCTGTCGAAGGACAGCTGCATCTCAGCCTCGCTCACAAAGGACTGCCGGGAAAGCGACCGCGACAGCTTGTTCCGCAGCGCCCTGAAAAGATAAAACTTAGGCTGGACAATATCCGCAAGATTCTCCCGGCTCTTCCAGAGCTCGATAAAAAGATCCTGGATGCTGTCCCTGACGAGGTCGATATCAGCAGTGATCTTCAGGCCATAGCTGAGCATGGACCCGACGTACGCCAGGTAGATGCTTTCCAGCGCTTTCACGTCGCCGGCCTTTAACCTGCTCCATTCGATATCAACTTTACATATGGCCATCGTCTGCTGCTAATCGCAGGGAAGATAGGAAAATAATTTAAGGCATCGCGTAAATTCTTTGTTACCGGCGGATCATTCATCCTCATAGATATCCCTTACCTGCGCGACCTGCAGCCGGTATTTCTCAAAAAGCCGGGCCTTCGAAATAAAACCCGCAAACCGCTTGTCCTCATCGACCACCGGCAGATAGTCCGCCCCTGTCCGGTCGAACTCCTTCAACACGGTCGTCATCGGCGTACCAACCTGCAGCACTCCTGACGGCCGGGCCATGACATCCTTCAAAAGCGTCGTCTCATGAATAGTATTCTCAAATAACATCCCGCGTATATCATTCAGCGCGATCACCCCCGCAAGCCGGTGCCCCGCATCGACCACGGCAAAGACCGGCTTGTCCACCTGCGAGATATGCCGGACCAGGTCCTTCAGCGAATCAGCCGGATGGAATACCTGGTGATCCCGCTCGGTAAGCCCTTCCAGGCTAAGCATCGACAGGATATTCTGCTCACGGTGATGCGTGAATATTGCCCCCGACATTGCCAGTTGCTTTGTCTCCATGTAATAAGGCTCGAAGGACTTGACGATAAAATAGGCGATGGACGACACGATCATCAGCGGCACGATCAACCCATACCCATTGGTGATCTCCGCAATAAGAAAAATAGCCGTCAGCGGACAGTACATCACGCCGCTCAATACTCCCGCCATACCAACCAGCGTAAAATTCCCCTCCGGAAGATGAAGCCAGCCCGTAGCATTGCCGAGACGGGAAAAAAAGAAACCCCAATACGCCCCTACAAAAACTGATGGCGCAAAATTCCCCCCGTTGCCACCCGCCCCGATCGTGATCGCCGCAGTCACCGGCTTCAAAAAAAGTATACACCCTGTAAAGACCAGCAGCAATAGATCGGGCGGCACGCTCCCGAGCCAGCTCGCGCCAGGCAGGATACGCGCAGCCCTGTCATCCGCCAGCATCTTGACGCTCTCATATCCCTCCCCGTACAGCGGCGCAAAAAGAAGAAAGAAACCCGCAAGCATCAGCCCGCCGGTCAACGCCTTGCTATAAGGATTCCCCTTCCAGTGGTGAAATTTATTATCTACACCGCGAAACGCCTTTGCGTAGTACAGCGAAAGAAAACCCGCCCCTACACCCATCAGCGCATACATCGGCACATTCTTATAGTTGAAATTCTCCTTGAGCGCAAAATTGAACATGCTGGTATCCCCCAGGTATATCTTGGAACACAGCACACCGATCACCGCTGCAATGATCAACGGGACGAAATAGCTCACGACCGTCTCCGCCAGCAACACCTCTACGGCGAACATGACACCCGCGATGGGCGCGCTATAGACCGCAGCGATCCCCGCTGCCGCCCCGCACGCGATCATCAGCGTCCGCTCGGAATAGCTCAGCAGCCCCAGCTTACCCATCGTCGAGCCAAGCGAAGACCCCGTCGCCACGATAGGCGATTCCAGCCCCGCCGACCCGCCCGACCCTACCGTCAGCGCACTCGTGATAAAATGGATGTAATTGTTCCGCGCCGGGATAAAAGATGACTTCCCCGCGATCGACTTCAGCACCATCGCGATCCCCTTGTCGATATGCCCCCGGAAAAACCGCTGAATGATCCAGGTCGTCAGCAGCAGGCCCACCGCCGGACATAACAGGAAAAGATACTCCTTCCCGTTAAAATGCTGGACCAGCTTTTCCACCTGCTGTACCGAACGCTTGAGTAAGACGGCCATCATCCCCGATACAAACCCCGTCAATGCCGCCGTAATGATAATATACTGAACTTTTGTGATCCGGGTCCGTAAGAAGTGAACCGCGTTGTGATATCCCCGGACGATTTTCCGCTCGAGTAGCCTGACCCATTTGCGCATGATACGCAAATATACGTCAACCTGGATTAGAACGGGATTAGAGATCAGCACGCACCGGGGGCACGGCTTTTGCATCCCTCAACACAAAATTTTGACCATGTATACAGCCCTGGACACAGCCATCAGGAACGCCATCGACAACACCCCTGCCCTTCATCAATTCCCCATCCGCATCGCCGTCAGGGACGGCATCGTAACCCTCCAGGGCACCGTCACCTCCGACACCCACCGGAAAGCCGCCTTCGACGCCATCAGACCCCTTATCGGCGTTCACGGCATCAAGAACTGTATCTCGATTTTTCCCGCAGAATGATATACGCGTATATCCGCGCCGGTCAGCGCGGGCCTCACTACCCCCCGCGCAGCGGAAGACCGCGATATTCCCCCCGGACGACAAAGCCCCGCCAGTGGCGGGGCCGTCAAATTTTTTTTAAGTAAAACATCACCAGAACCCCAGGGGTTAGCAGAACTGCAGCTCTTCGATCAGTACCCGGTCGATCTGCGCAACCACGCCCTCCAGCTCAAACCGGCCGGAAGGCTTCTGCACAACCGTGACACACCCGGGATACTCGACCGGATCACCAGTCCCGTCCAACAGAATTATCCTGACGTCCGAAAAACAAGGCTTCGACAGGATCCGATCCACCGCCGCCCTGGCCGAAAACCCGTCATTGGTATTACTAAGGACGACCATCGCCGGATATTCCGACCAGCTACAGTCCTCCAGGACGTTCATCAGTTCTTTCTTGCTGCTGACAGGTTCGATCGCCGCATAGACAATATGTCTTTCGAGCTCCTGAACCAATGAGTTACGATCTGCTTCGCTTTCTTCGGCGATCAGGATGTAAGGTAATTTCGATTTCAATTTGGTTAGGCTTTGGGTTAATAACGCTTTTTCCTTGATAAATGTATTATTTTATTATTAATTTTTTGTTACGCACTTATCCACTCGTGTTAACCCAAAACCCAACCAATTGATTGTTAATCAACTACGCATTATCCGATCCTCCGATCGGCCGCAAAGATTGTCCGGATCAGCTCCGATTCCATCCCCGCCCGGCGATCAGCGAAACCAGGAATAAAACGATAAAAATGAAGAAAAGGATCTTGGCAATAGACGCAGCACCCGCTGCGATACCGAAAAAGCCAAACGCGCCTGCAACCAGCGCAATAATTAGGAATATAACTGTCCAACGTAGCATAGCTTTAAGTTTTAATGATCAATGATTAGATCAATCAAAAAAACGTGCCAGCCCCCCATACCCTTCTCACTGTTTGATGATGCGGTAGATATCCCCATCGTCCGTGATAGCGTAGAGAATATTATTCGCATAGGCCACATCCCGGAAACGCTGCTTCTTATCGGCAAGCAGCCGCTCCTCTCCAACGACCCTGTCATTGCGGATGATCAGCCGGTCCACGTGCTGGCCGCTAAGACAGGCCACAAACAAATTATTCTTCCATTCGGGGATCGCAGACCCGTTGTAGAAACAGATGCCGCTCGGCGAGACCACCGGGTCCCAGTAATAGACCGGCTGCTCCATCCCCGCCTTTTGCTGAATGCCTTCCCCAACCTTGTCATTGGAATACTCGAGCCCATACGTGATCACCGGCCAGCCATAGTTCCTGCCCGGTCGGATAAGATTGATCTCATCCCCTCCGTGCGGCCCGAATTCCGACTCCCAGAGCTCACCGTTGGCGGCGTCGATGTCCAGCCCCTCCGGATTGCGATGACCCGATGACACGATCTCCGCCTTACCCTCAGGACTTATCTTAACGATCTTTCCAAGATACGAGCTCATCGACTGCGCCTGCACGCGGACATCGGGAGCAAACTTCTCTCCAACGCTGACAAAAAGATCACCTTTCTTGTCAAAGACCAGACGCGAACCGAACTGCAGATTCCCCTTCGTCGCCGGCGTCGCACGGAAGATCACGGCGATATTATCCACCTTGCCCGCAGCCTCGTTCAGCCGACCCTTCGCAACCGCGGTAAGAGTCCCCCGGTCATACTTCTCGGAATAACTCCAATACATCAGCTTGTTGCTGGCATAATGAGGATCGAAGGCCACGTCCAGCAGCCCACCCTGCCCCGCGTAAACTACCTCCGGCAAACCCGTGATCTTCTTCACCAGCGCTCCATCCTTGTCATGGATCTCCATCGTACCCGATTTGAGCGTCACCATCAGCCGGCCGTCGGGCATGACAACGATGGCAAAGGGATTGCCCAATTTCCCGGCGATCTTCTCCACCTTATAAGGCGTGACCGTCTTCGCTCCCGCGACCCTGGTCTGCCCCGCAAACGCCGGCTTGTAGTTGGCGAATCCCGGCTTTGTCTCGACAGGCGGCAGACTGTCCCTTCCGGTTTGATAATTCGCCCTGACGACAGAATGGCCAAACAGCAATAGTCCGGCCAGCAAAAAAGAACACGCTCTTTCCATAAAATAGATTTTTCTAAATTTACACCCTCTATATGGCAATATCGTCAGTTATTTTCGAGGGCGAAACATCCCGCAACTACGAAGACCTCCTCGGCCCATCCCTGTTCGAACCCTATGCCGCGGACCTCGTCAGCAGGATCGACTTCACCAAAGCCAACCATGTCCTCGAGCTGGCCTGCGGCTCCGGGAGGTTGAGCTCCCACATCGTCCAACAGTTACCCCTAACCGCCAGATTCACCGCCACCGACCTCAGCGAAGACATGCTCAGCGTCGCAAGAACAAAAGTCCTGTCCGATCGGATCACCTGGTCCCGCGCCGACATGATGCAGTTGTCCTTCGACGACCGGTCACAAGACCTCATCCTCTGCCAGTTCGCGCTCATGCTCGTCCCCGACCACCAGAAAGCCCTCTCCGAAATATACCGCGTCCTGAACCCCGGCGGCCAGCTGCTTTTCAGCACCTGGACAGA
>JAFDYE010000464.1 GCA_018267585.1 Bacteroidota bacterium
ACTTCGGGATCATTTACGGACAGGGCGCCTTCGGACTGGCGGACAACCTGGGGATCAGCCGTACCGAAGCCAAGGAGATCATTGATAACTACAAGAAACAGTTCGCCGGCATCCAGAAGTATATGGACGATACTATTAACTTCGCCCGGGAGAATAGTTTTGTCCAGACCCTGATGGGCCGCAAGCGCTGGCTAAGGGATATCAACTCCGCTAATTTTACCGTCCGCGGATTTGCCGAACGAAATGCCATCAACTCTCCTATCCAGGGCAGCGCGGCGGATATGATCAAGCTGGCAATGATCAAAGTGCACGAGGAGTTCAGGAAGGCGGGGCTGAAGTCAAAAATGCTGTTACAGGTACATGACGAATTGGTTTTCGACGCGCATAAAACTGAGATTGAAATAATTAAACCCATAATTATGCGTTGTATGCAGACGGCGCTCCCGCTGCCCCAGGAGGTGCCTGCTATCGCCGAGATGGGGACTGGGGTCAACTGGCTCGAAGCGCACTGACCGGACCCCGTCCGGCTTGCGCCAGCGGAAATGCAGATATTAAAATCGGATGAATTTTAACAAGTTGTTTATAAACCCCATCAAACTTTAGCGTCCGTAAAAAGTCAAACCTATGTGTAAGGGGGGTCAGCCGGATACCCGGCGCTGGCCGCCCGTTCGCACCAGGAAACCCGGTGTCATTATATAAAACCTTGTTAACGATAAACAAACATAACGTATGAGAAGCATTCCTATTATGTTCTCAATAGTCCTTGCAGCCCTTATCCTCCCGGCCGTTGGCCGGCCGCAGGACGCCAGCCCCGCCCCACAGCAGCAGCAGGATTGGCCCCGCAGCTTTACAACGGACGACGGAACGGTGGTCAAGATCTATCAGCCGCAGCCCGAATCCTTCTCCGATAATGTTCTGAAGTCCAGGTGGGCCATCTCCGTCCTGCAGAACGGCAAGACAGATCCGGTCTTCGGCACTTTCTGGTCTGTCGCCAACGTGGAAACGGATAAAGACGCCCGCAGGGTCATTATCCAGTCCGTGAAGGTCCCGAACGTAAAGTTCCCCGGCCAGACCGACGACAATTTTATCAGCAGCCTCAAGTCGGCGCTGGAGACCAACCTGCCGGCGACGGCGGGCGACCTATCCCTCGACGAGATACTCTCGTCGCTCGACCAGAACCTCGAACAGAAAAAGCTCTCCAAAGACCTCAATACGACCGCGCCCCGGATCATCTACAGCGACCGGCCATCCCTGCTGGTCATGATCGACGGTCAGCCCAAGCTGCAGTCAAACAAAGACTGGGGTATGGACGTCGTCGTCAACTCCCCCTTTACCATCGTAAAACCGGAAGACGGGCGCTTCTATCTTTATGGCGGCAAGCGCTGGTATACCGCGCAG
>JAFDYE010000465.1 GCA_018267585.1 Bacteroidota bacterium
TGAACACCAGCAGGCTGTTTTCGGGAAGCCAGGTTCCGATATTCCGATACGTGGATTCGCTGATCGTACCGTCCCGGTAGATCAGGAGCTTGCTGGCGTCGCGTTCTTCCAGCGGGTAGAAGGCGATGTTTTCCTGTGGAAGGTCGTAGCTGTAGTCTGCTATGGAGATGTTTTTGGGATCCATTGTCGAATGGCGGCCAACTGCCGCCGGTTTTGGCCCAAAGCTACAAAAACCGGGTTAATGTGCGGGGCCTGGCCGGGGAGGGATCGGGGAGATGGACTAGTGTCCCAACCAGAGCCAGGCGGAAAAGGTCAGGGCCATGGCCAGTATGATCGCGACCAGGAGGTCGCCGTTCTGAATATTGCCGGTGCTCTGGCGGATCATGAGAGCCGGAGGTCGTTGCCAGCTGACCAATGTGCGGGAAGGAGTGGCTTTTCGATGGAGGGCAGGTGGCGTGGTCAGATCGTCAGGGATGAGGTCGGCGTTTTCGGGTGGAAGGACCACTCTCCGGATGAAGAGGCTTTTTATTTGTTTGAGGTCAGATGCTTTTGGGGTCTTGTCCTCTTTGGTCAGGAGTCTTGTGAAGAGGATGCGGAATTCCGGTATCAGTTTGTCGAGGATAGTGGGTAGCTGGTCGAACAGCGAGGCTGAGTTGTAGTAGCCTTCCTGATCGATGAATACGAGCCGGACCCGCAGGATCAGCAGCATCGTCTGCAAATAGCTGAAGAGTATGCCGGGTAGCTCGCCGGGGCTGAGCTCTGTGAGCCGGACGCGGCCGATGAGATAGGAGAATGTGGGCATCCAATATTCCTGGCAGGCGTAGGTCGCCGTGTCTGGCAGTTCGCCCTGGGAGGCGGTGTTGCCGGAGATCGACAGGCTGAACCGGTCGTCCCTGGTGCAGAGGATCTTTTTTTCGCAGACATCGGTAAACCAGCATTTCTTTGCGTTGATCTGCTCGAGCGACTGGAAAAGGTCCCGGGAAAGCCGGTAAATAGCGGGGGCGGATCCGTTGTTGATCAGCTGTTCGAGGCTAGATGGGGTGGAGATGGCCTCCCTGCCGGAGACGACCAGTTTGCCGGCGGCACTTGTAACGACTTGCATACGCGCGTGTTTTGCTGTTTTAAGAAGGAAAGGTCCCGGGCGCGTTCGTTGTTGCAGTGGGGTTTACTGCTCACCCGGGAGACCTTTCTGAGAAACGGCGGGGGTTTACTATTCATTGGTCAACCGGTTACTCTTCACCGTATTGTCTGATGCTGCACCGGAAATTATCTATTACCTTTGTCGTGTTGATATCTCGCAGGGAAACAGTATCCGGGGAATTTGTTTTTATTTAACCGGACGGAGTCCAGTTCACAGAATTAAGCGGTATTGGAGGACAACCGAGCCTTTTGGCGAAGGTTGCGAATGAGATTTCAATGGGATTGAAACCGATGTTCATTGTTTTTTGGGTTATTTTTTGCCCCGATTCAATTTTTAACCTAATTTTCTCAGCAAAGAGGAGCTCAATGAGGCCTGATAATACCATTACCGACGCGGAAATAATCGACAACCTTACCCGGAATGGTAATGACAGGAGAAAGGCAGAGGAACAGCTATTTAACGGCTACAGCTACTTTGTAAAGGAAGGCATCCGAAAATATTCCCTCGCCGAGGAAGACGCCCTGGACGTATACTCAGATACGATCATCTCGGCCATTGAAAAGATAACCACCGGGTTCTTTGAGGGCCGGTCTTCGCTGAAAACCTACTTATTCCGGATTTTTCACAATAAATGTGTTGACCGTATCCGGCAATTGACGACAAATAAGAACAGGATCCACAGAACAGCTGTATTGGCGGATCAGCTGCTTTCCAGTCTCTCGGACACGGCGAAATCCGTTGTCCAGCGGATGGTCGACCGGTCGGACTTTGACGTTCTGAGGGCGAGGCTGGACGAGCTCGGGGAGAACTGCAGGAAGATGCTGGCGCTATTTGCAGATGGATACACCGATAAGGAAATTGCCGGCGCTATGGACTACAAGACAGCGGAAGTTGTAAAGACCAGCAGGTTGAGATGCCTGGAAAGGCTGCGGCAGTCTTATAACGTATTAAAGCATTAATATGGACAGCCTGGAATACATCGATGATTATTTTAAGGGCTTATTTACCGCCGACCAGAAAAAAGAATTCGAACAGCGTATCCTCTCGGATCCATCCTTTGCTGAAGAGCTGGCATTTTATCTCAATACACGGGCTCTTCTGAAAGACGATCTGGATGAGGGGAGAAAGGCCAGGTTCAAAGAGTTATACCTGCAGAATAAGGCCATGGAGATTGGGGGCAGCGGGGAAAGAGGTGACCTGCAAAGAGGGGAGCCTTCGGTGAGAAAGATCAGTCCGGTCAGGAAATTATGGCCCTATCCGGCGGCGGCCGCTGTCCTTATTGCAGCGGTGGCCGTATGGCTGGTTTTTAGCGCCGGGTCTTCCTCCGACAGGCTGGCGGGCCAGTATATCCATGATCAGCTGAAGAACCTCCCGGTCAGGATGAGCAGCGTCCAGGACAGTCTGCAAAAGGCGATCGCCTTGTACAACGAAGACCGGCTGCCGGAAGCCCAGGCTCAGTTCGAGCGATTGCTGGAGCGCGATTCGGCGCGCGCCCAGGCAAGGATATACTCGGGTATTGTTTGCCTGCGGTTAGAGGAATACGATAAAGCGCTCAATTATTTCCGGCAGCTGGAAGCCGACACGACACTGTACAACAATCCGGCTCTGTTCTACGAATCCCTCACCCTGATGAAGCGAAACCACCCCGGTGACAGCCAGAAAGCCAGGCAATTATTGCAGCTGGTTGTTGATCGCGATTTGGACAAGAAAGAAGATGCGCAACGGCTGCTGTTGAAGCATTGGTAAGAAATTAGTTGACCATATACCTTTCTATTTATGAAAAAATTCCTGTCTGGACGCAGGGGAAAGACCCTGTTATTGATCTATGTTTTTTTCGCGGCTCTTGCACAGACTTCCTGCCACCCAAAGATCAACCGTGGCGGGCCTCCGACCAATCATGCCGGCGACTGGCTGAACTGGAACTATATATTCAAGGAGGGCACGGATTCCGCGACGAGACAGGCGACCATTGCCCAGATCACGGAGGCAATCAGCAACGTGCGATCGGTCAGGCCAGCGGACACTGGCAGACAGAATCCAAACGCGGGAGCTGCCGGGCGGATAGCGGTCCATCCGCTGACTAGCTATCTGTCGGGCTATCTCGGGCGTGTGATCCGCGCCAAGAATGGTTATTCGCTGGACAATACCCAGGTGCATTTTTGCTCTTGTCATGATACTCTGTTATGGAATGTAACGGCCGACCTCAATATCGGCGGATCGGGTCAGTCCACGCCGACGGCGCCTCCTCCGCCTTCTCCGGGAGCGTCCGGAGGATCTGTTGCAGTAGTGGACAGCAACGGCAGCGTTGCTTCGCCTTCGTCGGTCCCGCCGGTGCTGACGTCCGGGCTGATCGGCTTTAGCGGTGATCCGGAGGTCTCAGGAAAAGTAGTATTGGGTATCATCGATTCGGGTATCGACTCCACCCTGTTCGACCGGAGTATTTTCCAGAGGCTGTTCGCTTCTGATGGCAGCGGGAAGATAAACTTTGTAGCGGGGGGGCCGGCCTCCGCATACCAGGATGACGACGCCGTCCGTCATGGAAGCGCTGTTGCCGCTATCGCGCTAAATGCTTTTTATACCCAGTCGCAGGCCGACGGAAAGCCGGAGCTCCCACGGCTGATGGTTATCAGGGCGCTGGACGGGAAGGGAATGGGAACCACACTTTCGGTCAGCTGCGCTCTGAGCTATGCTATCCGTCACCGGGTAAGCCTGATCAACGCCTCATTGGGCTACTGGAATGCCCAGAATGCCGTCATCAACTACTATCTCGAGCAGAGCGCAAAGTACGATATACCGGTGGTGGCTGCCGCGGGTAACGATCCGAGGGATCATACGCCGAGCGTTTGCGGGGTGGCGATCGACGGTCACAATCTGCTGAGGCCTGGAAATATGTTCTTCCCCGCGTGTCAGTGCGTCGATCCGCGGTACTGTATCATCAGCGTTACCGGTCTCAGCAATCCAGTCCTGCCCTGCCGTTATCAGAATTTTTCCTCCCGGTATGTGAGTGTCGGTGTTGTAAATAAGTCCAACAGCTGCTGCGGATTTTCCCTCCCCTTTATCAACAGCGGCTATGTGCTGGACGGGTCGTCTTTTGCGACGCCGGTGATCAGCGGCCAGCTCGGGTACAGGATATATAAGGATGGATCCAGGGGCAACGCGACTGCCTATATGCAATTGTTACAACCACAAAAGGCCGCATCCGGTTTTGTCACATGGGACGGGCAATACATTACTTACTGATCATAGGGATAAGCCTGCTTATTTTTAAGGACCTGTCCGGGCAATGTCCGGACAGGCTTTTGTTATTAAGGAAGATCGACTCGCTGAAGGCTGCGAATCAGGGAGCCGACCGGCAGGTCGCGGAGCTGTTGCCCTATGTTCACCGGATGGAAGGCTGTCCGCAGCCGGCGGACTCGGCGTTCTCATTTCTTCTGCAGCGGCTGGGTCTGCTGTATTATCTGAAGGGGGATTTCCCATTGGCGGTTAACTATACGCGCAGGGCGATCCGGATGATAGAGGAGAAGTGCCCTCCTTCCCCTACCAGGCCGGCTTTCCTGGTCAAGTGCTATTTCAATCTCCGGATCTTTTATGACTCGCTGCATCTTCGGAGCGAATTTCTGGCGGCGGTCGACAGCTGCACGTCTATTGCCCTGAATACGGGCACTGTGGACAGCCGGCTGCTGGCGGCTCTATGGGACAAAGCGGGACACTATTACGATGTCGGCGACTATGACCGGTGCTACAGGAATACGTTGCTTGGGCAGACGCTGACGCCGCGCTGTTCTTCGGGCAGGGATAGTCTGGCGTTCGTCCGCAGCTTTTCCTCTCTGGCGTTCAATGCGCTTTTCCTGATGGAAAGATATGACGAGCTGGAAGGTCTGCTCAAACAGAAGATACAGGAATTTTCCAGAACCACCGATACGGCGGCGCTGGGAGTGTTCATGAACCAGCTGGCCCTTATTTACGGCAAGCGGCATAACTACAAAGATGCGCTGAGCTGCTGGCAGCGATCGTACGGCTATTATTCGAGTATCCGCTATCAGCTGGGTTGCTCTGAGGCCTTGAACAATATGGGTTATTTCTATCTATATGCGTTGCATGACTATGACAGGGCGCTGGTCTGGTGTCGAAAGGCGCTCGGTTCGCTGCCGGCAAAGAGGGTCAGGGGTTCATTTGAATCGCTGGAGGCGTTGACCGACTACGACAATATTGCCAGCGCTTTTTCGGCAAAGGGGTATCCCGACAGCGCGCTGGTCTATTTTCAGCTGGCGTTCGATCAGTTGCAGCCGGGTATGAATGAGGATGTTCTGCTGCAACCCAGCGTCGATCCGGTATATGAGCAAAAAAGGATACACTATCTCACTCTTCTTATCGTTCATAAAGGGGACGCCTTTTATAGCCACTACCGGTTGACCAATGACAGGAAAAGTCTTGATGAAGCGATCCGGATCTATAAGATGGCGGATGCGTTCCTGAAGAGGGCTATCGACGATCAGTCCGAGATACGGTCTCAGCTAGCTTTCCGAAAGAATGCGCGAGAGCTGTATGAGCACGCCATTCGCGCTTCAGCAGCGGCGTCTTCGCCCGAAGACGCCTTTTACTTTTTCGAACGTTCGCGCGCCATTCTGCTCAACGACCAGCTGCAAAGGCAGGCCAACCTGGGCGACAGGGCACTTGCCGAACGGGGCGCCATTCAAAAGAATATACGCAGGCTGGAGAGAGAGATGGACGGTATGTCACCCGAGGCGGAAGGCTATGCCAAGCTGCAGGCCGGCATTTTTTCAGCAAAGCTCGAGCTGGATCGTTATGACCAGGCGATCCGGAAGCAGGTCGTTGCGGGAAAGAATTTTTCATTCAGCACTCTTCCCGAGCTTCGCTTGCGGCTGAAAAAGGGCCGGCAGTCCTTTTTTTCGCTGTATGCCGGTGACAGCGCCGTCTTTTCTCTGCTGGTCAATGACGGGAGCGCTGCGTTGCGGATCATCGACAAATACCGTTTTGACAGTCTGGCCCGGCTGTATATGACCTATGTTTCCGATGCCGAACGATTGAACAGGGATATGCCGGGTTTTGTCCGAACTTCTGACGCGCTCTATCGACTGCTGTTTCCAGACGGTTCCGCGCCTGGCGGAAGGATCGTTGTCTCGCCGGACGGGAACTATTTTCCCTACGAGGCGCTGGTGGTCAATAATTCTTTACGGCATCCCGTCTATTTTCTGGACGACCATCCGGTTTGCTACACCTACTCGGCCCGCTATTTTCTCGATACGACCATCGATGCTGTCGCGGCGGCTGACGGGAAGGAGTTCATGGGGATAGCTCCCGTGCAATATGCGTCTTATCTGCACCTGCCTGATCTGCCTGGCAGCAATGGTTCGCTCGATCAGATAGGTTCCTGGTTCAGTAGTCCCGATAAGTTCACGGCTTCCCGGGCCTCCAAGTCCAGCTTCCTGGAGAACTATTCGGGTTACAGGCTTATTCAACTCTACACCCATGCGGTTGGGAATGATCGGGGCAAGGAGCCGCTGATCTATTTTTCCGATTCTGCGCTGGCGCTTTCAGAGCTTATTCCCGAAAAGAAGCCACTGACGCGGATCATCGTCCTGTCGGCATGCGAAACGGCTAACGGTGAATTTTACCAGGGGGAAGGTGTATTCAGCTTTAACCGTGAGTTTGCGGCTCTCGGGATACCGACTGCTGTTGTCAATTGCTGGTCGGTCGACAATAAAGCCACCTATAAGCTGACAGAGCTGTTCTTCAAATATCTTTCGCAGGGTGAGCCCGCGGACATTGCAATGCAGGAGGCAAAGAAGGAATTCTTCCGGAGCGAGTCGGGCGAGCAGCGGCTGCCCTACTACTGGGCGGCGCCGGTGGTCACCGGTCAGGCCACTCTGCTGCTGCCGTCCGGCGGGCCTTTTCCGTGGTTCTATATTCTTGTCTTTCCAGCGGTACTGGGAGTGTCAGGCTATGGGATATTCAGGCGGCGCCGACGTAAAAAGGTAGTATATTAGAGAAATGTTTATCCGATTGCCAGGACGACTCTTGATTGTCTTGCTGCTGCTGGCCGGCTGTTCCGGAAAAAAAAGCAGCATTCAGCAGGAAGACCGCAAATGGTGGAAAGAAGCCGTCGTCTATCAGATCTATCCGAGGAGCTTCAAGGATAGTGACGGGGATGGCGTCGGTGATCTGAAGGGGATCATTTCCAGGCTCGATTATATAAAATCTCTGGGTGTCGACGTAGTCTGGCTGAATCCGATCTATTCCTCTCCCAATGATGACAATGGATACGATATCAGCGACTATCGTAGCATCATGAAAGACTTCGGCACGATGGCCGATTTTGACAGCCTGCTGAAGGGGATGCACGACCGGCATATAAGGCTGGTCATGGACCTGGTGGTGAATCATACAAGCGACGAGCATCCTTGGTTCAGACAGTCGAGCAGTTCCCGCGAAAGTCCTTATCGTAACTACTATCACTGGTGGAACGAAGAAAGGGGCAAGCCAACGCCGCGCTGGAGTTTTTTTGACGTCAACAGCGACGCCTGGAAGTACGATCCGGTAACAAAGGCTTACTATCTGCATTATTTTTCCCGCAAGCAGCCCGATCTCAACTGGGAAAATCCGCAGGTAAGGAAGGAAGTATACGAGGTCATGAAGTTCTGGCTCGACAAGGGCATCGATGGATTCCGGATGGATGCCTTTCAGTTCGTGGCGAAGGACACCATGTGGCCTGTTCTTCCTCAAGGATATGAACAGCATATCATCCGATATTATGGCATGGGCCCGCACCTTCATGAGTATTTGCAGGAGATGAACAGGGAGGTGATCAGTAAATACGATATCATGACCGTTGCCGAAGGCGCCGGCAGCACCCTTGACGATGCCATGTCCCTTGTAGACCCTGCGCGGCACGAGCTGAATATGGCCTATCATTTTGAGGGGATGGACGTAGGCAACTTCGATCCGGACTACAACCTGCTGGATTTTAAAAAAGTGTATACAAAGTGGGATAGTGCATTTGAGGACAAGGGCTGGATCTCCATCTATCTTGGGAATCATGATCAGCCGAGGATGCTTTCGCACTGGGGCAATGATGCCCCCAGGTACCGCGATGCTTCGTCGAAAATGCTGACGACCTTTCTTCTGACGATGCGCGGTACGCCCTATTGTTATTATGGGGACGAACTGGGGATGAGCAATATCAAATTTGACAGGATCAGCGATTACAGAGACATCTCGACCATCAATAAGTTCATGCATCTTAGGCAAACGGGTGGTGATACGGCGGCATTTATCGAAGAGCAAAAACGAAGCGCGCGGGATAATGGACGTACTCCCTTTCAGTGGGATGAAGGTCCTAATGCCGGGTTTACGACCGGCTCACCGTGGTTGAAGGTGAATCCCGACTATGTTACGGTCAATGCTGCCGCGGAAGAGAAAGACACGTCTTCGGTGCTTGCTTATTTCAGGAAAGCTGTCTGGTTGCGGAAATCCAATCCTACGCTTGTCTATGGAAAGTATGCGGTCCTGGACAGGGATAACCCCAGCGTATATGCTTATACCCGCGATGACGGGCAAAAAAAGTTCCTTATACTTCTCAATTTCAAAGCTGCTCCCGGTTCTTTTATTCTTCCTGCCGAAATCGATCTGACAGGGGCGAAGCGTGTCCTTTCGAATTATCCTGCGGCCGGCGGGGGTCAGAAGACGGCTGAAAAAAAGGCGACACCCGGCGGGACTCAGCCGCTAAGGCCTTATGAGGCGGTTGTCTACGAACTTAGTCCCCGGAACTCCGACTGATCGCTGGTCTGGCAAAGGGTAATCGGCAGGTTTCTCCGGGATAGTCTTCACAAATCTTGATAACCCTGAGTTTTTCCACAGGAAATCCACCACAATTCACAATTAATTCCCGGTCTAAGTAAGCCAAAAACCGCGGATATGTAATCGCTTGGGCAATACACGACTGTGGAAAAATTAAATTTTTCAATTTCCCGCTTAAAAGTGGGAAAAAGTGTTATTTTGTGTTAGTTTTAATTAAGGTTGATTCAACTCCTCATAAATGATTGGTTTTCTGGGCGAATACGAAGCTACACTGGACTCGAAAGGTCGCTTCCTGCTGCCGGTAGGCTTCAAAAAGCAGCTTCCGGAAGACGGGACGGCCCAGTTCGTGATCAACCGGGGGTTTGAAAAATGCCTTAGTCTTTATCCTATGAAATCCTGGGAACCGATATTCGCCCGAATCAGCCAATTGAATGATTTTGACCCCGAAGTTCGTCAATTCAGGAGATATTTCCTGAATGGTGCGACGATGGCAGAGCTGGACTCGGCGGGTCGGCTTCTTGTTCCTCAAAACCTTAAAGAGCATGCCGGTCTTGAAAAGGACATAGTGCTTGTGGCGGCAGTAGACAAAATCGAAATCTGGGATAAAAGTAAGTATCAACAGTTCTTTGAATCTTTTTCACCGGAAGCATTCAGCAGCCTGGCAAAGCAGGTGATGAACCCGGGAGGGGCTCAGCTATGACGACTTCCGACAGCAGGGACCATGAGTCTTACCACCTGCCTGTGCTCTTGGAGGAGACGCTCGACGGGTTGGATATCCGGCCGGATGGTGTGTATGTCGACTGTACGTTTGGGGGCGGCGGGCATTCCAGGGGGATACTTGGGAGGCTCGGACCAAAGGGTAAGCTGTTCGTCTTCGATCAGGACAGTGACGCCCGTCGTAACCTGCCCGATGATCAGCGTATCGTCTTTCTTCCGCATAATTTCCGTCATCTGGGCCGCTTCCTTCGTTTGCACGAAGCCGGAGCTGTCAATGGCATCCTTGCTGACCTGGGCGTCAGCAGCTATCAGTTCGACCAGGCCGAAAGGGGATTCTCCTTTCGTTTTGAGGGCGATCTGGACATGCGGATGGATCAGCGGCAGACGACGACTGCTTTCGATATCGTCAATACGTATTCCGAGCAGCAGCTGCACCGACTGTTCGAGCAGTACGGGGAGGTTACCAATTCGAAAACCCTTGCCCGTACGATAGTTCAGCTGCGCCGGTCTGTGTCGATGAAGACCATCTCAAACTTCAAGACGGCGCTGAATAGCGTGGTGAAAGGGAATCCCAACAAGTATTTTGCCCAGGTTTTTCAGGCCTTACGCATTGAAGTGAATGATGAATTGGGAGCATTAAAAGAGATGCTGCAGCAAGTGCCCGGCCTCCTGATATCCGGCGGCCGTGTCGCCATCATCACCTTCCATTCTCTGGAAGACAGGCTTGTCAAGAACTTCTTCAAGAAAGGCTCTTTCGATGATGAAGATGTGTCAGACCCATTTGGACAAAGTGCGAATGCCCCCCTGTTAAAAGTGATCACAAAAAAGCCGGTGACAGCCACCGAAACCGAATTACGCCAGAACCCGCGAAGCCGTAGCGCCAAACTGAGGGTTGCTGAGCGGTTGTAAACAGCATTTAAAGCATAGAGGAGGATAGGGTCTAATGAAAAAGAAAACACTGAATACGAGCTATCGCTGGATCATGAAGAACATCGGCTTCTTTTTGTTCCTGGCGGCGTTAGCGGTGGTCTATATCTATAACGGTCATTATGCTGACAATTTGTCCCGGGATATCAACCGGACCAGTAAAGAGCTGAAGGAATTACAATACGAATATAAAACGCTGAAAAGTGAGGTGATGTTCAGGAGCAAGCAGAGTGAGCTGGCGAAGGCGGTAGAACCTTTTGGTCTGAAAGAGCTGAGTCAGCCTCCCTATGTCATCGTTGACAGTGTAGAAAAAAATAAAAAGTAAACGGATCTTGGAAGTAAAGCGCGACATATTGTGGAGGGTCTACCTCTGTTTTCTCGGTATCGTGGGGATCAGCCTCGTGGTGCTGGGAAAGGCGTTCTATATCCAGCATGTTCAGGGAGCTTACTGGCGGGGGATGAGCGATAGTCTGCACCAGAAGTTCGTCGAGCTTGATGCGGAAAGGGGTACGATCTACAGTGAGGACAGCAGCATGCTCAGCACTTCCATTCCATACTTTAATATCTATATCGATTTCGGTGCAGACGGCCTGAGGGAAAAGAACGGGAAGCGTTTTACGGAAAATCTTGATTCGCTGTCCCTATGTCTGTCCGGTCTGTTCAAGGATCAGTCGGCGCAGGCCTATAAAAAGGACCTGCTGAGCGGCTATCGGAGCGTCGACCGTTATTATCTCTTGCAGTCAAATGTTTCCTTCGAAAAATACCAACGGCTCCGCAATTTCCCGCTTGTCCGGCAGGGCCGCAACAGGAGCGGATTTATTGCGGAGGTGAACAATAAGAGGCTGAATCCGTTCGGGCTCCTGGCCAATCGCACGATCGGTCTTGCAAGAGCGAACGCGCAAAATGTGGGTCTCGAGCGTACTTATGACACGGTACTAAAGGGGGAGGTCGGAAGGAGGCTGGTTCGTTATATTGCGGGAGGCACTTATATCCCGGTCGAGGGTTATGAGATCGAGTCTGAGAACGGAAAGGATATCATCACCACCCTGGACGTCAACATCCAGGATATTGCGGAGAATGCGCTGCTGAAAGAGTTGACTGCCAACGACGCCGAGCATGGCACCTGTATCGTTATGGAAGTGGCTACGGGAAAGATAAGGGCTATTGCAAATTTAGGCCGTCAGTCTGATGGCGGCTACTGGGAGGACCTCAACTATGCCATTCGCGCCACCGAGCCGGGTTCGACTTTCAAGCTGGCGACGCTGCTGTCTCTGCTGGAAGACAAGAAGATCACGCTGAATGACCAGCTGAACCTGGAAGGAGGTTCCTGGAAGGTATCGGGCCGTACTGTATATGATGCTGAGCCGCACGAGAGCAGGATGTTTACCGTGAAGCAGGCCTTTGAGATCAGCTCGAACGTCGCCATGGCTAAATTGGCTGTGGCACACTATAGCAACAGTCCCGGCCAGTTCGTCGATCACCTGAAGAAGCTGCGGCTGAATCAGCCGACTGGTGTGGATCTGCTTGGAGAGGGAATGCCGATCGTCAAGACGCCGAAGTCCCGGACCTGGAGCAATACTAGTCTTCCGTGGATGGCCTTTGGCTATGAGGTTCTTGTCACTCCTCTGCAGACGCTGACGCTCTACAATGCTGTAGCCAATAACGGCAGGATGATGAAGCCCTACCTGGTCAGCGCCCTCCAGGAATCCGGGATCACGATAAAAGAGAATCATCCGACGGTGCTCATTGAAAACATTTGCAGCGAGAGTACGCTGCGACAGCTACAGGATTGTCTATATGCCGTGTGCAACAGTACCGATGAAGGGGCGACGGGCGCCAAGCTGTTCAAGAACGCTTTTTACAAAGTTGCGGGCAAGACGGGAACGGCTCTGGTGGCCAATGGCTCACGCGGTTATGCAGATCATATCTATCAGTCCTCCTTTGTCGGGTATTTCCCGGCGAGCGCGCCGAGGTACACCTGTATCGTTGTTATCAAGAACAAACCGTTCGCAAAAGTCTATTATGGCGCGGCTGTTGCGGGACCTGTATTTAAGGAGCTGGCCGACCGGCTGATGAGTGCGGACGCAGGTGCGGCGACGCCGCCGGTGTTCAGCAGAGACAGCGCAAAATTCTATTATGCCGGTCTTACCAGCGATATAAAGAAGGTTGAGGAGATGATGAGTATGGGGTATATGGATTCGGCGGGAAAGAACGAGTGGTCACGTCTGTATACGTCTACAGCGGAGGGCCGGCCGGTGCTGGGACGAGCGACCGTTGCGCGGCAGGTGGTGCCCGATGTGAAAGGGATGGGGCTTAAGGATGCGCTGTATCTGCTGGAAAGTATGGATTTGCGTGTCTCGGTCAGCGGCAGCGGAAGGGTGAGGAGCCAGAGTCCCGAACCCGGGGCGGCCCTGGCAAAGAAGGAAACAATATCTATTCAATTGAACTAGAACGACCCGGAAGGGATATGGCAAGAGTACAGGACATATTATACAAGGTCAGCATCCGGTCGATCATCGGCGATCGGGACAGGCAGGTTGACAACCTGCAGACCGATTCCCGTCAGGCGGGGCCGGGGTCGTTGTTCATTGCCATGAAGGGGACGCACGTCGACGGACATCGTTTCATACCGGTTGTGATCGGAGCCGGCACAGCGGTTGTTGTGGTTGAAGAGCTACCCGATGTTTTACAGGACGGGGTGACATATATCCAGGTGGAGGATACATCGGCAGCGGCGGGCGTCATTGCCCATAACTTCTACGGTCAGCCTTCCGAGCGGCTGCGGCTGATCGGGGTCACGGGGACCAACGGTAAAACGACCATTGCCACTCTGCTATACAAGCTATTCAGCGCTCTTGGGTATAAATGCGGTCTGCTAAGCACTGTGCAGAATCATATCGGAGATCGTGTCGTTGCCGCGACGCATACCACGCCGGACGCTCTGCATCTCAACGCCTTGCTGAAGGAAATGGCCGACGAAGGCTGTACGCATGTGTTCATGGAGACGAGTTCGCATGCTATTCACCAGCATCGTATTGCGGGACTGAAATATGCCGGCGGGCTGTTCAGCAATATTACCCATGACCACCTGGACTATCACAAGACCTTTGAAGAGTATATCCGGGTGAAGAAGTCGTTCTTCGACGGGCTGCCGTCCGAGGCGTTTGCCATCTCGAATGCCGACGACAAGCGCGGGGCCGTCATGCTGCAGAATACGAACGCCAAAAAATATTTCTATAGTCTGAAGACGCTGGCCGATTTCAAGGGAAAGATACTGGAGAACAACCTGACCGGGCTGGTCATGACGATCAACGACCAGGAAGTGCATTTCCGCCTGATCGGGGAATTCAATGCCTATAACCTGCTCGCGGTATATGGAGCCGCCATTTGTCTGGGGGAGGACAGAAATGAGGTACTCCGCTATCTCAGCACCCTTAGCGGAGCCGAGGGCAGGTTCGACTATATCGTATCGCCAAAAGAGAAGATCATCGGCATTATCGATTACGCGCATACGCCGGATGCTCTTATCAATGTGCTGGCTACCATCCAGAAGCTGAGGAAGGGGCACGAGCGGATCATTACTGTTGTCGGCGCCGGCGGTGACAGGGACAAGACAAAGCGTCCTTTGATGGCTGCGGCTGCGGCTGAATACAGCGACAAGGCGATCCTTACGTCCGACAATCCCAGGAGTGAAGAGCCGGAACAGATCATCCGTGATATGGAGGCGGGGCTCAATACGGCAGCCAAAAGAAAATACATTTCGATCGTCGACCGGAAGGAGGCTATCCGAACTGCGCTGAACCTGGCGGGTCCTGAGGACATCGTGCTTATTGCGGGAAAAGGGCATGAGAAATATCAGGAGATAAGAGGAGTGAAACATCCCTTTGATGATAAACAGATCCTGTTGGAATTTTTTGAATTGTTAGATAAATAGCGGACCATGCTGTATTATTTATTTGAGTGGTTTAAACAGAATAGTATCAAGGTGCCGGGAAGCGCCCTGTTCCAGTTCATCACCTTCCGGGTGCTACTGGCTATCCTGTTTTCCCTGATCGTCAGCATGATCTTTGGGAAGAGGCTTATCCGCTACCTGGTCAGGAAGCAGATCGGAGAGACGGTACGCGACCTTGGTCTGGCGGGGGAACAGCAGAAGAAGGGTACTCCGACAATGGGGGGTTTCATCATCATTCTTGCCATCCTGATCCCGACATTCCTTCTGGCTGACCTGCACAAGGCCTATATCCGGCTGATGATCTTCAGCACTATCTGGCTGGGTCTTATCGGATTTATCGATGACTATCTGAAGATGCGGGCCAAGCGGATAGCCAAGGAGCAGGGCGTTCCGTACAAAAAAGGCGATAAGGACGGATTAGCCGGTTGGTTCAAGGTGCTGGGGCAGGTCGTGCTTGGATTGGTTGTCGGATCGACGCTCTATTTCAACACCAATACCATGGTCTACCGGGAGTATGTGGGGCAGACTCCTCCCATGGATACTACGGGATGGAAGACCATTACGCTGGGTAAGGAGAAAAAGTTGTTCGCGCCTGCGAAGGAGCCGATAACCACGATCCCTTTCGTTAAGAACCACGAGTTCAACTATTCGAAGCTGCTGCCGCCGGCGCTGAGGGGGTTCACCTGGATCCTGTACATCGCCATTGTGATCTTTATCATCACGGCGGTATCCAACGGGGCCAATCTCACCGACGGTCTGGATGGTCTGGCGACCGGGACGAGCGCGGTTATTGGCGCCTGTCTGGGAATATTCGCTTATGCCAGCGGCAATATCCGGTTTGCAGAGTATCTCAATGTCATGTATATCCCAAACCTGGGCGAGCTGTCCATTTTCATCGGCGCGCTCGTCGGGGCATGTGTGGGTTTTCTCTGGTATAACGCGTATCCGGCCCAGGTATTCATGGGAGATACGGGGAGCCTGACCCTCGGAGGTATCATTGCGGCGCTGGCTATCATCGTTCGCAAAGAGCTGCTGATCCCCATCTTCTGTGGAGTATTCCTGGTAGAAGTGCTGAGCGTGACCCTACAGGTGACCTACTTCAGATATACGAAGAAGAAATACGGGGAAGGTAAAAGGATATTTCTCATGAGTCCGCTGCATCATCACTATCAGAAGCTGGGCTATCATGAGAGTAAGATCGTGACGAGATTCTGGATCGTAACCATCCTTTGTGTGGCTTTTGCTATCGCGACGCTCAAGATAAGATAGCTGCCGGCTCCTGCGGCAGCCTCACTATAAATTCATGTATGAAAAACCAACCCTGCATGGCAAGTGCAGGTGCCACCGTTGACCCATACGTAGAGGAAAAGAAATTGTGGTGCAGTAATATCCATGCTTTTGAAGAACCCCATAATCCGTGGACCGGAGGAACTGAATAACTATGTCTAAGAAAATGGTCATAATCGGTGGTGGTGAAAGCGGCGTTGGCGCAGCGATACTTGCTGTTCAGCGCGGTTACGACGTGTTCGTATCCGACGGAGGCCCGCTGAAGGAAAGCTACCGGAAGGACCTGGAGAAGCATAACATCGCCTTCGAAGAAGGCCAACATTCGGTTGATCGTATCCTTTCAGCAGATGAAGTCATGAAGAGTCCAGGTATACCGGAGAAGAACGAGCTTGTCAGGCAGATCAGGGCCAAAAAGATCCCGATCATCAGTGAGATCGAGCTGGCGTACCGGTATAAGGGGAATAGCAGGATCATTGGTATCACCGGCAGCAACGGGAAGAGTACGACCACGGCGCTGACGTATCATATATGTCGCCACGGGGGGGTGGACTGCGCTCTGGTCGGGAATATCGGCTATTCATTCGCGCGGCAGGTCGCGGAAGACCCAAGGCAATGGTATGTGGTGGAAATATCCAGCTTTCAGCTGGATGACATTCTGACCTTCCGGTCGGATGTGGCTATCCTGACCAATATCACAGAGGATCATCTGGATCGCTATGAGTACAAATTTGAGAACTATATCGCCAGCAAGTTCCGGATCACTATGAATCAGACTGCTGAGGACCAATTTATATATAATGAAGATGATCCTGTGATAACTAAATATATAAGCCAATTTTCGATCAACTCTAACCACCTACCATTTACTATGCAACAGGAACCAGGCAAAGGAGCATTTATCAAGAACGGACAGATGAATATCAACACAGGCACCGAGAAACTTCAAATGAGCATTTACGATTTTGCCTTGAAAGGCATTCACAATCAATATAACACCATGGCAGCAGGCATTGCATCCGCTACCGTCGGCATCCGGAAGGAGAAGATCCGGGAGGCCATCCAGAGCTTTGAAGCGCTGGAGCACCGAATGGAACATGTCAGCACCGTGCGCGGGGTAGAGTTTATCAATGACTCAAAGGCTACCAATGTCAACAGCACCTGGTACGCGCTGGAGAGCATGGAGAAGCCGACCATTTTGATCCTTGGCGGGGTGGATAAAGGGAATGACTATGGACTTATACGGGACCTCGTTAAAGAGAAGGTCAAGGCCATCGTTTGCATGGGTGTAGACAACCGGAAGATCCACGACGCCTTCCAGCACGACGTTCCGCTGATGGTAAACACGCTGAGTGCGGAAGAGGCTGTGAAGGCTGCGTTCCATTTTGCTACGAAGGGGGATGTGGTATTACTGAGTCCTGCCTGCGCCAGCTTTGACCTGTTCAAAAATTATGAGGACCGGGGACGACAGTTCAAGGAGGCTGTCCGCGATCTATGAGCAATGAGGCTACGATAGAGAGATCACCGTTTGGCGGCCTTCGGTCGCGTACCAGGGGTGACAAGGTTATATGGACCGCTGTGGTCCTTTTAGCCGTTGTGTCGCTATTGGTGGTATATAGCAGCACGGGATTGCTGGCTTATAAGATGTACAAGGGGAACACAGAGATCTATCTGTTCAAACAATTCGCTTTTATCCTGGTAGGGGTGCTGATCATTTATTTTGCCCACCAGGTCAACTATACTGTCTATTCGAAGGTGGCAAGGATCCTTTTTCTTGTTTCCATACCCCTGCTGTTCTATACGCTGTTCTTTGGCGTCAAGCTCAATGAGGGGAGCCGGTGGATCCGTCTGCCGATCATCAATCTGACCTTCCAGACCTCGGACCTTGCCAAACTGGCCCTGTTCATGTACCTGAGCAGGCTATTGAGCAAGAAGCAGGATGTAATAAAGGATCTTAAAGCAGGGTTTCTGCCTGTTATCGCTCCGGTAGCCGTCATCTGCCTGCTGATCGCTCCGGCCAATCTTTCCACAGCCCTGCTGACGGGTGCCACCAGCCTCATGCTGCTGTTCATCGGGAGGGTCAGCGCCAAGCATCTGCTTCTGACCGTTGGGATCGCTGCGATACCGCTGGCCATACTTATATCGGCTGCCGTCATCCGGCACAAGGCGAATGGGGGCGTTACGGAGAAGCCTAAGGCTGAGGGCAGGTCCCGTCTTCTCGGTCGTGTGGATACCTGGATCAGCCGGGTGGAGACGTTTGTGTATGGGGATAAGGAAGCCAACGAAGACAAGAATTATCAAACCAACCAGGCGAAGATCGCTATTGCCAAGGGAGGATTTCTTGGACTGGGGCCTGGCAACAGCCAGCAGCGGAATTTTCTTCCCCACCCGTATTCAGACTTCATATTTGCCATAATAATCGAGGAATACGGCCTGGTCGGGGGATTTTTTATAGTTCTCATCTATTTGGTGTTCCTATTGAGGAGCATCCGGATATTCCGGCGCTGTCCGTTTGCGTTCGGCGCTTTTCTGGCGCTGGGGCTGAGCTTTACGCTGGTGATACAGGCGCTGGCGAACATGGCGGTGAACGTAAATCTGTTCCCCGTGACCGGTGTGACGCTGCCGCTGGTCAGCATGGGGGGGAGCTCTTTTCTGTTCACCTGTCTGGCGATCGGGATCATACTCAGCGTGGCGAGGAATGCGGAGTTAAACGAAGGAAATGACACAAAAGATATGGAGGGATCAGCCGAATGAGCAACAAGCGGATCATCATAGCGGGCGGCGGTACGGGCGGTCATATTTTCCCGGCCATTGCCATTGCGGGAGCGCTGAAACAGCAGGATCCGACCATTGAATTCCTTTTTGTCGGCGCGAAGGGCAAGATGGAGATGGAAAAGGTGCCCCAGGCAGGTTATCGTATTGAAGGGATTGATATTGCCGGGTTTAACAGGAGCTCTTTGATAAAGAATATCGGGTTGCCGCTGAAGCTGATCAGGAGTTTTTTTCAGGTCAGCTCGATCTTCAGTTCGTTCATGCCGGATGCGGTCATTGGCGTCGGGGGCTATTCCAGCTTCCCCGTGCTGCGTGCGGCGCAGGCCAAGGGCATTCCTACATTTATTCACGAGAGCAATTCATTTGCGGGCAAGAGTAATATTTTATTGGGGAAGAAGGCGGTCAGGGTATTTGTTGCGAGTGACGGGATGGAGAAGTTCTTTCCTGCGGATCGGATCATGGTGACGGGTAATCCTGTTCGCAGCGCCATTGTTAACAGCACTGTCGGCAGGGAAGAGGCCGTCCGTTCGTTTGGGCTGGACCCGGCCAGGTCTGTGGTGTTGACGACCGGTGGTTCTTTGGGTGCGAAAGGTATCAACGAAGCTGTAGCTGCTCATCTTCGGGAATTTGGGGATATTCAGCTGATCTGGCAGACGGGCAGACCGTTCGCTGCGGAAGCGGCGGCGGTCAGCAGGGGCCTGGATAATGTATGGACCAATGATTTTATTCCGCGGATGGAATATGCTTTTGCGGCGGCGGATGTGGTGATATCGAGGTCCGGGGCTATGTCGATCGCCGAGCTCTGTGTGGCGCGGAAGCCGGTTGTCTTCGTGCCCTTCCCTTTTGCAGCGGAAGATCACCAGACGGTCAACGCCCAAAACCTGGTGAATAAGGGAGCCGGTCTTATGGTAAAGGACAGTGAAGCGCGGGAAAAGCTGGTGGGCATGGTGGTGGCCCTTTGTCGTGATAAGGCCCGGCAGGAGGAATTGAGGGGTAATATCGGCCGGCTGGCTATCGTCGACGCGGCCGACCGGATCGCTAGAGAGATATTAAAAGATATTGCACCGAAATGATCGAACTAAAAGATATAAAGCGGCTCTATTTTATAGGTATCGGCGGAATAGGGATGAGTGCTCTGGCGCGTTACTTCCGGTTTCATGGGAGGGAGGTCAGCGGGTATGACAGGACGGAGACGGATCTGACGAGGCGGCTTGCGGAAGAAGGTATCGACATACATTACACGGAAGATGCCGGAGCGATACCGAAGGACGTGGACCTGGTTGTCTATACGCCGGCGGTGCCCGCGGAGCATAAAGAGCTGGTGTGGTATCAGCAACATTCCTATACCCTGATGAAGAGAAGCGAGGTGCTGGGACTGATAACCTCGGGCTCTTTTAATATCTGTGTGGCCGGTACGCATGGGAAGACGACCATAACGACGATGGTTGCGCATATCCTGCGGCACAGCGGCTATGGCTGTAACGCTTTTCTTGGTGGGATCGCTGTCAATTACAACAGTAATTTCTGGAGCGATCCGCGGAATGTCTGTGTGATAGAAGCCGATGAGTATGACAGAAGTTTTTTGAGACTGAGTCCTGACGTAGCCGTTATCACGGCCATGGATGCGGATCATCTCGATATCTATGGGACGGCGGAGGCCGTGAAGGAGGCTTTTGTGGAGTTTTCGGGGCGACTGAAGTCCGGAGGAGCTCTTTTTAACAAGAAGGGGTTGGAGGGGTTGAAGGGGGAGCGCCGGATGACGTACGGGATTGGGGAGGGGGCGGACGTATTCGCTACTGATATTACGATCGACCAGGGCGACTATCTGTTCAGCGTGAAGATGGCTGACTGGAGTCTTGAGCGTATAGCGCTACCGATGGGTGGGCGTCACAACGTGGAGAATGCTACCGCTGCCATCGCCGTCGCGCATAGCCTTGGTATCGCGGGTGATAAGATCGTAGCGGCTGTTGCGGCCTTCAGGGGAGTCCGGCGGCGTTTTGAATATATCATCAAGAAGCCGAACCGGGTGTTCGTCGACGACTATGCGCATCATCCGGAAGAGCTGAGGGCATTGATCAGCGGGGCGAAAGAGCTCTTTGGGCGGATGAAGTGCACCATCATATTTCAGCCGCATCTTTTTACCAGGACCAGGGATTTCGCCGATGGCTTTGCGGCCAGTCTGGACCTGGCGGATGAGGTCATTCTTCTGCCGATCTATCCGGCGCGTGAGCTGCCTATCGAGGGGGTTACGAGCGATCTGATCGCCGGAAAGATCCGGGGTGGCAAGGCGAAGGTCCGTGACAAGAAGGAGGTGCTGGAGATCATTAAGGGACGGAGTGACTGGGAACTGGTGATCACTGCAGGCGCAGGGGATATCGATACGCTGGTAGAACCTATCCGGCAGTTGCTGGAAGCCCAATAGTGCTGCACGAGACAAAATAATTGTGAACGGGAAGTTCAACTGACCCGGGCACTAGTTGTACCCGTCTGATGGCCCGATGGACCATCGGGCGGGTCTCAATGAACCGGGGTCACGGGTTTGGGAAGCGGGTCGCGGGTATGAAAATAAAGAGTAATGGCCGTAAAACTAAATATGAGGAGGATCGTGGGCGCCATCGTCTGGGGCGTGGTGGGTACCGGTGTGCTGGTTCTGCTGGTTGCGGCTGTCCGTTATAGAAAGAACAATGCATGTAAGGGGATCCGTATCGAGATCAGTGGTCCTTCGGCCGGCCTTTTTGTCGATAAAAAGGGGATTGGGGACCTGCTGATCACAAATGGGGTGGGAAAGAACGAGAACCGGCCGATACAATCCTTTAACCTTCGGCGTCTGGAGACGGCGCTGGAGAAAAATGTGTGGATAGAGAGGGCGCAGCTGTTCTTTGATAACAATGGGATACTACGGGTGAATGTAGTTGAACGGCAGCCTGTAGCGAGGGTCTTCACCAGTGATGGGAGCAGCTGCTATATTGACAGTACGGGCGTGCAGCTTCCGCTGCAGGAGAAGGTTCAGGCGAGGCTGCCGGTGTTTACCGGATATCCGGCTGCCAGGATCAGGCTGCAGGGGCGGGACAGCGTCCTTACCAGGGATATATTGAGGCTAAGCGATCTCATCCGGCAGGATAGTTTCTGGTCGGCGCAGGTCGCCCAGGTGAATATCAGGGCGGACAGGACCTTTGAGCTGATGCCGGAGGTAGGAAGCCATCGCGTGACATTGGGTGACGGCGGCGATATCGAGGGTAAGTTCCACCGGCTATTCGTTTTCTACAGAGAAGTGCTCAGCCGGACCGGTTTTGACAAATACAGCCGTATCGATGTGTCTTATGCCGGCCAGGTGATCGGGATAAAAAAAGGAAGTGAGGAAAGCCGTTATGATTCTGTGCAGGGTATGAACAATATCAGGCAGCTGATTCTGTCGGCACAGCAATTGCAGCAGGATACGCTTCGGCAGAATATACGGCCGCTGGAACGCAGCACCGTGACGGAGCAGAGTCTTGGAACTTATGACATGGTACCTGATTCTCCGGCTGTCGGACATACTGAGCCAGCGGCTGTGACGCCCGGGGGGAATGTGACCGCGGCGCGTGCGATGCATCAAAGATCCGTAAAGCACCAGGCAGACCACAAACCCGTCGTCCCGGCCCGTAAACCCCGGGCGGTGATGAGAAGACAACCGTAAAAAACAACTATAACATAATAAACTAAACTATGAATCACGAACAGCCTATAATCGTCGGACTCGATATCGGAACGACAAAGATTGCTGCCATCGCAGGTCGTAAGAACGAGTATGGGAAGCTGGAGATATTGGGGTTCGGGCGTGCTAACTCCAATGGGGTCAAGCATGGTCAGGTGCTGAATATCGACGAGACGATCAAGGCCATACAAATGGCCCTGGACAACTGCTATTCTTCCAATCCGAATCTGGAGATCGGCGAAGTGTATGTGGGTATTGCCGGGCATCATATCAAGAGTCTTCAGACCCGGGGAGACATCGTCCGGCAGAATACAGACGAGGAGATCACGCGCAGGGAGATCGACCAGTTGATCGCCGACCAGTACAAGACCTATATTCCTGCCGGGGACCAAATCATCGACGTCATCCCGCAGGAATTCACCGTGGATAATTTCCAGAATATCCCCAACCCTATCGGTTATGGTGGTGTGAAGGTCGGCGCCAATTTCCATATAATAACGGGGGACAAGAATGCCATCCGCAATATCAACCGCGCCGTGGAGAAGAGTAATCTTCACACTAAGGACCTGGTTCTCCAGCCGCTGGCTTCGGCTGCTGCGGTCATGGGCCAGGAAGACCTTGAGGCAGGGGTGGCCATTGTGGATATCGGGGGCGGAACGACGGACCTGGCTGTTTTTTATGAGGGTATCCTCAAGCATACTGCGGTCATTCCGTTCGGAGGCGAGAACATCACCAACGACATTAAGACCGGACTGGGTGTGCTGAAGACGCAGGCTGAGCAGATGAAGGTACAGTTCGGATCGGCGCTATCCAATGAGGCGAAGGCCAATGCCTATATCACCATACCGGGTCTGAGAGGCATGCCTGCCAAGGAGATCAGCGTAAAGAACCTGGCCAATATCATTCAGGCCCGTATGAGTGAGATAATGGATTTCGTGTCCTATCATTTAAAGCAGGTTGGGCTCGACAACCGGATGCTCAATGGCGGTATCGTCCTGACCGGGGGTGGCTCGCAGCTGAGGCATCTTATTCAGCTGACGGAATATATTACAGGTCTGAATGCGCGTATCGGCTATCCGACCGAGCACCTGGCGGCGGGTCATATCGAAGAGCTGGCCAAGCCCACCTACTCTACCTGTATCGGGCTTATCCTGAAAGGGTATAGTGACTATGAGCACAACCGCAAGGAGTTCGAAAAGGAATTCCGGAAAGTGGACGTGCCGGAGAACCTGAAGAAAGCAGAAGTGCAGCAGGAAGAGGCGCTCAGTCAGGAAATGCTGCAGCAGGAAAGGGTTCGTAACAGGAGAGGGAAGGATTTCTGGGGCAAATTCAAGGATGGCATCATCGACCTGTTCAAGGAGGAGGAAGACCAGAAATTATAATAGTCCGAAAGCGATCATACCCTATTTTAAGATCATACATACCCAATGTGGGTTGATCCGGTCCGTCCTTTAATGAAAAGCAGTCCGTCCCGGATCAACGTTTGATGATTGGGCCCAGAGGGCCCGGGCGCTTTGAGCGCTCTGCGTGCGACACAGGTCGGCCGTAAGGTCCGTCCTATTTATTTGTTTTAAACTTATTTTGTTATGATCCATTTTGATCTACCGAAGGAGAAATCATCCATAATCAAAGTAATAGGTGTGGGTGGTGGAGGAAGTAATGCAGTGAATCATATGTTCAGCCAGAACATAGAGGGGGTGAATTTCATCATTTGTAATACTGATGCGCAGGCCATCGCGCAGAGCCGTGTTCCCAATAAGATACAGCTTGGGCCGCATCTGACGCAGGGGCTTGGGGCGGGCGCCAATCCCGACATCGGCAGGCAAGCGTGTGAAGAGAGCCTGGAGGAGATCAAACAGATCCTCGAAGTAAATACGAAGATGGCCTTTATCACGGCCGGAATGGGTGGCGGCACCGGTACCGGCGGGGCGCCCATCATTTCGAAGATATGCAAGGACCTGGGAATTCTTACCGTGGGAATCATCACCACGCCGTTCTCCTATGAAGGCAGGAAGCGGCAGATACAGGCGGAAGAGGGAATACGCGTGATGAAACAATACGTGGATACCCTGCTGGTCATCAGCAATGACAAGCTGAGACACCAGTTCGGCAACCTGAAGATGAAGGAGGCCTTCGCCAAGGCGGACAATGTTCTTGCGACGGCCGCAAAATGTATTACCGATGTGATCAACAGCACCGGTCAGATCAACGTCGACTTTGCCGATGTCTGCACGGTCATGCGCAACGGAGGCGTGGCTATCCTCGGCAGCGCGACCTCCAAAGGTGATAACAGGGCACAGAAGGCGATCGAAGAGGCGCTGAGCTCCCCTCTTCTCAACGACAATGATATAAGCGGGGCCAAGTGGATCCTGATCAATATCAATAGCAGCGAGGGAGAGTTCGAGTTTACGATGGACGAAGTGGATATTATCCAGAATTATCTTCTTAGCCAGGCTGGCGAGCATACCGACGTCATCCTCGGTCTTGGCTATGACAATACGTTGGGAGCCAGCCTGGGCATAACGCTCATCGCCACCGGTTTTGAGCACAGGGATCCGTTCACCATCAAGACGGCTGAGGCTGTGGCGGCGCCCAAGAAGGAGGAGAAGATACTATTGCCATTAAACCAGGAAAATCCAAAGGAAAATCGGCCTGTTCTGCCCTCTGTTGACGCAGCAAAGGAAGCCCCAAACAAGAAGGAACCGACCCTTGGTACCGCATCGCGGAATTTACAAGGTTCTTCACCGGTAATGGAACAGGAACCGCCTTCTGCTCCATTACCGGATGCCCTTCAGCCCAGGCTGGTCGATGGCAGTGTGTCTGCGGCCGAAGAGCAGCCGCGGATATTTGTAGATGATCCCCGTACGAGGGACGTGCAGCGGGCGGATGAGGTCAGGTCGGCCAGCCCCTTCCATTCCGATGAATCGGGCAACCGACGTGAGGACGAGCAGCCTACCCGGGTGGAATGGGTGCTTTCTCCGGACCCGGAGACAAAACCGACGCAAAAAAATCAGGCGCCTGGCGCTATAAAAAATTCTCCTGCGTCTGCAGCGTCAGGGGGATACCTTGCAAGGCCGTCCAATATCTATGCGGAAGATCCCTGGAATGAAAAGCAATCCAGCCCGGAACACAAAAATCCTGTCAAGGAGCCGACCTCGAACACGACTGCCGTAAATCCGTCAACGGAAGCAGAGACTTCGCCCGATATGCAGCTCGTATTCAAGGCTTCGGATTCGACGGCGGATGAGCCTGGGGCCCATCAAACCCACCCAATGTCGGTGCCGAACTCACCCGTAGAGGAACCTGCAGCGCAGGACGATGCGGATGATCTCAAACGCCGCGCAGCAGAACGCATCAACAAGTTACGCAACTTGTCCTTCAACGTCAATGCTGCCGATCCGAACAATGAGTTTGAAACTGTGCCGGCCTACATCCGCCGTAATTTGGAATTGTACAACACGATCTCCAATGTCGAGAACTTTTACAGCAACTATGAGGTAAAGACCGACGAGAACAACAACACGGAGATCAGCACGATCAATACATTTTTGGATGGTAAGCGTCCGGACTAAGTTAAGATAGTTTGTTTTTAGTTGTTTTATTCCCCCTGGTTCTCCGGGGGGATTTTTTAATTTTATACCAAGGAATCCCTGGAAGGGATTCGTCCGGGGACGAGGATATCGGTGTCTCCGAACGAGAGACCCAACGGTGTTGGGTCTTCCAGCAATATTTATTAGCTATGGCAACGATCCTTATTACGGGCGGAACGGGGCTTATCGGCTCAGCGCTGACGCGGCTGTTGCTCGATCGGGGTTACCGGGTTATAATACTTACGCGGAGGAAAGGGGATGAAGGTGGTTCACAGACCGGGGATAGTGGTGGCGGTGTGCCGCGGGGGCCGGAGTGGGCTCGGTGGGACCCCGAGACGGGGTTTATCGATCCGGAGGCTATCCGTCGTACGGATCATATTATTCATCTTGCGGGGGCGGGAGTAGCCGACCGGCGATGGAGCAAAGCCAGGAAGAGGGTCATCGTGGAGAGCCGAACGAAGAGTAGCGCACTTGTTGCGAAAGCGCTGAAAGAGATACCGAATAACGTACAGGCTGTTATCAGCGCCTCGGCCATCGGCTGGTATGGCCCTGACCCTGTCGTTCCGAATCCGCAGCCTTTCGAGGAGTCGGCGCCTGCCGACGACGATTTTCTGGGCGAGACCTGCCGGCTTTGGGAGGAGGCGATTCATCCGGTGGAGGAGGCCGGAAAGCGGCTGGTCATTATCCGGACGGGTATCGTCCTGAGCGGCAAGGGTGGCGCGCTTGCAGAGTTCCGCAAGCCTGTGCGGCTTGGGGTGGCTGCGATCCTGGGCAGCGGCAGGCAGGTGATCAGCTGGATCCATGTCGACGATCTATGCCGCCTTTATGTTGCTGCGATCGAGCAGAAAGAGTGGAGGGGGGTATTCAACGGGGTTGCGCCGCAACCCGTCGATAACCGGACCCTGGTGCTTACGCTCGGGCGTCGGCTCAAGGGGCGCTATTTCGTGCCGGTATATGTTCCTTCCTTTTTCCTGAAGCTCGCGTTGGGGGAGATGAGCATCGAGGTGCTGAAGAGTACGACGGTGAGCGCACGGAGGGCGCGGGAGGCGGGTTTTCAGTTCATTTATCCTTCGATCGACAGCGCGCTGGACGATCTATTATAAAGTCAGTGGAGGGATCGTTCGTGCTTTTGGTGGTATAAGGAAGAGAACTCTCCCAGTATGGATAGGGAACGTCTGTCGAATGCCAGCCGAGAGAGTCTCAGGCCGGCGATGTCCGAAGTCAGAACTTTGCGGGTGTATGGATTCAGCGTTCCGCCCGGGCCGCCGGGTGCTGCTGCGGGATCATACTGAAAGGGCGGGTCGCAAAGTGTGCCGCGCGGATACATGATACCCGGCTGTCCCTTACCCCTGATGTCCAGGTCTTTCGGGTGGTCGAGCCCGATCGTATGTCCGTATTCGTGAGCTGCCGTCGTGGAATGATTGAGCAGGTTACCCAGTTTGAAATAGCCGGTATTGCAGCCCAGGCCATCGACGGAAGAGATGTCGTGGAGGGAGAACTCTTCGATGCGAAAGAAATTGAGGCGGGGGTCTGTGTTGTGCCAGACGAAGGCCGGCTGGAGGTCCGGCTTATAGGATCCTTCTATTTCGAAGCTTACGTCATACCAGTCCCCTTTGATCCTGACCTTGCCCCGGGGCTCGTTCCAGGCTGTGCTGATGTCGTCTGCGATCTGCAGCGCCAGGGCCTGATCGGCGGCTCCGCCATAGAAGTACAGGACAGACCGGATGATCAGCTGATGAGAGGCGCTATGTAGTTCTGCTTCGCCCATGATCAGTGTAATAGTTCTGACAATTCGATAAGAACAGAGCCGGCACTGCCGCACCAAGAACGGATGAGCATTTCATACGGCAATTTAATCAATTTCTCACCGGTTTGCCGCCCTTGAGGACGCTCTGTATCCGTTCGAGCGTTCTCTTTTCCCCACAGAGGCTCAGGAATGCTTCTCTTTCGAGGTCGAGCAGGTATTGTTCGCTGACGAGGGCCGGTTCGCTGAGGTCGCCGCCGCACATGACAAATGCGAGTTTTTTAGCGACAACAACGTCGTGGTCTGTTGCATACTGCCCCCGCCACATGGCGTGAATGCCCGAATAGAGGGCTCCGAGGGCGGACCGGCCCAGCACCTTTACGTCTTTGCGCGGCAGGGGCATCGTATAGCCGTCATTGTATATTTCGATGACCGAACTTTTGGCTTCTGCGATACGCCTGCTCTGATTGATGCTTACAATGTCTCTGTCTTTTTTCAGGATGCCCAGCTCGAAGGCCTCGTAGGCCGACGTGGAGACCTTTGCAGTAGCGACGGTGAAGAAACGGTTCTTTAGCGTTATCGTTTCCGGCTCACCGTCGTGCATTTCGTCTCCGGCCCTGAGGGCAAATTCTTTGGTCCCGCCGCCGCCGGGGATCAGTCCTACTCCGAGCTCGACGAGTCCGATATAGGATTCTGCGGCCGGTACAACGCGATCTGCGTGCAAGCTCAGCTCGCATGCTCCACCGAGGGTCAGGCCGTGCGGCGCCACGACTACGGGCACCGCTGAATAGCGTGCGCGCATCATCGTATTCTGGAACTGGCGAACCGCCATATCCAGCTCGTCGTAGTCCTGTTCGATCGCCAGCATAAAGATCAGTCCGACGTTTGCGCCGGCGCTGAAATTGGGTGCGTCGTTGGCGATGACCAGCCCTTTGTATCTTTCTTCTGCCATGCCTATCGACCGCTGGATGCCTTCCAGCACTTCTCCACCGATAGTCCCCATCTTGGTATTCCATTCCAGACCCAGCACTTCGTCTCCGAGGTGATACAAATGACAGGCGCTGTTCTTCCACACCGTCTGTCCCTCAAAGTTCTTCATTACCAGGAAGGCCTCGCCGCCGGGCAGCGGCTTGTATCTTTTGCTAGCGATGTCATAGTACATGCGCTTGCCGTTGTCCACTTTATAGAAGGTCTTGAAGCCCGCGGCCAGCATTTCTTCCACCCAGGGGGCTACTTTGAAGCCGGCTTCCTTCAGCTGTCCGGTCATTGTATCCACGCCGAGCACGTCCCAGGATTCAAATACGCCTATCTCCCAGCCAAAGCCGGCCATCATGGCGTCGTCTATCCGATAGAGCTCGTCCGATATCTCCGGGATGCGAAGAGAGGCATAGGAGAATAGCGCGTAGTGAAGGCGGCGCAAGAACTCCCCTGCTTTGTCGGCGCCTTTGGCCAGCGTCTTCAGTCTTGTCTTAAGGTCGTCTACCGCCTTCGCGGCTTCGACGCTGGCAAACTTCGGTCGCTGACGGGGGCCATACTCCATCGTCCTGAGATCGAGTGTCAGGATCTCTTTCTCTCCGGCCGCGCCTTTGATCTTTTTGAAGAAGCCCTGGCCGGTCTTGTCACCCAGCCAGTTGTTTGCTACTAATTTGCCGAGCCAGGCGGGAATGGTAAAAACGTCCTTTTGTTCGTCGTCCGGACAGTTGGCGGCGACGCCATTTGCGACTTTTACAAGGGTATCGATACCTACGACGTCTGCGGTTCGGAATATAGCCGACTTGGGGCGTCCGATCAGCGGGCCAGCCAGCGATTCGACTTCATCGATGGTCAGCCCCAGCTGCTCCTGAAGCCGGAATATGGCCATGATGCTGAAAACGCCGATACGGTTGGCGATAAAAGCCGGCGTGTCCTTGCAGAGGACCGTCGTCTTGCCCAGATAGAGGTCTCCATAGTGGAGGAGAAAATCCGTCACTTCCGGGCTGGTGTGGGGAGTAGGGATGATCTCGAGCAGTCTGAGATAGCGCGGCGGGTTGAAGAAATGGGTACCGCAGAAATGTTGTTTGAAGTCCTCGCTGCGTCCTTCTGCCATGAGGTGGATGGGGATGCCGGAGGTGTTGGAGGTGATCAGCGTTCCGGGTCTTCTGTATTTTTCTACTTCTGTGAACAGCTGTTGCTTGATGTCGAGCCGTTCAACCACCACTTCGATCACCCAGTCGCATCCGGCGATGTCCTTCAGGTTATCAGTGAAGTTGCCCGTCCTTATCCTGGCTGCGACTTCTTTTGTATATACGGGAGAGGGATTTGACCTGATGGCAGCTGCCAGGGATTCGTTTACGATCCGGTTGCGCACTGCGGGGTGCTCGAGACTGAGCTTTTTAGCCATTTCGGTTTCCGTCAATGCTGAAGGCGCTATATCGAGCAACAGCGTCTGTATGCCGATGCCAGCGAAATGACAGGCTATCCTGGACCCCATGACCCCGCTGCCCAATACAGCCACTTTCTTTATGATCCGGTTCATATGGTTGAAATTAGTTAGTTAAACAACTATTTGTACCGAAGATAGGAAAAAAAATTGGTTCATAGAGCTTGGGAAGCGGATGGTACCCGGTTAAAAAAAAGGCCGGTGGATGAACCACCGGCCGGAATCTAAATCAATAAACCGAGTCGTGTTAAAGGATCTTTGAGAGTCTGTCGATCTCGTAGTTGTCAGCTTTGTTCAGTTGTTCGTAGCGCTGGGTGATCTGCGTTTCCATCAGCTGTCTGGGATAGCTGTCTCCGGTCATATAGCTTACCGTCAGGTATACGCCTTTTTCGATGATCATTTTATTGCCGCAGATATCCGTCATTAAGAGTCTATCCTTTTCTTCGAAGGAATTGGGGCAGTCGTATTTATTTTTGATCGAGTCGAATAAAATGCTGTTGGTCTTTTCTGTAAAGGACAGGAAGCTCAGCTGGGAGTAATAGAAGAACCCATTGATGAAGTGGAACTGTATCAGCACTTTCTGGCGGAGCAGCCTGGTCCGGTAGAAGAGTATTTTGTGGTCTTTAAAGTCGTTGATATCTTTTATCTGGAAGGAGGGCATGCCGATCTTCCAGATCACTTTCCGCGGCGAGGCTCCAAACTGGATGTCGTGCGGCGCGATAAGTGTCTTGCTCAGGTAGGCGTCGTAGTGTTCCTGCGATAGCTGGTGATGTGCGAAGTCCAGATAGTACTGATTGATAAAACTTCTGTAAAAGCTTTCTTTCTCCTGGTAAAACGAGCTATATCGATTATACGGCAGGATCTTGTACTGGAGGGTCTGTTTCATAGCACGACAGGTCGTTTAGATATTAGATTTTTTTATGATACAAAGCGTATCCCTGGTGAATATAGGGCATCCGCATAGTCAGGGATCGCTGTTTTTTTGGCATTGCTTCCTATATAAGGTATTTCAAGAGTCCATATAAGGGAAGACAATAACGACGGAAACCTTACGTTGCGAAGCCTTTAAGGCGCTCACACTTATTGAAACGTCAATAAGTAAGTCTAAGTATGAGGAGAAGGTGAACTAAGTAGTAGCACTTATTTTCGGTTAGTTATCGGACGACGGTCGCTAGTTCTCGATTATGCATTGCATAAGAATTACGTTCAGGAGCCTTCCTGCGCAGGTGCCTCTGAGGGTGACGCTATCACCATTCCTGAGCGAAAGGTAGCCCTTACTATAGACAGAGTCGAGGTTACAGTCGACGACTACCCTGCCCGGGGTCGGTCCGTCGAGCGTAATGACGTAATTGCCAGATTCGCGCCGGACTATCTTTTGAATGGTACCTCTTACGGATAAGACCTTGTAGAGATACAGGCTATCGGACAGGGCTTCGTTGCTGTCGAAGGAGGAGGATAGTGCGGCGGAGCTTATAAACCCTTCTGCCTTCGCAATAGGAGAACTCCCGGGGCGGGGACGGCAGAAGAAGCCGGTGGCCAGTGATCCCGACAGCAGCAGGAAGGAAAAGATACCAATTACGTATTTAGGGCGTTGCGACATGACAAATCTGCCCTATATACGAAAATCAGCGCCGGAAAGATTTTGTCAGCTGACGCCGGAGCCTGGTTCGACGGGTTCGGCGGGGTTGACGAAATGCAGTCGGCCGGTCTTGTCTTCGGCCATCAATATCATTCCGTTGCTTTCAATGCCTCTCATCTTCCGGGGCGCCAGGTTGGCGACCACCACTACCTGCCGGCCGACGATGTCTTCCGGTCTGAAGTGCTGGGCGATGCCCGAGACGATGGTTCTGACCTCAGTGCCCAGGTCCACTCCCAATTTGAGCAGTTTGTCGGCTTTTTCGACCTTTTCCGCGGCAACGATGGTGCCTACGCGCAGGTCGAGTTTGGCGAAGTCGTCGTAGGCGATGGACGCTTTTGGCTCAGCGGCGGCTACGGGTCCGCCTGTTGCGGCGCCGGGTTTGGTGGCGGCTGTCGGCGGTGTGGCTGTATTTTGGCCGGTGCCGGAGCTTGCCGCCGCAGATGCGGCCTGTTTTGCTTCGGAGGCTGCCTGTAGCTTTTCGACCTGGGCCCTGATCTCGGAGTCCTCCAATTTGCGGAACAGCAGTTCTGGCGGGCGCAGGCTATAGCCCACGCTGAGCAGGTTGGTCTTCCCGGCGTTTTCCCAGTCGAGCATTTTTTCCACCACCTTCATCATATGAAGCATTTTTTTTGCCGTGAAGGGCAAAAAGGGGTTGATCAGTATTGCGAGGTTGGCTGTCACCTGGAGACAGACGTGGATGCAGTTGTCGATGAGCTGCTGGTTCGCCGGGGTTTCGTCAAGTGTGCGGGCGACGATCCAGGGCTCTTTCTTTTGCATATACTTGTTGGCCTGGTCGGCGAGCATGATCACTTCGAACTGGGCTTCTCTGAACCGATATTGTTCGATCAGCTGTTCGACCCTGGTCTTTGTCGAACCGACCGCGGCGAGCATGGTCCTGTCCAGTTCGTCGAGTGTGTCTGCGTGGAGGGGAGGGACTTTGCCTTTGCATAGTTTGTGCATGAGCACGAAGGTCCTGTTGACGAAATTACCGAGGTTGTCTACGAGGCCGCTCTTATAGGCGTCCTGGTAGCCTTTCCAGGTGAAATCGCTGTCTTTGGATTCCGGAGCGATGGTCGTCAGATAGTATCTTAAGCTGTCGGCCATCCCGGGGCCGCCATTTTCCTTGTTGATAAAATCGTCGATAAAATCCTGCATTTCCAGTTTCCAGCTGCGGCTGGTGCTCATCTTGTCGCCTTCCAGGTTCAGGAACTCATTGGCGGGAACGTTGTCCGGGAGGATATTCCCGTGCAGTCTGAGCATGATGGGGAAGATGATGCAGTGGAAGACGATATTGTCCTTCCCGATAAAATGGACGAGCTTGGTATCCTTATCGTACCAGTAGGGTTTCCAGTCCTTGCCGTTGTCGATGGCCCACTGGCGGGTGGCGCTGATGTAGCCTATCGGCGCGTCGAACCAGACATATAATACTTTTCCTTCTGCGTCCGGCAGGGGAACTTTTACTCCCCAGTCGAGGTCGCGGGTGACGGCTCTGGGTTGGAGTCCGCCGTCGATCCAGCTTTTGCATTGGCCAACGACGCTGGCGCGCCAGTCGTCTTTGTGCTCTTTCAGTATCCATTCCCGGAGGAAGTCTTCGTGTTTGTCGAGGGGCAGGTACCAATGTTTGGTGGTCTTTTTCACAGGGGGCTTCCCGCTCAGGGTGCTGTGGGGGTCGATCAGCTGTTCGGGGCTCAGCGAGGTGCCGCAGTTCTCACACTGGTCACCATAGGCCCGATGGTTGCCGCATACCGGGCAGGTCCCGACGATATATCTGTCGGCCAGGAAGGTCCTGGCTTCCTCGTCGTAGTATTGTTCGCTTTCCTTTACGATCAGCTCTCCGCGGTCGTTGAGATAGGTAAAGAATTCCCGGCTGGTCTCGTGGTGGATCGGCTCGCTGGTGCGGTGATAAATATCGAATGAAATGCCGAGATCGGCGAAGTTTTGTTTGATCAGGCCGTGGTATTTGTCGATGATGGCGCGGGGTGTAGTACCTTCTTTCATGGCCTGGATAGGGATGGCTGTTCCGTGTTCGTCGCTGCCGCAGATAAAAGCGACGTCGCGCCGTTGGGCCCTCAGGTAGCGTACGTATATGTCTGCCGGCAGATAAGCGCCTGCTAGGTGACCGACATGTTTCAGTCCGTTGGCGTAGGGCAGCGCTGCCGTGATCAGGTATCTTTTTGGTTGATTCGTCATATGGGTAATTCCTTCCGCCACCGGCGGAGCTAAATTTAGGGTGCAAAGTTACGCCGTTTGGGGGATGCTGCAAAGGCGGGTGTTGCCGCAGCGGCGCGGATGGGTTGGTGCGGGGTGTGCCGCGGTTGCGGGGCGGTGCGGAGTGTGCCGCGGTTGCGGTGGCGGTGTGGGGGGTTGGTCGTTCGGGGGAGGGGGGGCGGCGTTATTCCTGCAGGTTGAACTCTATGGAAGCGTTCTTCCTGTAGTCGGTCGAAAGGAAGAGGTTGTAGGTTTTGCCGTGGATGGTGACCTCCATCAGCGCGGTATTGGGTGGCAGCTTGCCCAGGTTCTCGGCAAACAGGACGAGCCGGTTCACAGGCAGGCTTTTGTCGATGGGTATCATCAGGACCTTGGCCTCTGCGGTCAGCTTCACGTGCTGGACCAGCAGCTGGCCATTGATAAAAAGGCTCACCGAGTCGCCGTCTATTTCGCCGTTATCGTAGAGCGCGACGCGTATGGTGTCCGTCCCCCGGGCGGGGATAGTCGCTGCTACCCTGGTCTCTCTGTCCTGCAGCTGTCGGGACTGGGACGAGTCTTTTTTAGGATGGGGCGGGAGTAGGATCGGGATAAAGGGTGGGGCTTTTTTCTCCAGGCGGATCTCCAGCTTGCCGGAGCGTCCTGTCTCCGGATTGGTGAATCCCCAGTGTCCTTCGAGGATGTCCCTTCTTCCGGCGGACCTTCGGTAGAACAGGATATAAAAGCCTGGTGCGGGACCTGCCTTTGCGGTTGAATTCCGAAAGGGGTCTCCTCCTTCCACTGCATTGTTGATAGAGCTGTCCTCGCGGATAGTGAGGATGGAGTCCCTGCCGTAAAAGCGGCCGCTGATGACGATGTGCCGGATGTATTGGGATTCCGGGGAGTACCAGTGGAGCACTCCGCCGATCGAAGAGTCGCCTTCGGTGATGGATAAGACCAGTTTTTGCTTGCTTTCCGACTTGCTGTCGGTGGCGGTCCCCGTCCATTGCCCGGTAAGATCCTGTGCCTGCAACCTCTGTCCTATCCCTGACGACAATAACCAGAATGAACTTGCCAATAAATAAGGCAGAGATAGGCCTTTAATAAGATTCGTGTATCTCTGCCTAAACGCTAATAATTGAGAATTTCGCGAACCAACACTGTTGGCTCGCTCATTCGGGGTCGTCGAAATCCTGACCCCAGACGAGGCCCTTCCAGGGCCTTTGGTGAAACGCATGTACTAAAAGTAGTAATTTTAAGCGGCCGCGATTGCGGCCACAATATTAATCCAAAAGTTAAGATGAATCGAAAAAACTTTCTCTCTTCGCTGCTGGCGCTGGGCGCTACGGGGCCGGTATTGGCGGCTGAGAAGCGGTCTTCTTTTGCGCCGCCGGCCGCACCCTTCCCCCTGATCACACCTCCTTTTCTAAAGCCGGGCGACAGCATTGGCATTACCTGTCCGGCGGGTAATATTACGCTGAAGGAGATAGAGCCCGCGATGCAGCTGATCCGGAGCTGGGGTTTCCAGATCAAGGTCGGTGATACGGTCGGCAAGAGAGACGCGATCTTTGGCGGTACGGACGAAGAGAGGGCGGCGGATTTTCAAAAAATGCTCAATGACCCCGGAATTGCGGCGATCCTTTGCGCCCGGGGCGGATACGGTGTAGTGCATATCATCGACCAGCTGGACTTTGTGCCTTTGATCCAGCATCCCAAATGGATCATCGGATTTAGCGATATTACGGTCCTTCTGTGCCATATTCATACCAATTTCAATATGGCGTCCATTCATTCGAAAATGTGCAACAGCTTTCCTGATGACTGGACGAAGGCGGAGCCTGTTCAGGTGAAGTCCATTCTCTCTATCCGGCAGGCGCTGGCCGGCGAAAGGATGGAGTATACGGCGGCGCCCCACGTGCAAAATCGTGCGGGTCTCGCGGAAGGGGTGCTGGTGGGGGGCAATCTCAAGACGATCGAAACTCTTGCGGGCACGGCTTCCGATATCGAAACTGCGGGGAAGATACTTTTTGTGGAGGATACCGGCGAGTACCTGTATAGCGTCGACCGGATGTTCTGGCATCTGGAGCGAACCGGTAAATTGGGGCGTCTTGCCGGTCTGGTCGTCGGTGGCTTTAAAGTCAAGCCTGATGACCCGGGAGAGGAGTTTGGGCGTACTGTTGTCGACATCGTTACCGAACGGGTGAAGAAGTATTCCTATCCGTTATGTTTCGATTTTCCTGTAGGCCACCAGAAAGAGAACTACGCCCTCAAATACGGCATTCCGCACATTCTGGATACCCGTGACGGCCAGGCCAGGCTGTCCGAAAAGTCCGTCACCATAGCACCACTGCCATGAGAATTCCCCCTTATTTGCAGCCCGGAGATCTCATTGCCGTCGTTTGTCCTTCGGGATATATGCCGCGTGAACGTGCGATGACCTGCATCGAGACCTTACAGGCCTGGGGTTATCGCGTCCGCATCGGCAATACGCTCGGCGGCCTTTCCGACAACTATTTTTCCGGTACCGATGACGAGCGGCTTGCCGAGCTGCAGCAAATGCTTGACGATCCTGAGGTGAGGGCCATCCTCTGCGGGAGGGGAGGATACGGTCTGACGAGGATCATCGACCGCATCGATTTCTCGCGGTTTGTAAAGGCGCCAAAATGGATCGCCGGCTTTAGCGATATCACCATCCTTCATACCCATATATGGTCCAGCTACAAGATAGTGACGTTGCATTCACCGATGGCCGGAGCCTTTAATGACGGAGGGGCGGATGACATATATGTCCAGTCGCTTCGCGAGGCGTTGGCTGGTAAAGAGGTCTGCTATGCCTGCCCACCCCATCCATTCAACAGGCCGGGCAGGGCGGCCGGCCGGCTGGTAGGTGGCAATCTTTCGTTGATCGCGCACCTTATCGGTACTGCGTCTGATATAAAGACGAAGGGGAAGATCCTGTTCCTTGAGGACGTCGGCGAATACCGTTATAATATCGATCGTATGCTTCATCAGCTGAAGCGCAGCGGCAGGCTCGAGAGGCTGGCGGGGCTTGTCATCGGAGGTTTTACCGAATCGAAGGATACTGTACGGCCTTTCGGGGCTTCCGTGGAAGAGATCATACGGGATATTGTCAGCGAATATGACTACCCGGTATGTTTTGGTTTTCCGGTGAGCCATGAGCGGGAGAATTACGCGTTGAAGATTGGGGTACAGCATACGCTCGAGATAAGTCCGGAAGGGGTACTGCTAAAAGAATAGAGAAGGGCCGCCCCGGGGCGGCCCTTGCTCATGTGTGTATGTAGGCATCGACTCGAACTCGCAAAACAAATATCAGTAATTATTTTCGATTGACGTCATCGATTAATTTTATCTTTACATAGGTATAATCTATTAAAATCAGGGACCAGACACTATGACCTTTGTACAGCTGGAATACATCGTAGCGGTAGATACCTATCGGCATTTTGCCACCGCCGCAGGACACTGTTTTGTTACCCAGCCTACCCTGAGCATGCAGGTGCAGAAGCTGGAGGAGGAGCTGGGGCTCAAGATATTCGACCGCAGCAAGCAGCCCGTTATCCCGACCGAAGCGGGGAAGGAGATCATCGAGCAGGCCAGAAAGATACTTGGGGAAAAGCATATCATCAGCGAGATCGTCCAGGAAAAGAAGGGAGTCCTTTCGGGAGAGATACGTATCGGCATTATCCCGACGCTGGCGCCGTATCTCCTACCCCTTTTTATCCAGTCATTTACCACGAAATACCCGCAGATAAAGTTAGTTGTCAATGAGATGACCACCGAGATGGTCGTGACCCGCCTCCGGGAGGGCCGCATCGACGTGGGTATCCTGGTGACGCCCCTTCAGGAGAATGGCATCCGGGAACAGGTGCTTTTTTACGAAGAGCTGCTGGTATATGTCTCGCGGAAGAATGCGGCTTATAAAAAGACCTATATGCTCGCTCAGGACATCGATCCTTCCAAGCTATGGCTGCTGGAAGAGGGCCACTGTTTCCGGTCGCAGATCGTCCGGCTTTGTGAGCTGAGGAAGGCCAGCCGGGAGGGGAGTCATTTTGACTACGAGGCCGGTAGTCTGGAGACTCTGCGCCGGATGGTGGAGCTCAACGATGGCATTACCATCCTGCCTGAGCTTGCTGCGATGGACCTGACGGGTAAGCAGCAGCAGTTGATCCGCCATTTCCGGCGGCCGGCGCCGATGCGGGAGGTCAGCCTGGTGGTTCATCGGGACTTTGTCAAGCAGCGGCTGGTGCAGGCGCTTCATCAGGAGATATTACTGTCGGTCCCGGAGAAAATAAGGCTGAACAAGAATCAGAACGTGGTACCAATATAATTAATTAGCTTGCGAGGGTATGGCGATCAAAAAGATACTACTCAATCTCTTAGGTGAGAAAAAGTACTTGAGTTTTCTGGCCGGCTCCTTTCAGCGTCTCTATCGTACCGGTTTGCTGGGAGCGGAGTACAACGACGTCTATTTCCTGAAGCACATCATTCGTCCGGGTGACTACTGCGGCGATATAGGTGCGCATCTGGGCTATTTTACCCTCGAGCTAAGCCGCCTTGTGGGCGATTCGGGAAGAGTTGTAGCGGTTGAGCCGATGAGCGCCTTTCACAATACGCTGCGGCGTCTTATCCGGAAAAAGAACGCGGCCAATGTCACCCTTTACCAGGTGGCGCTGGGCGGCAATGGGGAATATGTGGAAATGGGAATACCCCGCGTGGGTGACATGAAGAAATTTGCCCATGCCCGGGTAAAGGAGGCCAACCCGCACCTGGAGTTCGTCGAGTCGGAAAGAGTAAAAAATGAGCCAGGGGACCGTCTTTTCAGTGATCTGCCCCGTCTGGACTATATCAAGTGCGACGTGGAGGGGCTCGAATACCAGGTCTTTGCGACCATGCCCCGGACACTCCAGAAACACCATCCCATTTTGCTTTGCGAGTTCTTTGACCGGGAGCAGCGCATCCGGTTCTTCGAGCTGTTGCGTCCTTTTGGCTATAAAGCGTATGCGCTTGAGCGGGGAAAGCTTGTACCCCTGGACGTCTATGTTGAGGGGGCTATCGTCTCGCAAAATAATTATTTTGTCTCTCCGCAGCGGGAGGAAAGGGTGCGTCCTCTTATCAGAGGCTGAGCAGGGAATCCAGCTTTTGGCGAAAAAATGGGAAGCTGTGCAGATCGTTGTGGCCGCCACCCGGGATCGTTATGAATTCATCTTTTCTTTTGAGCAGGGGTTTTAGCCTTGCGCTGTTGCCGTATGGAATGGTCCTGTCGTCGTCGCCATGGAAGATGGTGACGGGTGCAGAGACGTCCGGCAGGTATTCATTGGTTGGCAAATGGAAGTGGAGCATCTGGCTGACGGGATACATAAATAAGTATCGCCGGAAGAGGGAAGTGAGGCTGAAGTAGGGTGATTCCAGGATCAGCCTCCGGCAGTCGCGGACGGAAGCCAGCTGGGCTGCGATGCCGGTACCGAGGCCTTTGCCGTACAAAATGATCTGCCCGGGCTGCCAGCGGCTGCGGGCAAGCTTATAGAAAAGCAATGCATTCCTGTATAGTATCTTTTCGCTGACCGGTCCGGAGCTTTTTCCATAGCCCGGATAGTCGATCATCCAGATCTCATAGCCCTTTGGCGTGATCCCGTCTGCAACAGGAGAATAATCTTCGATGTTTCCCGAACTGCCATGGAAGAAAAGGACCACTCCTTTTGCCGTGCTGTCTTTCGGTCTGTCGGTAGCCGTGAACTGGATAACGTTGATATTGGTCGCGGTGTCGTAGGGGATGTTCAGCTCTTTGAAAGGCCGGCCAAAGGACCAGGTGGCCTGTCTCCTTACCGGGACGGGGTGGAATATCAGCTTGTTCTGCCCATAATACCAGGCTATGCCAACGATACAATAGAGCAGGACGAGCAGCTTGGCCCAGCGGAGGAGTTGTTTTTTCATCAGTCCAGGTCGGTAGCGATCCGTTTGAGGTTGAAGTTGGGTACGGGCGATACGATCAGCGGGAACTTTTCGATCGTAACATTTGAAGGATCCAGGCCAAAGCCTCTTTCTTCGGAGAGGCTTAGCTCTTTCAGCCAGAAATAGAGTTTCATGATGACCCGTTCGAAGAAAGGCAGCTCGTTGTCCTGGCTGAGGTATTTTTCCATGACGATGAACTGGAAGTCGCCTACTACGTTGTTGCGTTCCAGTGATTCATACCGGCTGGTAATGTTGACCTCGCGATTGTTGACGAGGTCTTCCACGACCTTGCGGAACATGAGGTTGATCTTGGGCTCTATGCGGAACCCGAGGCGGAATTCAACCCGGATAATGTCGTTGGGGATGATATGCTCCACTGAATATTCGGCCGTATAAGGGTCATCGAGCGTGTCGACGTGGACGAACCAGTAGATGTCAGCCCGTTTGGGCTTTTTATTCAGAATGGAGTAAATGATCTTGTGCTCGATCTCCTTCGGGTTGTTGGCGCTGGTCATGTAGACGAGGTGGGTGGCGGACTTGGCTACCGACCGGTCGTTGCTGAGCTCTTGTATTTGCGGGATATAGTGCTCCATGCGGACGAATTCCACGTACCGGTTCTTGATCTTCCGGGCGCGGAACCAGACGAACATTACCGCGAACAGGGCTCCGCCGACGATGAGGGTGACGAAACCTCCGTGCGGGAATTTCTCCAGGTTGGCGGAGAGAAAGCTGATCTCGATGCTGAGATAGACGCAGAGATAAAGGTAGATCAGTGCCGAGCTGGTTCGCCGGGAAATGAGGTAGTTGGCGAAGAGGATGGAAGTGGCGAGCATGCAGAGGGTGATCGCCAGTCCGTAGGCGGCTTCCATATGAGCCGAGCTCTGGAAATAGAGGGTGATGCCGCAGCAGCCGATGAACAGCATGAAGTTGATGGCGGGTATGTAGGACTGTCCTCTTTCTTCGGTGGGATAGCTGATTCGGAGCTTGGGCCAAAGATTGAGCCGCATGCTTTCGCTGATAAGGGTAAATGATCCGGTGATCAGGGCCTGGCTGGCGATGATAGCTGCTGCAGTGGCGATGATGATGCCCGGTATGACGAACCAGGTGGGCATGATATTATAAAAGGGGTTGCCTACGCTGGTGTCGAAGATGCGTCCCCTGTACTGGGCGAGCAGCCAGGCGCCCTGTCCCAGGTAGTTGAGGATAAGACAGGCTTTTACGTATATCCAGGAGATGCGGATATTACCTCTGCCGCAGTGTCCCAGGTCGGAATACAAGGCTTCGGCGCCCGTGGTGCAAAGGAATACGGCTCCGAGTATCCAGAAACCTTTGGGGTAGTACGTTAGCAGCTGGATGGCATAGTGAGGGCTGAGGGCCTTAAAAATGCCCAGGTCATCCAGCAGGTGGCTGCTACCCAGTACGGCCAGCATGGTAAACCAGATGAACATGATGGGACCGAACAGCTTGCCGATGGATTCTGTGCCGAATTGTTGCAGGAAGAAGAGGATGACAAGGATCCCCAGCACCAGGTAGACGATCGTGGACTGGTCGATCAGCCGGAAGGAGGGCATTTGTCGAAGGCCTTCGATTGCCGAGGTGACGGATATGGGTGGGGTGATCATGCCGTCTGCGAGGAGGGCGGCGCCCCCGATCATGGCCGGGAGGACCAGCCACCGTCGCTGACGGCGGACGAGGGCATAAAGGGAAAATATCCCCCCTTCCCCATTGTTGTCGGCTTTAAGGGTCAGCCAGACATATTTTACGGTAGTCTGGAGCGTCAGGGTCCAGATAATACAGGAAAGAGAGCCCAGGATCAGGTCTTCTCTTATGATTCTTCCGTGAATTATGGCGTTAAGAACGTAGAGTGGGGAGGTCCCGATGTCGCCGTAAATGATGCCAAGTGCAATAATGAGATTTGCTAAGCTTACTTTATTGATCTGATTGCTCACAAACTGAGTCTTCTGTTAATAAATAGGCAAAGTTATATGTAAAATGATGGAAAGGCAAGGGAATTTTGGAGGAACCCAGTCGCCGGGCTGTTGGGGGCGGCAACCCGAACTTTAAAATGCCCGTAACACCTTGTAGTTAAACTTTTGATTATCTTACGACTTAAAAGTAGCGGTAACTATGAGCAGAACCCTGTCATTCCTGCTGTTCGCACTAACCCTAACGGTTGCCGGCCGGGTAAAAGCCCAGGTCCAGCAGATCACGTACACCGAACCTGAGCGGGAGGATGGACGCCGCACCAATTTCGAGATCATTGGAAAAATAAATGGTAACTTCCTGGTATTCAAGAACAATAATTCCAGCAATGCGATCAGTATCTATGACAGCGACATGAAATTGCAGCAGCGGGTGCCGCTGTCTTTCCTGCCGGATAAGTATATCAATGTCGATTTTGTCGCTTACCCTGAGTTCTGCTATCTCATCTATGAATACCAGAAAAAGAGCATCGTCCACTGCACCGCTGTGAAGCTGGACGGCCAGGGGCGGAAGGTGGGCGAACCCATTGAGCTGGATACGACTCAGATTGGTTTTGCCGCCAGCAACAAGATATATACGACCGTGATCAGCGAGGACAAGCAAAAGATCATGGTCTTTAAAATAAACAGCAAGAATCCCCGTAATTTTCTGTTCACGACCTTTCTTTTTGACGGCAGTCTGCAGTTGCTGGACAGACACCGCATTTATATTCCGATGGAAGAGCGCAACGAGCTGTTCACTGATTTCCAGGTGGACGATGACGGGCAGCTGGTATTTGGCAAATACCTGCGCAGCGGGAGCAATGATTATGTATCCCGCGTAGCGCTCGTCACCAAGGGGCCAACGGCAGACAGCTTTTCGGTAAAGGATATCGGCGCGGGAGACAGGATACTGGACGAGATCAAGCTGAAGGTCGATAATACGAATAAGCGCTATATCCTTTCCGGGTTTTATTACAAGCAGCGGAGGGGGAATATCGAGGGCCTCTATTCTGTTATCTGGGACAAGGCGACCAATAGCCGCGTAGAGGAGAAGGTGACGGTCTTTAACGACGAGCTGCGCGCCCAGGCGAAGAGCTCTGATGCCAATCTCAGGATGGCTTTCAATGATTTTTTTATCAAGCACATCGTCACCAAGCGCGACGGAGGGTATTTGCTGGTTACGGAATCCCTCTATACGACATCCCGTGGGAATATGTTCAATCGCTGGGACTACATGTACAACCCTGCGTTTGGTCCCGGAGGCTTTTATTCTCCGTATTATTATAGTCCCTATTACAATCCCTGGAGCAGGAACTATGGGAACTATGCGACCCGGTTTCATGCCGAGAATATCATGGTCCTGTCCTTTGATGCGCAGAGCAATCTGCAGTGGAGCGCCATTATTCCCAAGAGCCAGTTTGACGATGAGACCGAGAATCTGATCTCCCATGAGCTTGTCAATACCGGCGGAGAGCTTCATTTTCTTTTTAATCTTTATGAGCGCAGGAATATGCTGCTCAACGATCAGAGTATTTCGCCCGAGGGCAGGGTGACCAGATATCCGACCTTGCGGAACCTTGACCGGGGATACGACTTCATGCCCCGTTATGGCAAGCAGGTCAGCAGCTGGGAGACCATCATTCCCTGTCTTTACAAGAATTATCTATGCTTTGCCAAAGTTGATTTTAATTAGTTTTCAAAGATGATCGGTATTTTTACGCATGATCGGTATTTTTAGACAGAAAACCCCGGCTAATGCCCTGTTGCTGGTCTTTTATGCACTTATATTAAAATTTCCGCTATTCTTACACCCTGTCGTCCCGATCCTTCATCCGGAAGACAATTACCTGTACAGGATAATACTGAATGGTCTGGATTCTGTCTTTCATCATTTTCCTGTTTTTTATTCCGTGCTGACCTTCCTGCTGCTTATTGTCCAGGCGACCCTTTTCGACCGGATATTCAATCATAATAAGGTATTACCGAAGCCCAATTTCCTGCCCGGGATGTCTTATATCCTGATCACGTCCCTGTTGCCCGACTGGGGGCATTTTTCGGCCCCGCTCCTGATCAATACGATCATGATCTGGGTCTGGTACAGGATGATGGAGCTGTATAACAGCCAGCGGCCCGGGACGGCCATTTTCAATATCGGCATCTGGGCGGGGGTCGTATCACTGCTTTATATACCTGCGGTGGCTTTTCTGCTGCTGGTGCTGATGGGGCTATTGACGATGCGGCCTTTTCGTATCCGGGAATGGTTTGTAGGACTACTGGGCTTCACTTTCCCGTACTATTTCCTTTTCATTTATCTGTATCTCTCGGGACACTGGAGCTGGTCGAATGTCATCCCCAGGATCGTTTTTACGGTTCCTGCGCTGCCTTCTTCCATCTGGGTGACGCTGGGGATCGTCTGGCTAATCGTTCCTTTCATGATCGGCGGATATTTCGTTCAGAAGAACCTTTCCAAGTTCCTGATCCAGATAAGGAAGAGCTGGAGTCTGCTGCTGTTGTTCCTGATGGTCGCGGTGCTGGTTATTCTGATCAACAGGGTCAATTCGTATGAGAACTGGGTCATAATGGCGGTACCTTTTGCGGCTTTTCATGCAGCTGCTTACTATTATCCTACAAAGACGCTCGGTCCCAATATTCTGCACTGGATGATCGTGGCCTATATTCTGGCGATGAACTATTTTATCTGATGGCGGGACAAGACGATCGTCGATCTTCCGGTTGCCGGGGAGTTCATCCGGCCGATGAAGAGGCAATTCCCTGAATTCCAGTTTTCCGGGGGGTGGTACCGGCTACGATAGGCTTGTGCTTCGCCGAACTCCCAAAAAGCTGTACCTTTGCGCTTAAAACCCAACAAGGATATGAAATTTGGAGTAGTCGTTTTCCCCGGCTCGAATTGTGACCGTGATATGTATGACAGTCTTCAGCAGGACCTTGGGCAGGAAGTCGTTATGCTCTGGCATAAGGACACCGATCTGGGTGGCTTCTCAACGGAAGACTGTATTGTTCTGCCGGGAGGGTTCTCTTATGGGGACTATCTGCGTTGTGGCGCTATCGCCCGTTTTAGTCCTATTATGCAAAGCGTTACGAAGTTTGCCGGCGAAGGCGGGAAGGTCTTCGGCGTCTGCAACGGCTTCCAGGTGCTGTGTGAATCCCATCTGCTGCCTGGCGCGTTGTTACGTAATGCCAATCAGCAGTTCATTTCCAAAAATGTCTATCTGCGCGGAATTGGTGACGAAGGATGTGCCTTGAAAGTCCCGATCGCCCATGGGGAAGGACGGTATTATGCGGACGAGTTGACCCTGGACCAGTTGGAAGCGAATGGACAGATCATTTACCGGTATAGCGATGAGGATGGGAATATCACGGCGGCTGCCAACCCCAACGGTTCGTTGAGGAATATTGCCGGTATCTGCAATGCTACGCGTAACGTATTTGGTATGATGCCGCATCCTGAGCGCGCCTGTTCGAATGCGCTGGGGAATATCGATGGCAGGACGATCCTGGAAGCACTATTTATCAACGCCGCGGAGAAACCTGCAGCCCGAAAGGCGGGATTGGTAAATTTTTAGTTTTCTATAACATTTGGAAGCTGAACTTTACGGTTCTCAATTGATCTACACTATTATGAAAAAAACATCCCTGTTTCTCTTGTCGTTACTCGCGGGTGGTCTTGTCATGGCCCAGTCGAGCAAAGAAGTTTCCTGGTCGTGTTCGGCGAAGAAGATCGCTGATAAGACGTATGAGGTGCATATGATCGCCACGATCGGCGGCGACTATCATCTTTATGCGCAGGATGCCGGTGGCGAAGGGCCGATACCCACGACCTTTACATTTACCAAGAGCCCTCTTATGACGCTTGACGGGCCGGTCAGGGAGAAAGGCCAGCTGGTAAAGAAGAACGAGGCTGCCTGGGGGCATGATGTGAAGTATTATGAGAAGACGGTTGATTTTGTCCAGGTAGTGAAGCTGAAGACCAATGTAAAGACCAGTCTTGCCGGCAAGGTCGAATTCATGGTTTGCGATGACCACCAGTGTCTTCCTCCGGCCGATGTAGACATTAAAGTTAATATTGGAGGATAAAAGTGGTTCCGTCGTCTATCTGACGAAAACAATACATTAAAAACGGGTTCTTTGCTGGAACTCGTTTTTTAGTTAAGACCCAGCAGCATGTTACCTATTTCTACTTTCCACCCAGGCCGCCGGCTTTGTCTGCTGACCCTGGCTTTTGTTTTCTTTTTTACGGCGCATCGTGGCTATGCCCAGTCCGATACTACGCATAATGCGGTCAGCTGGGATTTCAGTGTTCAGCAGGGCGCTGATGGGAAGCCGGTTCTTGTCCTGAACGGGCATATCGGGGATGGGTGGAGACTGTATTCCACGACGATGCCGGATAGTCTGCCGAACTCGCGGGTTACGCTGGATTCGGCGGCGGGGGCGACGGTGGGGAGGATAGAAGAGAGGGGGCGGCTGCAGACGCAGAGGGAGCCTCTTTTTAACAATGCGAAGACCGGCTATTTTACCGGTCAGGCGCAGTGGCTGGTTCACCTGGAACCTTCGGGCAAGGGAGGGGGTGGCGATCTAAAGGGAGCGGTCGTTTTTATGGCGATAAGGAAGGATTCTGTCGTGGGGCCGCTGGAAGTACCTTTCCGGTATGCGCGTGCGGCGAGTGGTAGTCTGGTGGCGAAGTCGGCGGAGCTGCAGGGTTCGGCGAGCGGGGCGAATGAGCTGAAGAAGGCGACGATCGATCTCGACAATCCGGTAAGTAAGTGCGGAGGGACTGCTGAGTACAAGGGTGGGCTTTGGGGCGCATTTTTGCTTGGCATTCTGGGTGGTCTTGTGGGGCTTTTTATGCCTTGTACATTTCCGATGATCCCATTGACCGTCTCTTTCTTTACGAAGCGTTCAGGGAGCAGATCGAAGGGGGTCGCCAATGCCTTTTTATATGGGTTCTTTATTTTCCTGATCTACATTTTGGTGAGTGCTCCATTTTACTTTCTTCCACAGAAGGATTCCAATATACTCAATACTATTTCTACCAATGCCTGGCTCAATATTGGCTTTGCCGTGGTGTTCATAGCTTTTGCACTTTCCTTTTTCGGGCTTTTTGAGATCACGCTTCCCAGCAGTATCTCAAATTCTGTAGACTCCAAGTCAAATATCGGCAGCGTAGGTGGTATCTTTTTTATGGCATTGACGCTGGCCATCGTATCTTTCTCCTGTACCGGTCCTATCCTCGGGACGATAATCGGAACTTCGTTCGGGCAAAGCGGTGGTGCAGTGACGCTGACAGTTGTTTTGGCGGGATTTGGTCTGGCGCTGGGGCTTCCTTTTGCCCTGTTTGCGCTCTTTCCAAACTGGCTGCAGTCGTTGCCAAGGAGTGGCAGCTGGATGCAAACGCTGAAGATCGTTTTCGGCTTTGTGGAAGTGGCGCTCGCTTTAAAATATCTTTCTAATGCGGACCTGGTTGAGCACTGGGGGTTATTGAAGCGGGAGGTGTTTTTTGCGCTTTGGATCCTGGTCAGCGTTCTATTGGGGCTGTTCCTGCTGGGGGTGGTCAAGTTCAAGCACGATCCTCCGCCTGCAAAGCTGAGCAAGGGCAGGATCGCGTTGGGGATAATATTTATAGCGTTTGGCTTGTACCTGTCGCCGGGGCTTACCAGGACGAAATATGCCAATATCTCGCTGGTCAGCGGTTTTCCGCCGCCGCTGAGCTATAGTATTTACAGCGATAATTCGTCGAAGGAAGTGGAGGCCGATGTGATCAACGATTATGAAAAGGCGTTGGCAATGGCCAAGCAGCAGCACAAGCCGTTGTTGATCGATTTTACGGGCTGGGCTTGTGTCAACTGCCGGAAGATGGAAGAGAATGTATGGCCGAAGGAGATCGTAAAGGAGAAGATCAAGCAGGATTTTATCCTGGTATCACTGTATGTCGATGACCGCAAGGTCCTGCCGGATGACCAGCAGTTTCTTTTTACGACGGGGGATGGCAGTAAGAAGGCGATCAAGACGGTCGGCGACAAATATGCCACTTTGCAGTCGGAGAATTTCAAGAATGTTTCGCAGCCGCTGTATGTTGTGATCAGTCCGGACGAGAAATTATTGAATAAACCTGTCGGATACACACCGGATGTCAACGAGTATGCCAACTGGCTCCAGTGCGGGCTGGACGCCTACAAGCAGGACAAGAGCGTTTCGAAGAAGTAAGCGTCCGGGGGCTGGTAAACCGGGTCGGAAAAAAAACAATCATCATTTGCAAAAGAAAGCCCCTCGTGTGAGGGGCTTTTCAATTAGGCGTCATTCTGTCCCAGCCTTCCAGCCAAACTAAGGGCAAGTCTTGTTACCAGATGGAGGGCCAGAATGACAATATCTTTTTGTTGGCGGATGCACTAAAGAAAAAAGTCCCTGCTCTTTTCGAGCAGGAACCTTTAATATTTTTTTTAATGGATCTTTTCACACAATGAAGTTAGCGGTTCTATCCGTTCCCCGTACTTAAAGGCAGTTAAAGATTTTTAAAAAAACGCTCATCGTATTTTTCGTACCTGCGATGAACTGCCATCTTTTTAATCCTTGTTAGTAAAATTTAATCATTACAAGGCGATCTTTTTTTCGCTCATCATTTTGCGCAGGTTGATCAGACCGTAGCGCATGCGGCCGAGGGCCGTGTTGATGCTACAATTCGTCAGGGCTGCGATCTCTTTGAAGGAGAGGTCTGCGTAGTGACGAAGGATGATCACTTCGCGCTGATCTTCCGGCAGCAGGTCGAGCATTTGTCTTACCCGGTCATGGCTCTGGCGTTTCATCATCTTGGTGTCGGCGCCTTCTTCCGTGAAGTTGATCACTTCGAAGATGTCCCTGTCATCGCTGGTCTTGATGGCGGGAGTCCTTTTTACTTTCCGGAAATGGTCAACACAAAGGTTGTGTGCAATGCGCATAGCCCAGGGAAGGAATTTACCTTCTTCCGTGTAGCGGCCACCACGAATGGTGTCAATAATTTTGATCAGGACGTCCTGGAAGATGTCTTCTGCGAGATACTTGTCTTTTACCAGGAAGAGAATGGAAGTAAACAACTTGTCTTTGTGACGAACAATCAGTACCTCTAACGCGTGGAGGTCACCGTCCCTAAATTGGTGAATAAGTTCGTGGTCAGTCTTTTTGCGTAGCAATGTCATAAACTTCTACGGGTTTTTAAGGTGATAGGATATATTTTGGATTTTAAAGATGGTTCGGTTTTTCTGTGTAGAAGCTATAGTCGATAGGCGGCAGCGTTTGTCGAGTCGTTAGACTCTGTTTGTTAAATTATGATATTCACATTCCTTTTCTAATTGTGCACAAATAACTGTTGCATGATTAGGAATTAAAGATATACATTTTTTGGAATAAACAGCATTTTGGGAAATTTTTTTGTTTTTAAATTCTCCAAACTGCCAGAAAAACAATAAGGTAAGTACTTATTTTGTCTTCCTTCGGTTTCCAATTTTGAGAAATGCATATTTTATAACCTTGGCTTTCCGGTTAGTTCTGCAACTTTTGTTCGCCGGGAATTGTTAAAAATATTAGCAGAAATGGACGGCTGACAGCCGGGTAATTCATCATTTTGGTGTAGGTTTGTTATTAAGGGAGCGCCACAGGCGCATTAGATAATTATATATGGCGACAACGGGTAAAGTAAAACAGCAGAAGAAAGAAAAGATATTTCCCTCCGTGCCGGCTCCTGACGCCGATGCGATCTTTATAAAAGGTGCCAGGGTCCATAACTTAAAAAATATCGATGTTTCCATTCCCAGGAACAAGCTGGTGGTAGTCACCGGCGTGTCCGGTTCGGGGAAGTCTTCCCTGACCATCGACACTCTTTTTGCGGAAGGACAGCGTCGGTACGCAGAAAGCCTTAGTGCGTATGCGCGGCAGTTCATGGCGCGTATGGACAAGCCGGATGTGGACTATATAAAAGGTCTTTGTCCGGCAATTGCCATTGAGCAGAAGGTCATTACGAGGACGCCGAGGTCGACCGTTGGCAGCATGACCGAGATATATGATTATCTCCGTCTGTTGTTTGCGAGGGTTGGCAAGACCTATTCCCCCGTGAGCGGCCGGATAGTAAAAAAGGATGATGTCAGCGATGTAGTGAATGCGATAGCCGGGTTACCAATGGGTGATCGTGTCCTTTTATTGACGCCTTTTAAGCAGCACAGAAATCGGGATACGAAGGAGGAATTGAACATATTGCTTCAAAAGGGATTTTCCCGGATATATGTACCTGCGGCCGGTGAGAAAGCTTCGGCGGTGGGCGGGGGCGGCCGGACGGCGGTGGGAGAGACCTTGCGCATCGAGGATCTGTTGGAGATGGACGAGAAAGAGCTCAATAAGAAGCTGCCTGCTCCGAAGGGGGCTGCCGGACGGGTTGCTGCTCAAGGAGCGGATGCTCGGGGGGCTGCTGTGGCGGTACCGGGCGTATCCATTCTTGTAGACCGGCTTGTCGTAAAGGATTTTGACGAGGATGACCGTCATCGTATCGCGGACTCTGTTGGCACGGCCTTTTATGAAGGGGAAGGGGAGATGCAGCTGGAGGTCAATGGGGATCAGCGACTGGCATTTTCCAACCGGTTTGAGCTGGATGGTATCAGCTTTGAAGAGCCCGTTCCCAATCTTTTTTCTTTCAATAACCCGTTCGGGGCCTGTCCGACCTGTGAAGGTTTTTCCCAGGTGCTGGGCGTCGACGCCGATCTTGTCATACCGGATCGTCGCCTCAGCGTTTACGAGGGTGCGGTAGCTCCCTGGAAGGGGGAAAAGCTAGTCTGGTGGAAGGACCAGTTCGTCAAGGCTGCCAAAAAGTTCGATTTTCCCATCCACAAGCCGGTGATCGATCTCACAAAGCAGCAGTACAGGACGCTTTGGGAAGGCAATGAGCACGTCCAGGGGATCAATGAGTGTTTTTCAGAATTTGAGCGCAACTTATATAAAGTGCAGTACCGGGTGCTGCTCTCCCGCTATCGCGGCCGTACCGAGTGTCCGGATTGCAAGGGTTATCGGTTGCGGAAAGAGGCGCTTTATGTCAAGATAGGCGGTAAGCATATCGGCGAGCTCTGTGAGATACCCGTTAAGGACCTTTCGGCCTGGTTCGACGAGCTGGTGCTGGAGGTGCACGAGCAGCAGATCGCCAAGCGTATCCTCATCGAGATACGCCACCGGCTGTCTACGCTGATGGACGTGGGCCTCGGCTATCTTACGCTTGCGCGTCTGGCGAACAGCCTCAGCGGTGGCGAGAGCCAGCGTATCCAGCTGACCCGCAGTCTTGGCAGCAACCTGACCAATTCATTATATATACTCGACGAGCCGTCTATCGGGCTTCATTCGCGGGACACCGAAAGGCTTATACGTGTTCTTAAGGAGCTGCGCGACCTTGGGAATACCGTTGTCGTGGTCGAGCACGATGAGATGATGATGCGGGAGGCCGATTATATTATCGATATGGGTCCTCTGGCGAGTCATCTGGGTGGAGAGGTTGTCGCCGCAGGAGATTATGGGGAGCTGATCGCCAATGAGGATAGCCTGACGGGTAAGTACCTGAAGGGGGAGCTAACGATCGCCCCTCCGGCATTTCCTCGGAAGTGGAAGCGTTCTGTCTCTGTCGAAGGTGCGCGTCAGAATAATTTGAAAGATCTGACGGTTGAATTCCCGTTGGATGTGCTTTGTGTGGTAAGTGGCGTCAGCGGCAGTGGGAAGACGACCCTTGTCAAGCAAATACTTTATCCTGCGTTGCAGAAAATAAAGGGCGAACCGGCGGAGAAGGTAGGTCTTCACAAGGCGATAACGGGGGATATCGACCATATTTCCCAGATCGAAATGGTCGACCAGAATCCGATCGGCAAGTCATCCCGGAGCAATCCTGTAACCTATATCAAGGCATATGACGAGATCAGGGACCTGTATGCGAGGCAGCCGCTGAGCAAGATGCGGGGATTTCAGCCCAAGCATTTCTCCTTCAATGTCGATGGCGGGCGCTGCGATACCTGTAAGGGGGAAGGCGAACAGGTCGTTGAAATGCAGTTCCTTGCTGATGTGCATCTCACTTGTGAGGTGTGCCATGGCCGGCGCTTCAAGGACGAGATACTCGAAGTGACTTACCGGGAGAAGAACATTTATCAGGTACTGGAGATGAGCGTCGACGAGGCCCTGGACTTTTTTAAGGACGAGAAGGATATTCTTCAGAAGATCAAGCCGCTCAGCGATGTCGGGCTTGGCTATGTCAAGCTGGGGCAGTCTTCGGATACGCTTTCGGGTGGGGAGGCACAGCGCGTGAAGCTGGCGTCTTTCCTGGGCAAGGGGCGTGCGCAGGGGCATATCCTGTTCGTCTTCGACGAGCCGACCACGGGTCTGCACTTTCACGATATCCGCAAGCTGCTGGCTTCATTCAATGCGCTTATCGATCAGGGGCACTCTATCCTTGTCATCGAGCACAATACGGATGTCATCCGTTCGGCCGACTGGGTTATCGATCTGGGGCCGGAAGCCGGCGACGGAGGGGGAAGCCTGGTGTATGCGGGGGTGCCGTCGAAGATGCCAAAAAATGCCGGCTATACCGGAAAATTTATAGGTTAGAAGTCGAGATCTGCGCCGCTGCGGTTGCGTTGGCGCACAGATAAAAAGCCAGAAAGCCGGACATTTGTCCGGCTTTCTGTTAAACTAACTCCGATCGATTGCAACTGCCTGTCTGCGCGAATCAATTCCATCCTCCACCGAGGCTGCGGTATAATTCCACTTCTGCGCTAAGCTGTCCTTTCTTTATAGATGCTAATTCCAATTCGCTTTGTAATACATTGCCCTGGGCGGTGATAACTTCCAGGTAGGTAGCCAGACCATTGCGGAAGAGGCTGTTGGCGTTGGTGATGGCCTGCTGGAGGGTATTGACCCGGTTGGCGACCACTACTTTCTGCTCTTTCAGCTTTTCGATCGTGCCCAGCGCATTTGAAACTTCTCCTACTGCTGTAAGCACGGACTGTCTGAATTGTATCACGCTTTTCTCTCTGTCAACCTTTGCCAGCTCGTACTGTGTCTTCAGCTGTTTGCGCTGGAAGAGGGGCTGGGTGAGGCCTCCGCCGACTATTCCGAACAGGCTGCCGGGGATGTTGAACCAGTTGCTGCTCTGAAAGCTGTTGAGGCCGCCCTGGGCCGTGATCGTCAGGGAAGGATACAGGCTGGCCTTGGTGATGCCGACGTTGGCGTTGGCGATATTGAGGGCCAGTTCGCTGCTGCGTACGTCGGGGCGGCGGCTGACCAACTGTGCCGGCACGCCTGCGGAAAGCGTGTCTTTCAGCGGCACCTGTTCCAGCTGGGTCGTTCTGGCGATGCCGGCCGGCAGCTTGCCAGTGAGGATGCTCAGCGCATTTTCCTGGAGGATGATGTTCTGCTCGATCTGGGGTACCAGCTCGGCGGCGACCAGCCGTTGTGCCTCCGCCTGCTGGACACCGAGCGCTGTTACGTCGCCGGCGGTGAACTGGAGGCGGATGATCTGCAGGGTGCTGTCGTTGAGCGCCAGGTTCTTTTTGGCGATGGACAGCTGTTCGTCCAGCATGAGAAGGTTGTAGTAGCCTTCTGCCACGCCGGCGACCAGGTTGGTCTGGAGGGCCTTGCGGGCCTCCTGCGTCTGGAGGTATCCCGCCAGGGCTTTATCCTGCTGGCTGCGGATCTTGCCCCAGATGGGGACTTCCCAGCTAAGGCCAATATTGGCGTTGTAGTCCTCGATGTATTTGTGGCCTACGATCGAGGGGGCGAACTTGCCGTTGAGACTGTTGTCGGAGGGCCGGTTGCGGCTGTACGTCGCGTTAAAACTGAGATCAGGCCAGTAGCCCAGTTTTGACTGACCGAGGACCAGCTGTGCGGATTCTATATTCTTCAGGGCGACCTGCATATCGTAGTTGTGTGCGATAGCGCTGTCGATCAGCTGCTGCAGGGTTGCGTCTCCGAAGAAGCTTTTCCAGGGGAGGTTGGCCACGCTGGTGGTATCACCCCGGGCCGCAGTGTTTCGAAATTCTGCCGGCAGTTCGGGCTGCGGAGTGGCAGTGTCTTTTGAAACCTTACAGGCGCCCAGTCCCAGGAGAAGGGCGAGGCTGGCTGTTCTTATGAATGATGATGTCATATTGTGATGAATTTTACCTGCTTATTCTGCTAATGATGGTGATTTAACTTTTTTCATGCCGATCAATCTTTCCTGCAGGTACTGGAAGATGATGAACAGCACCGGTACGATGAAGACGCCAAGGAGAACCCCTGTCAGCATCCCGCCTACTGCGCCGGTGCCGATGCTACGGTTGCCAAGGGCAGCTGCGCCTTTCGCCCGCATCAGGGGTAACAGGCCGACGATAAAGGCGAACGACGTCATCAGGATGGGGCGGAGGCGAAGCTTGGCTGCTTCTCTTGCGGCGTCCCATAGCTGCATTCCGGCGTGCCTTCTTTGTACGGCGTACTCCGTGATCAGGATGGCGTTCTTCGCCAGCAGACCGATGAGCATGATAAGGCTGACCTGAACATAGATGTTGTTATCGATGCCGAAGATCTGAAGGAAGGCGAATACACCGAATACACCGGCAGGGATCGAAAGAACTATCGCGAAGGGCAGGATATAGCTTTCATACTGGGCGGCCAACAGGAAGTAGATGAACACGAGGCTCAGGATAAAGATAAAGATCATCTGTGAACCTGCCAGTTTTTCTTCCCGCGTGATACCGGTGAACTCATAGCCCCAGCCTTTCGGGAGTACCTGGGCGGCCGTTTCTTCGATAGCCTTTATGGCGTCACCCGTGCTATAGCCCGGTTTGGGAACCCCGTTGATCGTCGCCGAATTGTAGAGGTTGTTGTGGCTTACCGTTTCAGGGCCGTACACCTTTCTCAGTGTCAGCAGCTGGTTTACCGGGATCAGCTGTCCCTGGTTGTTCTTGACATAGATGCCTCTCAGGGATTCTTCGTTATTCCGGTAGGGAACGTCGGCCTGCGCCATTACGCGGTAGTATTTGCCAAAGCGGTTGAAGTCGCTTACAAAACTACTACCATAGTAGATCTGCATTGTCTGCATCAGGTCGGCTATGGAGACCCCCATCTGTTTGGCCTTGTTGTTGTCCACGTCGATCATGTACTGCGGGTTACCCGAAGCAAAGGTGGTGAAGGCATAGGCGATCTCCTTGCGTTGGAACAGCGCGCCGAGGAACTGATTGGTCATATTGCTCAGTCTTTCCATCGAGCCATTGGTCTGATCCTGGAGTGCGAACTCGAATCCGGCTACATTACCAAAGCCCTGGATGGTCGGGAAGGTAAAGAAGAAGGCGTGAGCGTCCTTGACCTGCATAGCGACCTTCATGGTCAGGTTGCCGCTGATGGCGTTGATGTCCTTGAGCGGGCCGCGGTCGTCAACAGGCTTCATGCGTACGAAGCCTGCGCCATAGGGAGAGGCGTTCGCATTCGAGATGAAGTTGAGGCCCTCCACGTTGTATCGTCTGTCGGCGATGGGGTCGGCCTTGATGATGCTGTCGATCTCGGCGATGGCCTTGTGCGTCTTATCAAGGCTGCTTCCGGGAGGCGTGTTTACTGCGTACAGGATGAAGCCCTGGTCTTCAGTCGGTATAAAGCCGCTGGGAGTCTTTTGCATCAGCATATAAGATCCGATGGCGAGGGCGATAAGCCCGCCGATGGTGATCCATTTGTGGCGGAAGAGGAAGCGCAGGCTGCCGAGGTATTTATCCGTCATGTTCTTGAAGCCGACGTTGAAGGCGGCGAAGAACCTGGCGCCGAATCCTTTTCTCTGCCCGTGCTCATCGGAATGAATATCCTTGAGGAAGATGGCGCAAAGTGCGGGGCTCAGGGTAAGGGCGTTGACGGCGGAGATAAAGATGGCGATCGCCAGCGTATAGCCGAACTGTCTGTAGAACACCCCAGTCGGGCCTTTCAGGAAGCCAACGGGGATGAAGACGGCCATCATCACCAGCGTGATCGATATGATGGCGCCGGATATTTCGCTCATTGATTTCAGTGTGGCTTCACGGACCGGCAGACCAGTGTTCTCCATCTTCGCGTGCACCGCTTCCACTACGACGATGGCATCATCCACTACGATGCCGATTGCCAGTACGAGCGCGAACAGGGTCAGCAGGTTAATGGTAAATCCAAATACCTGGAGGAAGAAGAAGGTACCTACTATGGCTACGGGAACTGCGATGGCGGGGATCAGCGTGCTCCGGAAGTCCTGCAGGAAAATGAACACCACGATGAACACCAGGACGAAGGCTTCCAGCAGGGTATGTTTTACCTGTTCGATAGAAGCGTCGAGGAACTCTTTCGAGTTATACATGATCGTGGTGTGGAGGCCTTTGGGCAGCGAGGAGGAGAACTTGTCCACCAGTTGCTCGGCCTGTGTAAGAATGTCGTTGGCGTTGGAGCCTGCGACCTGCTGGATGGCGATACCCGTGGTCGGGTGGCCGTTGAGGGTACTGTTGGACGAATAAGTATAGGAGCCAAACTCCACCCTTGCCACGTCCTTCAGCCGAACGACAGAGCCGTCGCTGTTGGATTTGACGATGATATTCTCATAGTCTTCGTCCTTATTCAGTTTGCCCTTATACTTCAATACGTATTCATACACTTCTTTGCTGCTTTGTCCGAGGCGGCCGGGAGCGGCTTCGAGTGACTGGTCGCGGATTGCGTTGGTAACTTCGACGGGAGAAAGATTGTTGGCTACCAGGCGGTCGGGCTTGAGCCAGATACGCATGGAGTAGTCTTTCGATCCGAAGGGGCTGGCATCGGCCACGCCGGGGATACGCTGGATCTTGGGGATCAGGTTGATCTTTGCGTAGTTCTGCAGGAAGGTCTCATCATAGGCGGAATCAGTCGAATAAAGACTGATGAACATGATGATGCTGTTCTGCTGTTTTTGCGTTGAGATACCTGCCTGGATAACTTCGGCAGGGATCTGGCTGGTTGCCTTTGAAACGCGGTTCTGTACGTTCACGGCCGCGATATCGGGGTTGGTGCCCTGTTTGAAATACACGGTGAGCGACATGCTGCCGTCATTGCTGGAGTTGGAGGTCATGTAGGTCATGTTCTCCACGCCGTTGATGGATTCCTCCAGCGGGGTCGCCACGCTGCGCGCGACGACTTCCGCGTTAGCCCCGGGATAGTTAGCCTGCACCAGGACGCTGGGCGGCGCGATATCCGGGAACAACGAGATGGGCAGCGTAAAGATGGACAGCCCACCAAGTATGAATAAGATGATAGACACGACCGTTGACAACACCGGCCTTTCAATAAATCTCTTTAACATAAATTGATCTCTTTGTTAGTATTATAATCCTGCCTTCGGGTCCTTGGCTCTTCTTCCCGGATAAGGGACTACTACAGCGGCATAGCTTTCTGCACGCTGTCGGCGGACAAGGGCTGCGGATTGATCACCGCGCCGTCTGTCAGGCGGTCCATTCCGGCGAAGACGATCTTGTCCCCGGGCTGTACGCCTTTGTCAACCAGGTAGTAGTTGGTTGTCTTGCTGACAATATGGATCTGTTTGCCGACCACCTTGTTGCTGTCACCTACGGCGTAGACAAATATCTTGTCCTGTATCTCGAAGGTGGCAGTTTGTGGTACGGGCAGCAGGCCGCTGTTGCCCTGTGGGATCCGAACTCTTCCGGTGATGCCGCTGCGGAGCAGCCCTTCGTTGTTAGGGAAGGTGGCGCGGAAGACGATCGCCCCGATGTTGCGGTCAAACTGACCTTCCATCAGCTCGACTTTGCCTTTTGAGCCATAAATGCTTCTGTCGGCCAGCTGGAGTTCGATGGGGGGCAGCGCCTTGATCTTTTCTGCGATCGATCGTCCCGGGTACTGGCTGGTGAATTTGAGGAAGTCGCTTTCGCTCATTCCGAAATAGGCGTAGACTTCTCTGACGTCGGATAGAATGGTCAGCGGTTGTGCCTCACCTTTACCTACCAGCGCACCGGTCTTGAAGGGGATGCGTCCGATGTATCCGTTGACGGGGGCTTTCACCAGCGTGTAACCGAGGTTGATCCCGGCGTTGGCGCCTTCGGCCTGGGCCTGGGCGACCTGCGCTTTTGCCGCGTCATAAGCGGCCTGGGCTGCCTTCAGCTGTACGTCGGACACTACCTTGTTCTCGACCAGAGGGGTCAGGCGGTTGACCTCGATGGCGGCTTTTTCCATATTGGCCTTGGCGGCTAATACGTTGGCCTGTGCGTTGTTGACCTGTTCGTCATAGGGTTTGTCGTTGATCTTGAAGAGTGGCTGGCCTGCGGTGACGTAGGCGCCTTCTTCTACGAAGATCTTGTCGAGGTAGCCGCTGACCTGGGGGCGGATCTCGACGTTGGTCTTGCCCTCGATGTTTGCGGAATACTCAAGATAAGTTGTTGCCGCAGAACTATTTATCGGGAGTACCGGAAGACTCTGCGGGGGTGGCGCGGCTTGTGTGCCTTGCGCTTGTGAACAGCCACTGAGATATACTGCAGCGGCTACGATGATGGCTGAAAATAATAGATACCTTCTCATAACATTATTTAATTGTTTAATGGTGTTAAATCAGTCGGCAAAAATTCTGATTGTTCATAATATTTATCACTGTTAAATCATACGGAAAAAAAATGTGCTCTTTTTTTCAATTGGCAAACACCATGTAAGGGGAGATAAGCAGCTGCTCTTGTTTAGAGAGACAAACAAGCCATCGCCATCGGCGTTGGTTCAACGCGGCCCGGGTGGTGGGGCATTTGGTTTATAGGCTTCAGATTATTTATTCTGCCTGTGCCTGATTCTTCAGGCTACGGGTGATGCCGGTTATGGCATCTGTCAGGATCTGTCGATTGATCTCGTCCGATGTTCCCTTCCGGACGATGTTAATAGAGATCAAGCCGTGTACGATCGACCAATAGGTATAATACTTGGTACAGACCCGGTCGTCGTCGGGGTCGCTGATGCCCATCAGTTCGGCGATGGCGCCAGCGGCAATATCATAGGGTGTGCTTCCTGCGGGAAGTAATTCGTCCATAATGCAACAGTTGACTTCTACGCCGAACATGAGCTGGTAATATTCCTTTTGCTCGAAGGCAAAATTCCAATAGGCCAGCCACATTGCTTCTATCTGATCGCCTAATTCCTTATGTTTACTTTTTGCTTCATTCATCCTTGCGGCCAACAGCATGAATCCTTTTTTTGTCAGCTCCAGCAGGATTGCTTCCTTGTTCGCGTAGTATTCATATATAATGGGCGCGGTGTATTCTATTTTGTCTGCGATCTTGCGCATGCTCAGTGCCTGCCAGCCTTCATCTTTCACAATTTCGTGTGCAGCATCCAGGATGTTTACCCTGGTTTGCTCTTTTAATCGATGAATTCTTTCCTTGCTCCCCATGTGAAACCGCTCCTTTTTATTGCCTTAAATTATTTAACACTGTTAGACAAAAGTAGAACTATTTTTAATTCCGCCAAGAATTTTTTTTTCCGGGAGGGTGGAAGGAGGGGCCTCCGCGGGTTGAAATCGCTGAAATTTAGAGGATTTAAATTTGATTATCAGGTGGTTGTTCGAACTCGGGACTATCTGAGCCGGTCAGCGCTCTTCACCAACCGCTGGTCTTTTCTGATCCCTAAGGCGGCCATGATCAGCAACACGGGGATTGCCAGCGATAGAAGCATTCCAACGCTGTAATTACCGGATTCAAAAGGGGGGACTCCGCTCTTCCACCAGTAAAGAAAGATATTGAGCAGGGACAGGATGATGAGGCCGATAGTGATCAGAAGCTGCTTTCCCCGGGACCTGAAATTGAAAATATTTATAATTATGCCTGCGATGATGATCACCGTAACGATAAGAATGAGGACACTACCAGCACTTGCGCTGACGGAGCCGGCGCCAAGGGTGGGTACGGCTTTCACTTCCAGCGGAGCTATTCCGTTGAGCCCAACCTTCATATTCCCGAAATAGAAGGCGAATTTGAAGGTAAGCGCCGCGCAGACGAGCGCGAGCAACATCCATAATGTCTGTTTTCTCTGCAGCATAGTTGATATATTTATTAGCCGAGCTCCGGGTAGAGCGGAAATTGTTGCATAAAGGTGTTAACGTCTCCGCGGAGGGTCTTCAGTACCTCTTCGTTGTCCGCGTTGACCAGCGCCTTGTCGATCATGTCTACTATGGTCGCCATGTGCGACTCCTTCATGCCCCGGGTTGTGATAGCGGGTACGCCTATGCGAATGCCGGAAGTGATGAAGGCGCTTTTGTCGTCGAAGGGAACCATATTCTTGTTGACGGTGATATCGGCTTTTCCGAGCGCGATCTCCGCCTTTTTCCCGCTGATCTCCTTGTTGCGCAGGTCGATGAGCAGAAGGTGGTTGTCGGTGCCGCCGGAAACAATATGGTAGCCCTTGTTCAGGAATGTTTTGGCCATGGATTGGGCGTTGGCGATGATCTGTCCGGCATAGGAAGTAAAGCCGTCTGAGAGGATCTCGCCAAAGGCGACGGCTTTAGCGGCGATCACGTGTTCCAGCGGACCGCCCTGCGTGCCGGGAAATACGGCCATGTCGATCAGGTTGCTCATCGGCCGGATATTACCTTTTACGTCTTTGAGGCCAAAGGGATTATCAAAATCCTTCTTCATCATAATGATACCACCCCTGGGGCCGCGGAGCGTCTTATGTGTTGTAGAGGTCACGAAGTGGCAGTGTTCGAAGGGGTTGTTGAGGAGTCCCTTGGCAATGAGGCCGGCGGGGTGCGCCATATCACACATTACGAAAGCGCCGATGCTGTCGGCGATGGCGCGGATGCGGGCGTAGTCCCAGTCGCGGCTATAGGCGCTGGCGCCGCAGATGATCAGCTTTGGCTTTTCTTTTTTGGCGACCGACTCCATCATTTCGTAGTCGACCCGGCCGTCTTCTTTGCCAACTCCATAGGAAACGGGGCGGTACAGCTTGCCCGAGAAGTTAACGGGTGAGCCGTGGGTCAGGTGTCCCCCCATGCTGAGGTCCAGTCCGAGGATGGTGTCACCGGGCTGGAGTATGGCCAGCATCAGCGCGGCGTTGGCCTGGGCTCCGCTGTGAGGTTGTACGTTGGCGTATTCGCAGGAAAAGATCTCCTTTAGTCTGTCGATGGCCAGCTGCTCCACCTGGTCGACGATCTCGCATCCTCCATAATATCTTCTGCCGGGATAGCCTTCCGCATATTTGTTGGTCAGGACGGTCCCCATCGCCTGCATTACCTGCAGGGAAGTGAAGTTTTCCGATGCTATCAATTCGATGCCATGGCGCTGACGTTGCAGCTCCTTATTAATGAGGTCGAAAACCAGGGTGTCTTTTTGCATGGCGCAAATTTAGGTCAAAAAGAATAAAATTCACTATTTTACACGCGTTACCGGATGGAAACCGGGGACGAGACAACGACAACGTTTTTTTACATGAAAGCGATCATTCCTGTAGCAGGAGCTGGAACCAAGTTACGTCCGCATACTTATACGCAACCCAAGGCTTTGATTCCTTTAGCGGGTAAGACCATACTCTCTATTATTGTAGACCAGCTTATGGAAGCCGGGATTACCGAGTTCATCTTCATTGTAGGCTATCTTGGAGAGAAAATACAGGACTTCGTCAAGCAGAAGTATCCTCAGCTGACGGCGCATTTTGTTTATCAGAACGAGCGTCAGGGTATCGGCCATGCCGTTCTGCTGACGCGCAGCATTGTCGGGGACGATGAGATATTCATTGTTCTTGGCGATACAATCTGCGAGTATGATGTCAAAGATGTTCTCAGCCAGCCTCATTCCCTGTTAGGTGTCAAACGGGTCGATGACCCGCGCAATTTTGGCGTTGCCGAACTCGAGGACGACGGCAGCATTGGCCGCGTGGTGGAGAAGCCCCAGATACCCAAGTCGAATATGGCGCTGGTCGGGATCTATCGTATCCGTGAAACGGCTACTCTTTTTACCTGTCTGGAGAGCAATATTCGCAATCATGTCACCAGCTATGGCGAGTACAATCTCACCGACGCTATAGAGTGCATGATCCGCAGCGGGGTCAGTTTTCGGGCTTTCAAGGTGCAGAATTGGTTTGACTGTGGCAAGAAGGAGACGCTTCTCGAGTCCAATGCCAAACTGCTGAAGAAATTCGGAGGCAATATCGCCCCCGAGCACCAGTTTGAGAATACCATTATTATCCAGCCTGTTAGCATTGCTCCCGGTTGTGATATCCGCAATTCCATCGTAGGGCCGAACGTGGCCATCGGGGAGAAAACGCGCGTCAATTACTCCATAATCAAAGACTCCATCATCGGCTCGTTCGCGGATCTTTATGATATCGTGCTCACTCACTCTCTGATCGGTAGCGATACCGAGGTCAAGGGCGAATCCCGCAGCCTTAATATCGGTGATAATACAGAGATCGATCTGGGCGAATCCTGATCATTGCCTGGCTTCTACCCATTTACCCCGAGATTTGATGAAGCGTTGAATTTCCGCGGCAGGGCGTTGAATTTCGACTTGCCGGGTGACAGAAATTTAGCTAAATTTAGTGCACGATGCCTGCTTCTGCCATTTGGATGTCTCCAAGCTAATTTCAAAATATTTGTATGGGTAACCAAAAAAAATTGCTGTTCCTTTTGTTGCTGGCGCCTATTACGGTGTGGGCGAAGGAGGGCACCGGTAAGATCGAAGGCGTGCTGCATGGATATGTTACGGATGCGGTTACGAAGAAGCCGCTTTGTGGGGTGACGGTCCTTGCTTTTATACCCGGCACCAATAGCTCAAAAGAAGTGCAGACCGACTCCGAGGGGTATTTTTTCATTTCGCAGCTGCCTGCTACGCAGGTGACTGTTACGTTCGATAAGAAAGGCTATCAAACGACCAGGCGTCCGAACGTATCGATCAGGGAGAAGACGTCCGTGAGGCTAAATGTGGAGTTCCTTCCTGAGGATATAAGCTCGAACTCGGACAGGTCCGACTATCCGATACTCCGACTGCTGGAGGCCAGCTAGGGTTAGGATCATTTACCTGAATATATATCAAGCGAAACGGGACTGAGACCAGTCCCGTTTTTTCTACTACACATGAGGCTTAAAATCTATCATTGATGTTATGCCTGCCAGGTTGTTGATCCCGCTGATCCGCGGCACGGCCCGATCGACGACAGTCTTCGTATAAAAATACGCATGAATGCCGGGAATGTTGCACCGTCATTCCTCCTTTTTTTACCATTCATCCCAACCGGTGAGCGAAGGGATGATGCCTCCCGGAGGAGGGTATGGGCCGATCTATAGACCTTATTTTAACCGACGGGTGGTGTTGTCCGGAATAGGTCGGTGGTCTTAGGTGCGGTCCTTTTCAGAGCCGATGGTTCCGACTATTTGTGGAAGGCCCATTTCCACATGGTCTTCCAGCTTGGCTTTTTGCCGTACATCAGGATGCCGGTGCGATAGATCTTTCCGGCCAGCCAGGTCGTTCCCAGAAAACCCAGGACGAGGAAGAGCATAGAGAGCAGTATCTGCCACCAGGGGACGCCGAACGGGATGCGGGCCATCATGACGATGGGTGAGCTAAAGGGGATGATGCTGGCCCAGACGGCCAGCGGTCCGGCGGGGTCCTGTACTGCCACGGACATAATAAAGAAGGAGAAGATCACGGGCAGTGTAATGGGCATCATCAGCGACTGTGCTTCCTGCGGGTCTTCGTTGACGGCGCTGCCGACGGCGGCGAACAGGGCGGAGTAGAAGAGATAGCCGCCTATAAAATAGAAAAGAAAGCAAAAGACGATGAGGGCTACGTTGGTGTTGTTGAAGGCTATGATGATCCTCGAAAGTCGCGCCGCGTTCTCGCTGACGCCAGCCGCGGACCCGCCCCCCATGGGACCGCTCTGCTGCAAATGGTGTACTTCGTTCCAGGTCTCGGCGGAGATAAAGGTCTGGCCGATGGTGCCGAGAGCGGCCAGCAGGACGATCCACAGGAGGAATTGGGTCAGGCCCACGGCGCCGATGCCGGTGATCTTGCCCATCATCAGCTGGAAGGGTTTGACCGAGCTGACGATGACCTCGGCGATCCGGCTCGTCTTCTCTTCCATTACGCCGCGCATGACCATGGCTCCATAGATGAAGGTCAGGAGATAGATCAATATCCCGCTGACGTATCCGATGACGAATGCCGAGCCCTGGCTGGATTCTCTTACGGTGCTGCCCTGGTCTTCATAGCTGCGCATTTCGGCGATGTCTGAACGTGTGCGGATGGAATCCAGCGTGCCCCGTCCTATCCGGGTCTGTTCAAAAATGAGGTGGTCGGTGATGGCGTTGTTCACGCGGTTCTCCAGTTCGATACCGCCTTCAAGGCCCAGCTGTTTTTTATATTTCAGCCGGTAGATCGTTTTATGGATCGTATCCTTTTGAAGGACGGGGATGATGAGCACTGCGGTGCAGCCTTTTTGTTGGTAGTTCAGGCTGTCGACGCCGGGTGGAAAAACGAAGCTGATAGTGGAATCGCTTTTAAGGTAGTCCTTAAAATAGCCGTTTGCGTCCACGACTGCTATCCGGTGACGGGACCTGGTCTGTTGTGAGATCACTACTGACCCGGCCATGAACAGAATGATCACCAGCGGCAGCAGGAAGGTTGACAGGAGGAAGGTCTTGTTCCGGACGCGGGTAAGGTATTCTCTGCGCGTGATCAGCCATATCTTGTTCATAATATATCGATATATTATTGTAGTGAGTGAAATTGCCTGGCCGGGGGAGTTCCCTCAACTAGCTGGATAAAAATTTCGTTCAGGGAAGGCAGTATCTCTGAGAAGGACAGGACGGGCTGGCCTTTCCGGATGAAATATTCCAGGACGTCGTTGGAGCTATATCCTTCCTTTATCTTCACGACGCAGCCGTTGTCGTCGCGTTCGACGACCTCGAATGTAGCGGGTCCGTCGCCGGATGAGGGGATTCTTCCGCCGGAAGAAGCTTCGTTGTTCGAAGGTGCTGCTCCGCCGGGGGGAGCTCCGCTGTTCGAAGGCGCTGCTTCGTCAGGGGGGAGTCCTGCACCGCGGGGGAATGCTTCGTCAGGGGGGGCTGCGCCGGCTATTCCTATCCGGAAGAGGTTCTCCTTGAACTGTTGTTTTACTTCTGTTACGGATCCATCCAGGATCTTACGGCCTTTGTTCATCAGGATGATATGGTCGCATATTTCTTCCACCTGCTCCATGCGGTGCGTGCTGAAGATGATCGTGGCTCCTTTGGCTGCCAGCGCGTAGATCTCGTCTTTGATCAGATTGGCGTTTACGGGGTCGAGGCCGCTGAAGGGTTCGTCCAGTATGATAAGCCTGGGTTCGTGGAGTACTGTGGTTACAAATTGCAGCTTTTGGCCCATGCCTTTGCTGAGGTCTTCTACTTTTTTATTCCACCAGCTTTGCATCTCGAATTTTACAAACCAGTCCTTTACTCTGCGGGTAGCTTCTTCTTTGCTGAGCCCTTTTAGCTGGGCGAGGTAGATGGCCTGCTCCCCTATTTTCATTTTTTTGTACAGTCCTCTTTCTTCCGGCATGTAGCCTATCCGCAGGATATCGGTCTCGGCGCGGAAGGGCCTGCCTTCGAAGAGGATCGAGCCCTCGTCGGGGTAAAAGATGCCGGTGATCATGCGGATCAGCGTCGTTTTCCCGGCCCCGTTGGGACCCAGGAGGCCAAAGATCGAGCCTTCGCGCAGTTGAAAGCTGATCTCGTCGACGGCGGTCTGCGAGGTGAAGCGTTTCACCAGGCCAGTTAGCTCCAGGATATTCTGCTTATTTCTTGTTGGCCCGTACATGCGGAAATTTTTTGGGGCAAATGATGATTTTTTATTGGAATTTCGCGCAAATTCTACTGTATGCGGCGAAATTTTAGCCGGCTTAAGCTACCATTTTTTTCTGTATCGATGGTGTTTATTTTACTGATCTGCGGCGGCTGGGGTTTTCTGGTCCACCGGACCATCAATCAGCTGGCTGTCTACCGGTTGCCCCGGCCGATGCGGGATTTTTACTGGAAGAACAGGACCTATCTGGTTCAGCAGGCTCCGCGGCCTGATGTTCGTCGCAATTCGGACCCGCGGGAGGCTCCCCGGCATTTTATCGATCTCGAGGCTTACGGCGATTCCGCTGCGTGGAAGATGCCATTGCACTGGGACGATGCCGTTCGTCAGTATCCGATGGATACGCTGAGGAAATATGGTTATGTGCCCTATGAGGTTCAGCGGGTCAAGGGGCTCCTGACGGAGGCTTTTCGTCTCAGGGACAGGGATAGCATTCTTTTTTATTCCGCGGACCTTGGTCATTATATAGGGGACGCGAATGTCCCGCTGCACAGCACGATCAACTATGATGGGCAGCTGACGGGTCAGCGGGGGCTGCATTCCTTATGGGAGAGCGCGGTTCCCGATGTGGCGATGGATGGGTGGTCGCTTCATGACGGGCATAGGGCGCAATACCTGGGGGATCCGGGGGCTGTCATCTGGTCGGCTGTTCGCCGGGCGAATGGATTGGTGAACGACGTATTGGAGGAAGAGCTGGAGGCATCGAAGGGAATGCCCGATTCTGTCAAGTATCACAAGGAGCGGCGCAATGGCAGAGAGTACAGAACCTATACAAGGAGATTTGTCCAGGATTATGCCGGGCGGCTTGGGGCCAGGGTACACGAGCAACTGCTGAGTTCCGCCGATCTTATTGCCGACTTCTGGTATACGTCGTGGGTGGATGGCGGTAAGCCTGATCTGGATAGTTTGTTGGTGACGCCGCTGGATAAAGGAGACAGACGAGCCCGTAAGGTAGAGTTCAAGGCTGCGCGGAAAGACCGGCTGGTCACAAGCCGGCTGCTGATGGCGCGTCAACAAGCGACCACGGGGGATTAGCGTTTGCAGTTGGGGCGTCCGTGGGTAACGTTCCCGGATCAATTCCCTGCTATTCTGCTGGCAACCCGTTCTCCGTCCATTGCGGCGCTGATGATACCTCCTGCATAACCTGCACCTTCGCCGCAGGGAAAAAGATTGCCTATCTGCGGATGTTGCAGGGTTTCCGGGTGTCTGGGAATCCGGACGGGGGATGACGTGCGCGACTCTGTAGCCACAACTACGGCTTCATTGGAAAAATAACCTCTCATTTTTTCTCCAAAGGCCTTAAACCCTTCTCTTAGATCGGCGTATACGAAGGCGGGCAGCACTTCTTTCAACTGAGCGGAGTGTAGTCCGGGAAGAAAGGAGCAGTCCGGCAGGTCTGTGGAGAGCTTGCCGGCGACAAAATCGGCGAGGCGTTGCGCCGGCGCGACAAATTTTCCGCCCCCATACCGAAAAGCCTTCTGTTCCACGGATTGCTGGAAGGCGAGGCCTGCCAGAGGACCTTCTTTGTGATAAGGGGTCATATCTTTTTCTTCTATGCTGACTACAATGCCTGAATTTGCGTAGGGGTTATTGCGGCGGGAAGGGGACCAGCCGTTGACGACCAGCTCGCCGTCGGATGTGGAAGCTGGGGCGATGATGCCACCGGGACACATGCAGAAGGAAAATACGCCTTTGTGGTCGATCTGTTCGACCAGGCTATAGGCGGCCGGCGGCAGATAGGGAGACTGTGTTTTGTATTGAATGTGGTCGATCAGGCTTTGGGGGTGTTCTACACGAACTCCGAGTGCAAAGGGTTTGGCTGTGATCAGGATATTGCGGCGATGCAGCAGGTGGAAGATGTCGCGGGCCGAGTGTCCGGTTGAAAGAATGACGGCGCTGCCGTCGTAATGGTCGCCGTCTGCTGTCACGACCTGTCTGATGGTTCCGTCCTGTAGAATAAAGTCTACAACCTTTTTTTGAAAGAAGAACTGTCCTCCGGCTCCTTCTATCTGATGACGTATGGACTGGATGATCTGCGGGAGCTTGTTGGTGCCGATATGCGGGTGGGCGTCGACAAGGATCGTGGGGTCTGCCCCAAACTGCACCAGCAGGTGGAGTATGCGGCGTATATCGCCGCGTTTTGTGCTGCGGGTATATAGTTTGCCGTCGCTGTAAGTACCAGCACCTCCTTCGCCAAAGCAGTAGTTGCTTTCCGGGTTGATAATGCCTTCTTTATTAAGAGCGGCCAGGTCTCTGCGGCGTGAACGGACATCCTTACCTCTTTCCAGCAGCACGGGCCGGATGCCTTTTTCTATGAGCCGGAGGGCCGCGAACAATCCGGCGGGGCCGGCGCCGATGACGATGACCTGTTTGTCAGCTTTTGACACATCCGGGAAAGACAGGGTGTCCGGAGTCAGTGGCGTAAATGCTTCATCGATAAAAGCTTCTAGCGTGAGGAGGATATGTGGTTGTCGTCCTCTTGCGTCGATCGATCGCTTTAAAAGATGAAAACCGGAGATATGCTGCTCATTTCTTCCCGTGGAACGGGCGATATACTCCCGGATGACCTTGTCGCTGGCCGCCTCTGCCGGCAGAAGTTTTAACTGAATTGTTTGTCGCATGTTGTCAGGTGCTTTGCCCAATGGGCGGGAGAGTCCACCAAAAGACGGTGTTCGTTGGCCCAGTGGACAAAATTACTATAATTACTTCTGTCTGTTTAAGATAGAATTTTTGGATAGTTGACTACGCTCAATAATCCTTTGTCGTAAAAAAAATCCTTCGAAATGGTAGCGGGCAAATTTTTAAAAAAAAATCCCGGATTGAAAAATGCAATCAAATAATTTGTATCTTCAACTACTTCACAACAATCAAACTCTACATATATGAAGAAAGGTTCGTTCACATCGAAGCTTATGTTCTCCTTCTTCATATTACGTAAGTTTAAGCACTACCGGCAGGTTTATCTGCTGCATTTTGCCTGGATCCACTACTGTCGTTCTATGCCTCGCGGAGGCGGTTGTTCTGCAATCGTCGTCCCCCCGCATCGATGTTAATAAGTCCACAAGAACAGAGATTGAAAGAGATTGGAAAAACCTACTAACGCAAGGATTATTTTTTCGTACGGTCTTAAATTAGTCAGGCTGGACAAGAGTTTTGTAGAAAAAGTATGAATGTTATTCGCGTAATTCAAAACTGTAAGCGAAGCAAAAAAAACAAGTGAATAAAAAATTTTTTATTTCATGAAAAGTTTTGATATTCGCCGCCCTGCGCAACTTTTTTAGAATCCAGTTCCGAGAACCATTTAGAAATTACAATTCGTAAATCGGCATAAAAATTGGTTATTTAATAATGGCAAAAACGTTTGATAAGGTATGGAGTAATTGCTTGGAAATAATCAAGGATATCGTCGAGTGGCAGCATTATAAAACGTGGTTCGAGCCGATCAAGCCTGTGGAGCTGAAGAATAACGTTCTGGTGATACAGGTTCCCAGCCAGTTCTTTTATGAATACCTGGAAGAGCATTATGTAAATCTGTTAGCTAAGACCCTTAGACGAATTTTGGGAAAGGATGCGATGCTGGAGTACCGGATCATGGTTGATAGTGGTAACCACCAGAACAAGCCGCTTACGATGGATGTGCCTGCTCACGGTTATAAAACTTTTTCGAATAACGAAATGGATTTTCCCCTTATCATAAATAACCCTGTCAAGAACCCTTTTGTTATACCCGGGTTGAAGAAGATGCAGATCGATGCTCAGCTGAATCCGGTATATACATTTGATTCTTTTGTCGAGGGTGATTGCAACCGCGTAGCGCGACGTGCCGGTAAGACGGTCGCGGAGAAGCCGGGCGCGAACTCTTTCAATCCACTTGTCATATATGGCGGAGTAGGGTTAGGGAAGACGCATCTTGCCCAGGCCATCGGCAATGAGGTCAAGCGTCTACATCAGAACAAGGTTGTTCTTTATGTAAGCTCCGAGAAGTTCATCAATCAATTCGTCGATCACAGCAGGAACAATGCGATCAATGACTTTATACATTTCTACCAGTTGGTGGATGTGCTCATTATCGACGACGTTCAGTTCTTCAGCCGTGCTGAAAAGTCCCAGGACGCTTTCTTCGCCATCTTCAACCACCTTCATCAATCCGGGAAGCAACTGATCCTTTCTTCCGACAAGCCGCCCAAAGACCTGGACGGCCTGCAGGAGCGGCTGCTCAGCCGTTTTCGCTGGGGTCTTAGCGCCGATCTGCA